>NZ_CP084541.1:2225000-2550000 GCF_020410765.1 Streptomyces marincola | reverse complement strand
AGAGTGCGTAATAGCTCACTGGTCGAGTGATTCTGCGCCGATAATGTAGCGGGGCTCAAGTACACCGCCGAAGTCGTGTCGCCGCACCTTGTGTGTGGTGGGTAGGGGAGCGTCGTGTGCTGGGTGAAGCAGCCGCGGAAGCGTGTTGTGGACGGTTCACGAGTGAGAATGCAGGCATGAGTAGCGATTCACACGTGGGAAACGTGTGCGCCGATTGACTAAGGGTTCCTGGGTCAAGCTGATCTGCCCAGGGTAAGTCGGGACCTAAGGCGAGGCCGACAGGCGTAGTCGATGGACAACCGGTTGATATTCCGGTACCCGCCGTGGAGCGCAAGCGCTGAATCTTCTGATGCTAAGCCCGTGAAGCCGCCTGGTGGTGTCTTTGACACTTCTGGGAGTGGTGGAGCCGGTGACCCGAGGGGGTAGTAGGTGAGTGATGGGGTGACGCAGGAAGGTAGTCCAGCCCGGGCGGTGGTTGTCCCGGGGTAAGGGTGTGGCCCGTCGTGCAGGTAAATCCGTGCGACATGAGGGTGAGACCTGATGCCGAGCCGATTGTGGTGAAGTGGACGATCCTATGCTGTCGAGAAAAGCCTCTAGCGATGTTTCATGGTGGCCCGTACCCGAAACCGACTCAGGTAGTCAGGTAGAGTATACCGAGGCGTTCGGGTGAACTATGGTTAAGGAACTCGGCAAATTGCCCCCGTAACTTCGGGAGAAGGGGGGCCGCTTCTGGTGATGGGCTTTACGCCTGGAGCTGGGGGTGGCCGCAGAGACCAGCGAGAAGCGACTGTTTACTAAAAACACAGGTCCGTGCGAAGCTGTAAGGCGATGTATACGGACTGACGCCTGCCCGGTGCTGGAACGTTAAGGGGACTGGTTAGCTGTCTTTCGGGATGGCGAAGCTGGGAACTTAAGCGCCAGTAAACGGCGGTGGTAACTATAACCATCCTAAGGTAGCGAAATTCCTTGTCGGGTAAGTTCCGACCTGCACGAATGGCGTAACGACTTCTCGGCTGTCTCAACCATAGGCCCGGTGAAATTGCAGTACGAGTAAAGATGCTCGTTTCGCGCAGCAGGACGGAAAGACCCCGGGACCTTTACTATAGCTTGATATTGGTGTTCGGTTCGGTTTGTGTAGGATAGGTGGGAGACTGTGAAGCTCGGGCGCCAGCCTGGGTGGAGTCGTTGTTGAAATACCACTCTGATCGTGCTGGATGTCTAACCTGGGTCCGTGATCCGGATCGGGGACAGTGTCTGGTGGGTAGTTTAACTGGGGCGGTTGCCTCCTAAAGAGTAACGGAGGCGCCCAAAGGTTCCCTCAGCCTGGTTGGTTATCAGGTGGTGAGTGTAAGTGCACAAGGGAGCTTGACTGTGAGACTGGCGGGTCGAGCAGGTGCGAAAGCAGGGACTAGTGATCCGGCGGTGGCTTGTGGGAGCGCCGTCGCTCATCGGATAAAAGGTACCCCGGGGATAACAGGCTGATCTTCCCCAAGAGTCCGTATCGACGGGATGGTTTGGCACCTCGATGTCGGCTCGTCGCATCCTGGGGCTGGAGTTGGTCCCAAGGGTTGGGCTGTTCGCCCATTAAAGCGGTACGCGAGCTGGGTTTAGAACGTCGTGAGACAGTTCGGTCCCTATCCGCTGTGCGCGTTGGAGTCTTGAGAAGGGCTGTCCCTAGTACGAGAGGACCGGGACGGACGAACCTCTGGTGTGCCAGTTGTTCTGCCAAGGGCATGGCTGGTTGGCTACGTTCGGGAGGGATAACCGCTGAAAGCATCTAAGCGGGAAGCCTGCTTCGAGATGAGGACTCCCACCCACTTGATGGGGTAAGGCTCCCTGGAGACGACAGGGTTGATAGGCCGGAGATGGAAGCCTGGTGACAGGTGGAGTTGACCGGTACTAATAGGCCGAGGGCTTGTCCTCAGATGCTCGCGTCCACTGTGAATTCTCGGCCGGCGGCTGGTGCCCTTTCAGGGTTCCGGTGGTCATGGCGGAGGGGAAACGCCCGGTTACATTCCGAACCCGGAAGCTAAGCCCTCCAGCGCCGATGGTACTGCATGGGGGACCGTGTGGGAGAGTAGGACGCCGCCGGACAATACGTTGTATGCGGGTAAGGCCCGTCGCCTGGTGCGACGGGCCTTATTCGTTTTTCGGGCTTGATGCCGGGCGCGAGTTCACACGTAAAGTGTGGGGTGCGGGCAATGGCTTCGAATGATGACGTGAGGGCACGGGAGGACCCATGAGCGGCATGGGCGAGCGCGAGGGCGACGAGGAGCCCCGTTGGCTCGACGAGCAGGAGAAGGCGGCGTGGACGGGGCTTGTGTCCCTCGTCCTGCTGCTGCCGGGCAAGCTGGAGTCGCCGCTGCGGCAGGCGCACGGCCTCACCCTGTTCGAGTACCTGGTGCTCAGTCATCTCTCCGAGGCGCGGGGGCGCACGCTGCGGATGGGAGAGCTCGCGTTCCTCGCCAGCGGGTCGCTCTCGCGCCTCTCCAACGTCATCAAGCGCTGTGAGCAGCGCGGCTGGGTCGTGCGGACACCCGACCCGGCCGACGGCCGCTACACCCTGGCCCAACTCACCGACCCCGGCTTCGGCATCGTGCGCGAGGCGGCCCCCACGCACGTGCGTGCCGTACGCCGCGTCGTCCTCGACGCGCTCAGCGCCGCCGACCAGAAGGCCCTCACGCGCATCGCGGACAAACTCCGCATCGTTCCCGACGACTTCGGCTGACGGCCGCGGGGGCGCCGTGGCCCGTGCCTCAGAGCCTGCCCGCCGCCTTCAGGGACAGGTAGGCGTCCGCGACGGCCGGGGGCAGGTCCTCGGGCGGGGCCTCGACGACGGTGACGCCGTGGCGCCGCAGCCGTTCCGCGGTGTGGCGGCGTTCTGCCGCGTACTGGGCGGCTGCCGCGGCCTCGTACACCCCGGGGACGGTGCCGCGCGTGCGGGCCATCTCGGCGACGCGGGGGTCGCCGACCGCGGCCACCAGCACGGTGTGGCGATGGGTCAGCCGCGGCAGCACGGGCAGGAGACCGGCTTCGACGGGCGCCCGGTCGAGGCCGGTGAACAGGACGATGAGCGACCGGCGCGGTGCGCCGGCCAGCGCCGCGGCGGACATCGCGCGCATGTCGGTCTCCACCAGCGTGGGCTCAAGGCGCGTCATCGCCTCGACCGCGGCGGGCAGCGTGTCCTGCCCGGTCCTGCCGCGGACCGAGGCGCGTACCGCCCGGTCGAACGCCAGCAGGTCGACGCGGTCGCCCGCCCGTGCGGCGAGCGCCGTCAGCAGCAGCGCCGCGTCCATGGCCGCGTCCAGGCGCGGGGCGTCCCCGACGCGGCCCGCCGAGGTGCGGCCGGTGTCGAGCACGAGCAGCAGGTGCCGGTCGCGTTCCGGGCGCCAGGTGCGCACGGCCACCGCCGACTGCCTGGCCGTGGCCCGCCAGTCGATCGAGCGCACGTCGTCGCCCGGCACGTACTCCCGCAGGCTGTCGAACTCCGTGCCCTCGCCGCGGGTCAGCAGCGTGGTGCGGCCGTCGAGTTCGCGCAGCCGCGCCAGTTTCGCGGGCAGGTGCTTGCGGCTGGTGAACGGCGGCAGCACGCGCAGGGTCCACGGCACGGCGTGGCTGCCCTGCCGGGCCGCGAGGCCGAGCGGGCCGTGCGAGCGAATCGTCACCCGCACGGGCCTGTGGTCGCCCCTGCGGGTCGGGGAGAGCACCGTGGTCAGCCGGCGCCGTTCCCCCGGGGGAACGGTCAGCCGGTGCCGGGAGGCGGCGACCTGCGTTCCCGGCCGCCAGCTGCTCGGGGGCCAGGCGTCGCGCAGCCGCGCGCGCAGCGGCCGGCCGGACGGGTTCGTGACGGCCAGGCGTACCTCGGCGTCCTCGCCGAGGCGGACGGAGGTCGCGCCGGCGCGTTCCAGCCGAAGACCGCGCACGGGGGCCGCGAGGGCGAGGTCCGCGAGGACGGCCAGGAGCAGCGGGACGGCGACGGCGAGGATGCCGTGCCAGCCGGGCAGCAGGCCCGCGACCGGGGCGCCGAGCGCGGCGATGAGCGCGGTGCGGCCGGTCAGCGCCATCAGCGGGGGACCGGGACGCGGGCGAGCAGGCCGGTGATGACGCTGTCGCTCGTCACGCCTTCCATCTCCGCCTCCGGCCGCAGGCGCACGCGGTGCCGCAGCGTCGGCAGGGCCAGCGCCTTCACGTCGTCGGGGGTCACGTAGTCGCGGCCCGAGAGCCAGGCCCAGGCGCGGGCGGTGGCGAGCAGGGCCGTGGCGCCGCGCGGCGAGGCGCCGAGCGCCAGGGACGGCGAGTCGCGCGTGGCGCGGCAGACGTCGACGACGTACCCGGCGACCTCGGGGGACAGCGAGACCTTCGCGACCTCGGTGCGGGCCGCGGCCAGTTCCGCGGGGCCGGCCACGGGCCGGACGCCCGCGGCGTCCAGGTCGCGCGGGTCGAAGCCCGCGGCGTGCCGGGTGAGGACGTCGATCTCCTGGGCCCGGTCGGGCAGCGGGAGGACGAGCTTGAGGAGGAAGCGGTCGAGCTGGGCCTCGGGCAGCGGGTAGGTGCCCTCGTACTCGACGGGGTTCTGGGTGGCGGCGACCATGAACGGGTCAGGCAGCGGGCGCGGGGTGCCGTCGACGGTGACCTGCCGTTCCTCCATCGCCTCAAGGAGCGACGCCTGGGTCTTCGGCGGGGTGCGGTTGATCTCGTCGGCCAGCATGAGGTGGGTGAAGACCGGGCCGGGCTGGAAGGAGAACTCGGCGGTCCGCGCGTCGTAGACGAGGGAGCCGGTGACGTCGCTCGGCATCAGGTCGGGCGTGAACTGCACGCGTTTGGTGCCCAGGTCGAGTGCGGTGGCCAGCGTGCGCACGAGCAGGGTCTTGGCGACGCCGGGCACGCCTTCGAGGAGGACGTGGCCGCGGCACAGCAGCGCGACGACGAGGCCGGTGACGGCCGCGTCCTGGCCGACGACGGCCTTGCCGATCTCGGTGCGCAGGGCTTCGAGGGCTGCGCGCGGGCCTTCGGGCGGCGGTGCGGTCACGAGGGGCGGTCCTTGTCTTCCGGAAGGGGCGGGGCGCCGGTGGCGTCGCGGGTGCGGGGGGTGACGCGGCGTTCGAGCGCGTCGAGGTCGTCGGCCAGGCGGACCAGCGCGGGGTCGTCCGCCGGGGGCGGGCCGAACAGCAGCGCGTGCACGGCGGCGGCGCTGTCGCCGGTGTGGGCGGCGAGCGCGGCCGGCAGCGCGTCCCGGGTGTGGGTGTGCGCCGGGGGCACGCCGACGAGCGGGGCGAGGCGCGCGCGGGTGGCCGCGCGGAGCGCGTCGGCCGCACGGTCGCGCGCCCCGGCCTGGTGGTAGAGCCGGGCGTGGCCCTCGGTGGTCTCCGCGGCGCGCGCGGACACCGGCAGCGGCTCGGTGACGACGGGGCCGAGGCGGCGGGCCCGCCACAGGGCGGCGAGGCAGACGGCGATGGCCAGTTGCAGCGCGCCCCAGCGCCAGCCGGGGGCGAGGAGGCCGGTGAGGCTCTGCTCGTCGTCGGCGGCCGGTGCCTCGTCGGGACCCGGCAGGTACCAGACGAGGTGGGCGCGGTCGCCGAGGAGTTGGAGGGCGAGTGACGCGTTGCCGTGCTCGTCGAGGTACTGGTTGTAGAGCAGCTCGGGGGCGCCGACGAGGACGGTGTCGCCGCCCTCGGCGGTGGCGGGCAGGGTGGCGAGCGTCGGCAGGCCGGCGGCGTGGTAGCAGGCGGTCGCGTCGGCGAGCGCGGGGGCGCGGGTGAGGTCGTAGCGGTGGCCGCCGGTGAGGGCGCTGCCGGCGCGGCGGGCGGGGTCGTACGCGCAGTCGGGTTCGCGTTCCTCGGCGGGTACGGCGGCCTCGGCGGTGACGCCGGGGGCGAACGCGTCGAGCGCGGCCTGGCCCGGGCCGAGCAGCACGGTGCGCCCGCCGCTTTCCGCGGCGGCCGGGGCGAGAATCCCGCGGGCCTCCTCGGTGAGGGCCTCGGGGCGGGCGATCAGCAGGGTGCTGTCCCGGCCCGCCGCGGCGGCGGCCTCGCGGGCGGTGGTGACGAGCGTGGTGTCGATGCCGCGGTCGGCGAGCAGTTCCGTGACGGCGCGGCTGCCGTTCTGCGTCGCGGACCTCGGGTGGAGGACGCCGCTGTCGCCGCTGGAGAAGAGGGCGATCACCAGGCCGGCCACGACCAGCAGGGCGAAGGCGGCGACGAAGCCCCGGGCGCGGCGCAGGATGGCGCGGGCGTCGGGGGAGACGGCCGTGTCCGTGGTCATGGGGCCGTCCAGGTGGCGGTCGCGGTCAGGTCGGGCCGGGTGCGGGCGAGCCGGTCGTCGAGGTCGCGGAGCTGGTCGTAGTCGGCCGGGGCCGCGGACCTGCCGCCGTAGGTGACGGCGTCGAAGGCGGTGGCGGCCGTGCGCAGGGGGGCGGCGAGGCCGGGCATGGGGCGGGCGGCCTCGGCGGCGGCCTCGTGCGCGGTGCGGCCGGGGCGCGGGTCGAGGAGGTCGCGTTCCTCCAGGGAGCGCACGACGGCCCGCATGCGTTCGCGCACGGCCGGCTCCCAGCGGGCGGCGCGGGCGTGCTCCTCGGCGGCGGTCCGGTGTTCCGCGGCGGTGCGCGGGCGGTCGGTGAACACGGCGCCGGTGCGCGCGCCGCCCGCGGCGTGGCGCACGGCGCCGAGCCGCAGGCGGAGGGCGATGAGCAGGGCGGTGACGACGGCGGCGATGACCAGGAGGCCGAGCCAGCCGCCCGGGGTGGCGAACACGGCGGCTTCGAGGATGCCGAACAGCCGTTCCCACAGCCAGTCCCAGACGCGGCGGAACAGGCCGGGTTCGTGCTCGGTGTAGATCTGCCGGGACAGCTCGCGTTCCGCGTCCTCGCGCGCCGGGCCGCGGTCCACGACGACGGGCGGTCCCGGCTCGTCCGTCCACGGCCGCGCCACGCCGGTCAGCTCTCCCGGTGGGGGCCGTCGACGCCGGCGGCGCGGGCCAGTTCGATGTCGAGGGCCTCGCGGCGGATGCGCTGGTCCATGTAGAGCAGGGCGGTCACGCCGGCGCTGACGGGCAGGGTGATGGCGGAGGCGACGACGGCGCCGATGCCGGTGACGGTGAGGTAGCTCCAGGTCAGCTCGTCGGTGCCGCCGCCGAAGAAGCTGTCGGTGCCCTCGCCGGTGAGGAGGCCGGCGAGCATCGTGGTCGGGAACTCGATGATGCCGGCGACCATGGTGACCAGCACCATGACGAGCAGCTGGATGCCGAAGACGCGCCACCACGAGCCGCGGACGAGTTTCGCGGAGCGGCGCATGGCGGCGGCGACGCCCTGGCGTTCCAGGACGAGCGCGGGGGCGGCGAGGGAGAGGAGCACCCAGAGCCAGACGGCGAGCACGATGCCGCCGATGGTGACGAGGGCGGTGAAGCCGCCGCTGCCGGTGAGCAGGCCGACGAGCATGGGCAGGGCCACGGCGAGGCCGGTGATCAGGGGGACGAGCAGCACGAGGCCGAGGAGGCGCGGCAGGCGGGTGCGGGAGTCCTGCCATGCCTCCGCGAACGTGACGTCGCGGCCGAGGACGGCGCGGCTGACGACCATGGTGAGCATCGCGGTGGCCAGGACGCTGCCGAGGATGGTGACGAGGCCGGTGACGGAGATGAACGCGCCGAGGTCGGTGAGGGCGTCGCGGAGCTGTTCGTCGGTGGGGTTCGGGTTGTCCTCAAGGGCGGCGATGCCGGAGGAGTCGCTGAGCCACAGGCGCATGGCGATGGTGGCGATGACCTGGGTGACGATCGCGATGCCGAGGGAGATCGCGAGCACGGTCCGCCAGTGGGCGCGGGCGGTGGAGACCGCGCCGTCGAGTATCTCGCCGACGCCCAGGGGGCGCAGGGGGATGACTCCCGGCTTGGCGGCGAAGGGGTGGGGCTGCCAGCCGCCGCCGCCCCAGCCGCCGGGGCCTTGGGGGCCGGGCCGCGGCGCTCCCCAGCCCTGGGGCTGCTGCGGGGGTTGGGGAGCGCCCCAGCCCTGCGGCTGCTGCGGGGGTGGTGCCGAGGGGGGCTGTCGCGGCGGTGGGGACTGCGGCTGCTGTGCGGAACCGCCGTCCTCCGGGCCGCGTTCCGGTGGTGTGGACCCGGGGGACGCCCAGCCCGGCGTGTCGCTCACGGTCTCTCCTCGGTCACGTCGCACCTTCGGTGCCGTCACATTCCTGGGAGCCCATCGTGCCATGGCCCCTCTCGCGGCGCGTCGGCGTGGGCCCGGGGCGTCCCGAGCTTCTCGCGCCGGGTGCGGGCGGGCAGACTGGCCCCATGGCTGATTCGACACTTCCCGCGCTGCGCTGGGCCGAGCCCCCGGACGGCCCTGTGCTCGTGCTGCTCGACCAGACGCGGCTGCCCGCCGAGGAGGCGGAGCTGGCGTGCACGGACGTGCCGGGTCTGGTCGCGGCGATCCAGTCGCTCGTGGTCCGCGGCGCGCCGCTGCTCGGCATCGCCGGGGCGTACGGGGTGGCGCTCGCGGCGGCGCGCGGCTACGACGTGACGGAGGCGGCGCGGCAGCTGGCGGAGGCGCGGCCGACGGCCGTGAACCTCGCCTGGGGGGTGGAACGCGCGCTGGCGGCGTACCGTTCCGCGGGCGGCGACGGGCCGGCGGCGGCGCGGGCCGCGCTCGCGGAGGCCAGGGCGCTGCACCGGCAGGACGCGGAGGACAGCGAACGGATGGCCGCCGCGGGGCTCGGGCTGCTCGGTGAGCTGCTGCCTGGCGGCGGGTACCGGCTGCTCACGCACTGCAACACCGGGGCGTTGATCTCCGGGGCGTACGGGACGGCGTTCGGTGTGGTGCGGGCGGCGCACCTGGCGGGGCGGCTGCGGCGGCTGTGGGTGGACGAGACACGGCCGTTGTTGCAGGGTGCGCGGCTGACGGCGTACGAGGCGGCGCGCGACGACATGCCGTACGCGGTGCTCGCGGACGGCGCGGCCGGGTCGCTGTTCGCGGCGGGCGAGGTGGACGCGGTGCTGATCGGGGCGGACCGGATCGCGGCGGACGGGGCGGTGGCGAACAAGATCGGCAGCTATCCGCTCGCGGTGCTCGCCCGGCACCACGGGGTGCCGTTCATCGTGGTGGCGCCCGTGAGCACGGTGGATCTCGCGACGCCCGACGGGGCGGCGATCCGGATCGAGCACCGGCCGGGGCACGAGGTGACGGAGGTGCGCGGGGTGCAGGTGGCGCCGGTGGGCGCGCGGGCGTACAACCCGGCGTTCGATGTGACGCCGCCCGAGCTGGTCACGGCGATCGTGACGGAGCGCGGTGTGGTGTCGCCCGTGGACCATGGGAACCTCGCGGAGGTATGCGCCGGGTCACGCGGCGACGGCTCCGGATCGGACGATGGGATGATGAGGGAATGAAGGGACGCGTACTCGTCGTCGACGACGACACCGCTCTGGCGGAGATGCTCGGCATCGTGCTGCGCGGGGAGGGGTTCGAGCCGTCGTTCGTCGCAGACGGGGACAAGGCTCTGGCCGCTTTCCGCGAGATCAAGCCGGATCTGGTGCTGCTCGATCTGATGCTGCCGGGGCGGGACGGCATCGAGGTGTGCCGGCTGATCCGGGGCGAGTCCGGGGTGCCGATCGTGATGCTGACCGCCAAGAGCGACACGGTGGACGTGGTGGTGGGCCTGGAGTCGGGGGCCGACGACTACATCGTGAAGCCGTTCAAGCCGAAGGAGCTGATCGCGCGGATCAGGGCGCGGCTGCGGCGTTCCGAGGAGCCGGCGCCCGAGCAGCTGGCCATCGGCGACCTGGTGATCGATGTGGCGGGGCACTCGGTGAAGCGGGGCAGCCAGACGATCTCGCTGACGCCGCTGGAGTTCGACCTGCTGGTGGCGCTGGCGCGCAAGCCGTGGCAGGTGTTCACGCGTGAGGTGTTGCTCGAACAGGTGTGGGGTTACCGGCACGCGGCGGACACGCGGCTGGTGAACGTCCATGTGCAGCGGCTGCGTTCGAAGGTCGAGAAGGACCCGGAGCGGCCCGAGATCGTCGTGACGGTGCGGGGCGTGGGGTACAAGGCGGGTTCGAGCTGAGGTGACCGACCGGGTGTGGTGGCACAGCCCCCGGCTCCTGCCCGAGGGTGCGACGGGCAGCCGGGCGCAGCCAGCTATCCGGATATTCGGGCGCTGGGCCCGTGGGCCGCTGCTGTCGCTGATGCGGCTGTGGCGGCGCAACATCCAGCTGCGGGTGGTGGCGAGCACGCTGCTGCTGTCGATGGCGGTCGTGCTCGTGCTCGGTGTGGTCGTGATCGGCCAGGTGCGCAACGGGCTGCTCGAAGCGAAGCGGCAGACGGCCCAGAGCCAGGCGGAGGGCGGCTTCGCGGTCGCCGAGGACCTGGCGGGCATGGCCGGTGAGAACGGTGAGAACGCCGGGCGTTCCGTGGACGCGGGCAACTGGATGACCGAGCTCGTCGGGCAGCTGGCGTCGGGCGGGCAGGGCGTGTTCTCCGTGGTGGCGATGCCCTCGCGGCTGGCGGGGGCGCCGTTCGCGGAGGAGCCGTTCTCCGCGCCGCGCGGGCCCCGGGTGTCGCAGGCGCTCGAACTCGACCTGCCGCGGAGCATCTCCGAGGACCTGCGGGCGGCCGTGGACTCCGACCGGTCGGTCCACTGGCAGTACGGGTCGATCGTGAACGCGGACGGCACGTCCGAGGCGGGCCTGATCATCGGCCGGCGGCTGACGGACAACCTGGGCAACCAGTACCAGCTGTACTACCTGTTCCCGTTCACGCAGGAGGAGAAGTCCCTCAGCCTGGTGACCGGGACGATCGCCACGGCGGGGCTCTTCCTCGTGGTGCTGCTCGGGGCGATCGCGTGGCTGGTCGTGCGGCAGGTCGTGACCCCGGTGCGGATGGCGGCGCGGATCGCGGAACGGCTCGCGGCCGGGCGCTTGCAGGAGCGGATGAAGGTCAGCGGCGAGGACGACATCGCGCGTCTGGGCGAGTCGTTCAACAAGATGGCGCGCAACCTCCAGCTCCAGATCCAGCAGCTGAAGGAGCTGTCGCGGTTGCAGCGGCGTTTCGTCTCCGACGTGTCGCACGAGCTGCGGACGCCGCTGACGACCGTGCGGATGGCGGCGGACGTCATCCACGAGGCGCGCGGTGACTTCGACCCCGCGACGGCGCGGTCGGCGGAACTGCTGCTGAGCCAGCTCGACCGGTTCGAGTCGCTGCTCGCCGACCTGCTGGAGATCAGCAGGTTCGACGCGGGCGCGGCGCACCTGGAGGCGGAGCTGACGGACCTGCGGGACGTCGTGCAGCGCGTGGTCGAGGGCGCGGAGCCGCTGGCGGAACGCAAGGGCGGGCGGCTGCTGGTGCGCGGCGCGGCGCGGCCCGTGGTGGCCGAGGTCGACCCGCGGCGGATCGAGCGCGTGGTGCGCAACCTCGTCGTCAACGCGATCGAGCACGGCGAGGGCAAGGACGTGGTGGTGCGGCTCGCGGCGGCCGCGGACGGCGAGGCGGTGGCCATCGCGGTGCGCGACTACGGCATCGGGCTGCGGCCGGACGAGGCGGAACGGGTGTTCAACCGGTTCTGGCGCGCGGACCCGGCCAGGGCGAGGACCACGGGCGGCACGGGGCTCGGGCTCTCCATCGCGGTGGAGGACGCGCACCTGCACGGCGGGCGCCTTGAGGCGTGGGGCGAGCCGGGCGGCGGGGCGCAGTTCCGGCTGACGCTGCCGCGCGGCGCGGGCGGGCCGCTGGCGGGGTCGCCGCTGCCGCTCGAACCGCACGACGCGCGGGCGCGGCGGCCGGTGTCCGTCGCGGCCGGTCGCGAGCAGGCGGACGGCGCGGGGCCCGGGGCCGCGGGCCCGGGGCGGGACGGCGGGAAGGACGGCCATGGGAACTGACCTGATCCGGATAGGCCGACGGGGGCCGGGGCACCGGGCGGCCGCGCTGGCGCTCGCGCCGGTCGTGCTGCTGACGGGCTGTGCGTCGATGCCGAGCAGCGGGTCCGTGCAGGAGGTGCCCGTCGCGCCGCGGCAGGAGGGCGAGGGGCAGGTGCTGGTGTACGGCGTGCCGCCCGCGGACGGCATGCTGCCGCAGCAGATCGTTCAGGGCTTCCTCGAAGCGCTCACCAGCGACGACGCCAACTTCGACACGGCGCGGCAGTACCTGACGCCGGAACGGGCCGAGGAGTGGGACCCGTTCGCGCGGACCACGGTGCTCGCGGAGGCGCCGCTGCCCAGCGTGCGGGGGCGGGACTCGGCGCGCGTGGAGCTGACGGGCGACCGGCTGGCGACCGTGGACGGCTCGCACGTGTACGCGCCCGAGGCGGGCACGTACCAGGCGACGTTCGGCCTCTCGCAGATCGACGGGCAGTGGCGGATCGACGCGCTGCCGGACGGCCTGGTGATGGGCGAGGACGACTTCCGGCGCATCTACCGTTCCGTGGACACCTTCCACTACGCCGACCTCGGCCGCGAGCGGCCCCGTTTCGAAGCGGGCGGCCAGGTGCTGGTGCCCGACCCGGTGTACGTGCGCCGCCGCATCGATCCGGTGGGCGACACGGTGCGGGCGCTGCTCGACGGGCCGAGCGCCTGGTACGAGCCGGTGGTGCGGACCTCGTTCCCGCCGGGCGCCTCGCTCGTCGAGGACCGGCCGCCCTCCATCGACGACTCGGGCGCGCTCGGGGTGCGCCTCGAAGGGGTGCCGGCGGACTGGCCGCGCGCGGAGTGCGAGCGCATGGCGGTGCAGCTGCTGCACACCGTGCAGGAGGTGGCCTCGGTCGAGCTGTCGGAGGCGCGGGTGCTGACGGCCGCGGGGACGCGGTCGTGCGCGGTGAGCCGGGCGGACGCGGCCGAGCCGGGCGCGCTCGACGGGGAGGCGGCCCGCGCGTACTTCCTCGACGGGGAGAAGCGGCTGGTGTCGGTCGTGGAGGACGGGACCTCGGTCCGGCCGGTCAGCGGCGCGCTCGGCCGGCCGGAGGCCGAGCTGCGCAGCGCGGCGGTCAGCCGGGACGGTGAGGCGGCGGCGGGGGTCGCGGCGGACGGGTCGGTGCTGTTCGTGGCGTCGCTCGCGCGGGGCGGCGCGGAGAGCGAGGCGGTGCTGGAGAGCGGCGCGCCGGGCGAGGACGCGGGGCTCAGCGCGCCGAGCTGGGACGGCCTCGGCGACCTGTGGGTCGCCGACCGGGGTCCGCAGGGGCGGCTGCTGCGGCTGCCGGGCGGCACCGGCGAGGCGGAGGAGGTGCCGGTGGCCGGCCTCGGGGCCGACGAGCGGATCGAGGCGCTGCGGGTGGCCTCGGACGGTGTCCGCGTCGCGATGCTGATCAGCGGCGACGGCTTCACGACGCTGCGGATCGGCCGCATCCAGCGCGACGGCGGCGGTGCGGACGGCGCGGCCGTCTCCGTGGACGGGCTGCGCACGGTCGCGCCGCAGCTCGAAGAGGTGACGGCGGCGTCCTGGGCGGGCGACAGCAGGCTTGTGGTCGTCGGCCGGCCGGTGGACGGGGTGCCGCAGCTCCAGTACGTCCTGACCGACGGGTCGTCGACGAACGAGCCCGCGATTCCCGGGCCCCACGACGTGACGGGCGTTGCGGCGGCCGAGGACGAGTCGCTGCCGCTGCTCGCGGAGACCGGGGAGAACGTGGCGCAGTTGCGGGAGGACGCGCAGTGGCGGCTGGTGCCGGACTCGGGTCCCGGCTCGGCGCCTGTGTATCCCGGCTGAGGGGCGCCGTCCCGGCGTGCCGTGGGGGCGCCGGGTGCGGAACGCCGGGGGGGCGCGGGCCGTTCGCGGTGCGCCGTCCGAAGGGGGTGATGTCCGGTTCGTCCGGATGTCTTCCGGTCTGGTGTCCCTCGTGAGGGGAATGGGCGGACGGCGCGCGGTCCGGCAGGGTGGGGACGTGCGCGAAACGGTGTGCGAAGGGCTGCGGAGGTCGGCGTTCGGCTGGTGGCGCGAGGCGTGCGGCCTCGCGCTCCCCGCCCGGTGCGCGGGCTGCGGTGCGGCGCGCGACGTGCTCTGCGGGCCGTGCCGGGTGGAGCTGTACGGCGGTCGGGCCCGGCGGGTGCGGCCCCGGCCCGAGCCGGCCGGGCTGCCCCCGGTGTACGCGGCGGCGCGGTACGCCGACGGGCCGCGCGCGGTGCTGCTCGCGCACAAGGAGCGCGGGATGCTGGCGCTGGCCAAGCCGCTGGGCCGGGCCATGGCGCTGGCCGCGGTGGCGGCGGGCGCGGGGCGCGGGCGTCCGCCCGCGCTGGTGCCGGTGCCGTCGGCGCGGTCCGCGGTGGCCAGGCGCGGGCACGACCCGGTGCGCGGCATCGCCCTGGCAGCCGCCGGGCGGCTGCGGCGGGAGGGACTGGCGGTGCGGGTGCGGCCGGTGCTGCGGCACGTGCGGAGCGTCGCCGATCAGGGCGGGCTCGCCGCGGCGGGGCGCAGGACGAACGTGCTGGGCGCGTTCGCCGCGCGATCCGGTGCGTTCGCCCGGGACGAACCGGTGCTGCTCGTGGACGATCTGGTCACCACGGGGGCGACGCTGGTCGAGGCGGCACGCGCGGTGCGTGCCGCCGGGGGTGTGCCGGTCGGTGCCGCCGTGATCGCCGTTCCCCCGATCAGGTGGATTTTGGGTACGCGTGGGTAGGGGTCACGTTCAACAGTGAGTAGAGGTACGTTCGGTACCAGAGAGTTCACTCACTCGTCCGGCACAAGTCCATACACATTCATCCGCTCTTCGATCGTTTCCGGTTCTTCACCCTCGCAATTGAGAAGGGTGCTGTTCCACCTCCGGGGGAGAAGGAGGTGAGAGGCGCAACCCGCTGTAAGGCCGGAGGGTGCCGAGGACACCGGCGCCCCACGGACCACATGCACCAAAAGGGCGCGTCCGGCCGCCGATGCCCGGACCGCCCGGGAACGGAGTTCTGCGTGGACATCGTTGTCAAGGGCCGTAAGACCGAGGTGCCGGAGCGATTCCGGCGGCACGTGGCCGAGAAGCTCAAGGTGGACAAGATCCAGCGGATCGACGGCAAGATCACCCGCCTCGACGTGGAAGTGTCCAAGGAGCACAACCCGCGTCAGGCCGACCGCTCCGACCGGGTGGAGATCACCTTGCGTCACCGCGGTCCCGTCGTCCGGGCCGAGGCCGCCGCCGCCGATCCGTACGGCGCCCTGGACCTGGCCGTGGAGAAGCTGGAGTCGAGACTGCGCAGGCAGCACGACAAGCGCCGCTGCCGCCGCGGCCGGGACCGCACCCCGGCCAGCGAGGTCGCCGCGGTCGTGCCCGACGCCGCCCAGCTGAACGGCCAGGGCGAGCTGCTTCCGCCGGAGCCCGAGGAGCCGCGGCCCCCGGTGCGCCGGCAGGGCTCGGTGGTGGTCGAGGGCGACGGGCCCCTGGTGGTGCGGGAGAAGACCCACCGGGCGGCCCCCATGTCGCTCGCGCAGGCCCTGTACGAGATGGAGCTGGTGGGCCACGACTTCTACCTCTTCGTCGACAGCGACAGCAAGCAGCCGAGCGTCGTGTACCGCCGGCACGCCTATGACTACGGTGTGATCCACCTGGAGACCGATCCGCTGGCGGAAGTCGCGCCGGAAGAGGCCGGGGGCGCGCTCGGCGGCTGAGCCGCCGCCCGACGCCTCGTCAGGCACCCCTGGCCGGATCACGGGTCTGGCCAGGGGTATCGCCATGGAATCATGGGGTTGCCGACGGTGGCGGTTGTGTGACGAACGGCAGGGGGAGGGGAACCATGGCGGACACCTTCGGGCCGGCGATGGCCCAGGGCGGATGCCGCGCGGAGCGGGAGGGCGCGACCCGGGAGCAGGGAGAGCCGAGGGAGCCGATCCGGGTCCTGGTCGTCGACGACCACGAGTTGTTCCGGCGCGGCCTGGAGATCGTCCTCGAACAGGAGGAGGACATCTGCGTCGTCGGGGAGGCGGGGGACGGCGCCGAGGCCGTGGAGAAGGCCGCCGACCTGCTGCCCGACATCGTGCTGATGGACGTGCGGATGCCGCGCCGCGGCGGGATCGAGGCGTGCACCTCCATCAAGGAGGTGGCTCCGAGCGCGCGGATCATCATGCTGACGATCAGCGACGAGGAGGCCGACCTCTACGAGGCGATCAAGGCGGGTGCCACCGGCTACCTGCTCAAGGAGATCTCCACGGACGAGGTGACGGCCGCGATCCGCGCGGTCGCCGACGGCCAGTCGCAGATCAGCCCGTCGATGGCGGCGAAGCTGCTCACCGAGTTCAAGGCGCTGGTCCAGCGCACCGACGAGCGCCGCCTCGTGCCCGCGCCGAGGCTGACCGACCGCGAGCTCGAAGTGCTCAAGCTCGTCGCCACGGGCAAGAACAACCGGGACATCGCCAAGGACCTCTTCATCAGCGAGAACACCGTGAAGAACCACGTGCGCAACATCCTGGAGAAGCTCCAGCTGCACTCCAGGATGGAGGCCGTGGTCTACGCGATGCGGGAGAAGATCCTGGACCTCGGCTCCGGCTGAGCGGGGCCGGACGGCCGCCCCTGGCCCGTCCGGCCCTCCGGCCCTCCGGCCCTCCCGTCAGGAGACGCGGCGCAGTCGCGTGGTCAGCGCGTCGCGCACCTCGGCCGGCGTCGTGCGTTCCACGGCGACGTCCGTGCACCCCACCCAGCCCGCGGCCTCCACCAGGGCCTCGGCCATCGCCGGTATGGCCCGCTCCGCCCGGTCCGCTCCGCCCTCGAACGCGGCGTGCCGTGCGACGAGGGTGCGGCCCTCGCGGGCCGGGTCGACCCGGCCGAGCAGCCGGCCGCCCGAGAGCAGCGGCATGGAGAAGTAGCCGTAGACGCGCTTGGGCCTGGGCACGTACGCCTCAAGGCGGTGCGTGAAGCCGAAGACGCGCTCGGTGCGCGGCCGGTCCCAGATCAGCGAGTCGAAGGGCGAGAGCAGCGTCGTGCGGTGCCGCCCGCGCGGCGGCGCCGCCAGGGCCGCCGGGTCGGCCCAGGCGCGGTGCCCGGTGCCGCGCCCCTCCGCCCGGCCCCAGCCGTCCACCTCGACGCGGACAAGACCGCTGCCGGCCACCACGGACTCGACCTGCGCGGCCGTGAGCCGGTGGTAGTCGGCGAGGTCGGCCTGCGTGGCGACCCCCATGGCCGCCCCGGCCTGCGCGACGAGCCGGCGCAGGCACTCGGCGTCGGTGAGGTCGTCGTGGTACAGGGCACCGGGAACGGCCCGCTCGGCGAGGTCGTAGACGCGCTTCCAGCCGCGCCGCCTGGTGCACACCACGTCGCCGAGCGCCAGCGCCCGTTCGACCGCGATCTTGGTCTCGCTCCAGTCCCACCACGGGCCGCCGTTCTTCGCGCCGCCCAGGTCGGTCGCGGTCAGCGGGCCGTCGGCGCGCAGCCGGGCGAGGACCTGGTCGTAGGCGGCGCGCGACACGTCGTGGTGCCACCGCTGCTTCGCGCGGTGGGCGCGGCGGCGGAACGCGAACAGCGGCCACTCCTCGATCGGCAGCACGCAGGCGGCGTGCGACCAGTACTCGAACGCGCGGTCCCCCGACCAGTACGCCTCCTCCACGGCCTGCCGGCCGACCGCGCCGAGCCGCGCGTAGGGCAGCAGCTCGTGGGAGCGGGCCAGCACCGAGATGGTGTCGAGCTGGACGGCGCCGAGCCGGCGCAGCACACCGGGCACGCCGGCCGCCCGGTCCTGGGCGCCCAGCAGCCCCTGGGCGCGCAGGGCGATGCGGCGCGCCTCGTCGGCGGAGAGAGACAGAACGGCGGAAGTCATGAGAGGGATGCTAGAGCCGACCACTGACACTCCTCGCGGCACTCGCATACCATGGCCGGTGCGGCGGGGCCATCTCGCTGTGCCCGCGCTTTCCCCCAGACCGCGCTCGGCCCGACCGGCAAGGAGACCAGCCCTCGTGTCCGTCTTCAACAAGATCATGCGTGCAGGCGAAGGCAAGATCCTGCGCAGGTTGCAGCGCATCGCCCGGGATGTGAACTCGATCGAAGACGACTTCCTGGACCTCTCCGACGCCGAGCTGCGCGCGCTGACCGACGAGTACCGGCAGCGTCTGGCCGACGGGGAGAGCCTGGACGACCTGCTGCCCGAGGCGTTCGCGACGGTGCGCGAGGCGGCCAAGCGCGTGCTGGGGCAGCGGCACTACGACGTGCAGTTGATGGGCGGCGCGGCGCTCCACCTGGGCTACGTCGCGGAGATGAAGACCGGTGAGGGCAAGACGCTGGTGGGCACGCTGCCCACCTACCTGAACGCGCTGTCGGGCGACGGCGTGCACCTCATCACGGTCAACGACTACCTGGCGCAGCGCGACTCGGAGTGGATGGGCCGGGTGCACCGGTTCCTCGGCCTCTCGGTCGGCTGCATCACCGCGGGCATGACCCCGGCCAAGCGCCGTGAGCAGTACGCCTGCGACATCACGTACGGCACGAACAACGAGTTCGGGTTCGACTACCTGCGCGACAACATGGCGTGGTCGCGGGAGGAGCTGGTCCAGCGCGGGCACAACTACGCGGTCGTCGACGAGGTCGACTCGATCCTGATCGACGAGGCCAGGACCCCGTTGATCATCTCGGGCCCCGCCGACCAGGCGACGAAGTGGTACGCGGACTTCGCGAAGCTCGTCAAGCGGCTGGAGCGCGGCGAGGCCGCCGTGCCCACCCGGCAGGAGCCGGAGACCGGCGACTACGACGTGGACGAGAAGAAGCGGACCGTCGCCATCCACGACGCGGGTGTCACCAAGGTCGAGGACTGGCTCGGCATCGACAACCTCTACGAGTCGGTGAACACGCCGCTGGTCGGCTACCTGAACAACGCCATCAAGGCCAAGGAGCTGTACAAGAAGGACAAGGACTACGTCGTCCTCGACGGCGAGGTCGTGATCGTCGACGAGCACACGGGCCGCATCCTGGCCGGGCGCCGCTACAACGAGGGCATGCACCAGGCGATCGAGGCGAAGGAGGGCGTCAAGATCAAGGACGAGAACCAGACGCTCGCCAAGATCACCCTTCAGAACTACTTCCGGCTCTACGACAAGCTGGCCGGCATGACCGGTACGGCGATGACGGAGGCCGCGGAGTTCCACCAGATCTACAAGCTCGGTGTGGTGCCCATCCCGACCAACCTGCCGATGGCGCGCCAGGACCGGTCCGACCTCATCTACCGCACGGAGGTCGCCAAGTTCTCCGCGGTCGTCGACGACATCGTGGAGAAGCACGAGAAGGGCCAGCCGGTACTGGTCGGCACCACGTCGGTGGAGAAGTCGGAGTACCTCTCGCAGCAGCTGAACAAGCGCGGGGTGCGGCACGAGGTGCTGAACGCGAAGAACCACGAGCGCGAGGCCGCGATCGTGGCCTCCGCGGGCCGCAAGGGCGCCGTCACCGTCGCGACGAACATGGCGGGCCGCGGTACGGACATCAAGCTCGGCGGCAACCCGGACGAGATCGCCGAGGGCGAGCTGCGCGGCAAGGGCCTCGACCCCGTGGAGCACGCGGAGGAGTGGGCGGCGGCGCTGCCGCAGGCGCTTGAGCGGGCCGCGCAGGCGGTCAAGAAGGAGTTCGAGGAGGTCAAGGACCTCGGCGGGCTCTACGTGCTCGGCACGGAGCGCCACGAGTCGCGGCGCATCGACAACCAGCTGCGCGGCCGTTCCGGACGGCAGGGCGACCCGGGCGAGTCCCGGTTCTACCTGTCGCTGGGCGACGACCTGATGCGGCTGTTCAAGGCGCAGATGGTCGAGCGCGTGATGTCGATGGCGAACGTGCCCGACGACGTCCCCATCGAGAACAAGATGGTCACCCGCGCCATCGCCTCGGCCCAGGGGCAGGTCGAGCAGCAGAACTTCGAGATCCGCAAGAACGTCCTCAAGTACGACGAGGTGCTGAACCGGCAGCGCGAGGTCATCTACGGCGAGCGCAAGCGCGTGCTGGAGGGCGAGGACCTGCACGAGCAGGTGCGGTTCTTCATGGACGACACCATCGAGGCGTACGTGCGGGCGGAGACCGTGGAGGGCTTCGCCGAGGAATGGGACATGGACCGGCTGTGGGGCGCGTTCAAGCAGCTCTACCCGGTGCAGGTGACGGTCGAGGAGCTTGAGGAGGAGGCGGGCGGCCGGGACGGCCTGACGCCCGAGTTCATCGTCGAGTCCGTCAAGGAGGACGTCCACGCGCAGTACGACAAGCGCGAGGAGGAGCTGGGCTCCGAGGTGATGCGGGAGCTGGAGCGCCGCGTCGTGCTGTCGGTCCTGGACCGCAAGTGGCGTGAGCACCTGTACGAGATGGACTACCTCCAGGAGGGCATCGGGCTGCGGGCGATGGCGCAGCGCGACCCGGTGGTGGAGTTCCAGCGCGAGGGCTTCGACATGTTCACCGCCATGATGGAGGGCATCAAGGAGGAGTCCGTCGGCTACCTGTTCAACCTGGAGGTGCAGGTCGAGCGGCAGGTCGAGCAGGTGCCGGTGCAGGGCGGGGAGAAGCAGCCCGCGGGCGAGCCGAGGGACGCGGTGCCGGCCGGCGCCGGGCGTTCCGGGGCTCCCGCGATCCTGGCGAAGGGCCTGGAGGCGCCGAAGCGCGCGGACCGGCTGCACTTCTCCGCGCCGAGCGTGGACAGCGCGGGCGGTGTGGTCGAGGGCGACTTCGCGGCGGGAACGGCGGGCACGGCGGACGCCGAGGAGGCGGACGCGGGTGCGGCGACCGGGGGGCGCGCGGAGCGGCGCAAGGCGCAGAAGGGCGGCCGGCGGCGCAAGAAGTAGCCGGCGCGGGAACGAGCGGCGCGCGCGCCGTCCGTTCGTGGGATGTGGTGCCCGGGGCCTCGGTCCCGGGCACCGGCGCGTTCGCGGCCGGTGCGGTCATGGCACGGCGTCGAGTTCGACGGCGCAGCACTGCCAGCGGCCGTCCGCCGGGTGGCGTTCGAGGCGGAAGGCCAGCGCGCGGGTGCGTCCGCCCGCGGTGACGCGCGCGAACGC
Organism: Streptomyces marincola; assembly: GCF_020410765.1. Lineage (NCBI taxonomy): Bacteria > Bacillati > Actinomycetota > Actinomycetes > Kitasatosporales > Streptomycetaceae > Streptomyces > Streptomyces marincola. Next base: position 2,529,119 of record NZ_CP084541.1, on the reverse strand, counting down.
CTCGATGGCCCCGTCGCGCGGCCGGCACAGTCCCACGCCGCCGACCGCGGGGGCCCGGCCGCCGGGCGGCGGGCGCAGGGGCGCGCTGGGCGCGAGCACGCTCAGCCGCTCGTACGCGGGCGCGCGCGCGTGGCCGAGCAGCACGTGCACGGGGCGCTGTCCACTGAGCACGAGGACGAGCTGCTCGGCGAACCAGTCCTGCGGCTCCCGGCGGCGGGCCAGCGGCGGGCGGCGCCCCGGGCCGCGGGAGTCGGTGCGCGCGTCGGTGCGGCGCCGCGGGCCGCGGCTGCCTGGCTTGGACATGTCTCCCACCCCGACTAGAAGCTACTCATCAGTAACTAGCGCGGATTGTAATCATCCTGCTACGGAGAGGCAAGGGTGAGGCGCCTGGTAGGGTGGGCCAGCTCCGGCACCGGAACGAAGCCGGGCGGAAAGTCGGGCAGAAAGCGGCAGTTCATGCGCGTCTACGTTCCTCTCACCCTCCCCCTGCTCGCCCGGGTGCGCGAGGACGGCGGGATCGGCCCTTCCCCGGTCACGGCCTACGCGGTCACACCGGCGCTGCGCGAGTGGTACCTCTCCGGGAACGAGGAGGAGCTGGAGTACGCGGCGCTCAGCCGCGCCGCCCAGGCCTCGTTGCGCCTGCTGGCCATGGCTCCCGAGGTCGACAGGCGCCGCGTCGTCGTCGCCGCCGACGTGCCCGACCGGGCCGCGGTGGCCGACCCGGACCGCGCCCTTGAGCCCGAGGCGCTGGGCGAGGTGCGGATCGACGAGGTGATCCCGCTCGCCGCGCTCGCGGCGGTGCACGTCGACGCCGCGGACGCCGGCGAGGACATCGCCGCCGCCGCGGCGGCGGTCGGCGCGGCCGACCTCGGGGACGACGACGCCCGGTTCACGGTGGACGGCGCGGCCGACCACGAACTCCTCTGGTATGGCGTGCAGGAGATCGACGGCCTGGTCTGAGCCGTTGTCGGCGGCGGCGCGTACCGTTCTGCTTATGGGCGCGCACATCGTCTGGGACTGGAACGGGACCCTGCTGCACGACATCGACGTGGTGATCGAGGCCACCAACGCCTCGTTCGCCGAGATCGGCATGCCGGCGATCACGCTGGAGCGGTACCGGGACCTGTACTGCGTGCCGATACCCCGCTTCTACGAGCGGCTGCTGGGGCGGCTGCCCACCGACGAGGAGTGGGTCGTCATGGACAGCACGTTCCACCGGCACTACTTCGCGCGGGCGGACACGGCGGCGCTCGCGGACGGCGCGGCGGGGCTGCTCGCGGACTGGCAGGCCGCGGGGCGCACGCAGTCGGTGTGCTCCCTCGCGCCGCACGAGCGGCTGCTGCCCTGGGTGACGCGCCTGGGCATCCACGCCCGGTTCCTGCGGATCGACGGCAACACGGGCGACAGCATCGTCACCGGCAAGGCGGAGCAGATGGCCAGGCACCTCGCCGCGTTGCCCGGTGTCGACCGCGAGCGCGTGATCGTGATCGGGGACGCGGTCGACGACGCGGTCGCCGCGGCGCACGCCGGGGCGCGCGCGGTGCTGTACACCGGCGGTTCGCACAGCAGGCGCAGCCTGCTCACGGCGGGTGTGCCGGTGGTCGACACGCTCGCGGAGGCCGTCGCCGTGGCCGCGGAGCTGGCGGGGGCGCTCGCGCCGGACAGCACGCCGGGGGCGGCCGCCGGGAGCCGCGCGGAGCCGCCGGACGACGCGCGGTGAGCGGTGGTGACCGGGGCGAGCGGACAGTCCGTTTTTCATCTGGTGATGACCCCGAGGACAAACGCCGCGGGTAGCCTTGCCTCGTGATCAGTGCGATACCGGCCGCGGAGAAGGCCGGAGGCAGCGCCGCCTCCGCTGTGGAGCCGGTGCCTTCCGGGCCGGCCACGCCACTGGTCCGTCCAGCCGGGCGCGACCGGCCCACCGCCGGTGCGGCCCGGTGACCGTTTCTCGACGTCACGCAACGGCGCGCGACACAGGAGCCAGGGGACATGCACAGCAAGCCGGATGAGGCCAAGTCCGAACTACTGACACGGGCCGCCCACGTGGCGGAGCAGAGCACGGTGGGAGGACCGCCCGGGCACGGCATGGACGCCTCGGCGGTCCGGGCCTACCTGGAGCGCTACTACCTCTACGTGCCGTTGGAGGATCTCGACGGCAGGGACCCGGTGGACATCTACGGCGCCGCGATGGCGCACCACCGGCTCGCCGCCAAACGACCGCAGGGCACGGCCGCGGTCCGCGTACTGACCCCGACCGTCGAGGAGTTCGGCTGGGCGTGCAGCCACACGGTGGTCGAGGTGATCACCGACGACATGCCGTTCCTCGTCGACTCCGTCACCGGTGAGCTGTCCCGGCAGGGGCGCGGCATCCACCTCGTCATCCACCCGCAGATCATCGTGCGGCGCGACGTCACGGGACGCCTCGTCGAGGTCCTCGACGCCGGCCGCGACCCGTTCGGCCCCACGGCCACCACGCACGAGCCCGAGGACCTGCCGGACGACGCGGTCGTCGAGAGCTGGATCCACGTCGAGATCGACCGCGAGACCGACCGCGAGGACCTGCTGCAGATCGAGGCCGACCTGCGGCGCGTCCTCGGCGATGTCCGCGAGGCCGTCGAGGACTGGCAGAAGATGCGCGGCACGGCGCTGCGCATCGCGGGCGACCTGCCCGGCGAGCCGCTGCCCGAGCGCATGCGGCGCGAGGAGATCGAGGAGGCGGGGGAGCTGCTGCGGTGGCTCGCCGACGACCACTTCACGTTCCTCGGCTACCGCGAGTACGAGCTGGCCCGCGAGGACAACGGCGGCGAGGGCGACACGCTGCGCGCCGTGCCGGGCACCGGTCTCGGCATCCTGCGCTCCGACCCCAGGCCCGAGGGGGACACCGACGACCCGGCCGCCTCCGCGGCGTTCGGCCGCCTGGCCCCCTCCGCCCGCGCCAAGGCGCGCGAGCCGCGCCTGCTCGTGCTCACCAAGGCCAACAGCCGCGCCACCGTGCACCGCAGGTCCTACCTGGACTACATCGGCGTCAAGCGGTTCGACGCCGAGGGCCGGGTCGTGGGCGAACGCCGGTTCCTCGGGCTGTTCTCCGCCGCCGCGTACACCGGCTCGGTGCGGGGCATCCCCGTCATCCGCCGGGCCGTCGCCGAGGTGCTGGCCGCGGCGGGCTTCGCGCCCGACAGCCACAGCGGGCGCGACCTGCTCCAGATCCTGGAGACCTACCCGCGCGACGAGCTGTTCCAGACACCGGTGCCGACGCTGCGCAGCATCGCCACCGCGGTGCTGCACCTCCAGGAGCGGCGCCGGCTGCGGCTGTTCCTGCGGCAGGAGGAGTACGGCCGCTACTACTCGGCGCTCGTCTACCTGCCGCGCGACCGCTACACCACGTCGGTGCGACTGCGGCTGACCGGCATCCTGATGGAGGAGCTCGACGGCACCAGCGTCGACTTCACCGCGTGGAACACCGAGGGCGTGCTGTCCCGGCTGCACTTCGTGATCCGGGTGGAGCCCGGCACGGAGCTGCCCGCGCCCACCGACGCCGACGTCGACCGCATCGAGGCCCGGCTGGCCGAGGCGTCCCGCAGCTGGAACGACGCGTTCACCGACGCGCTGGTCGCCGAGTGCGGCGAGGAGCAGGCCGCGGAGCTGGGCCGGCGGTTCCACGAGGCGTTCCCCGAGGGGTACAAGGCGGACTTCACGCCGCGCGCGGCCGTCGCCGACGTGCAGTACGTGACCGCGCTGCGCACCGACGCGGAGGGCGACTTCGCGCTCAGCCTCTACGAGCCGGTGAACGCGGGTCCGGGCGAGCGGCGGTTCAAGATCTACCGCACCGGGTCGCCCGTCTCGCTCTCCGCGGTGCTGCCCGTGCTCCAGTGCATGGGCGTCGAGGTCGTCGACGAACGGCCCTACGAGCTGCGCCCGGCCGGCGCGGCGCCCGCGTGGATCTACGACTTCGGGCTCCGCGTTCCCGAGCCGCTGGCCGGCGGGCTCGGCGGCGACGCGCGCGAACGCATCCAGGAGGCGTTCTCGGCCGCCTGGACGGGCGCCGCCGAGAACGACGGGTTCAACGCGCTGGTGCTGTCCGCGGGACTCACCTGGCGGCAGGCCACGGTGCTGCGCGCCTACGCCAAGTACCTGTGGCAGGCCGGCGCCCGGTTCAACCAGGAGACGATGGAGGCCACCCTCAGGAAGAACACGCACACCACGCGGCTGCTGGTGAGCCTGTTCGAGGCCAGGCTCTCGCCGCAGCGGCAGGGCGCGGGCCGCGAGCTGACCGACGGCCTGCTCGAAGAGCTGGACGGCGCGCTCGAACACGTGGCGAACCTGGACGAGGACCGCGTCCTGCGGGCCTTCCTCACCGTCATCAAGGCCACCCTGCGCACCAACTACTTCCAGTCCGACAGCGCCGGCCGCCCGCACGGCTACCTGTCGCTCAAGCTCGAACCGAAGGCCATCCCCGAACTGCCCGAGCCGAGGCCGGCGTTCGAGATCTGGGTGTACTCGCCGCGCGTCGAGGGCGTGCACCTGCGGTTCGGCAAGGTCGCCCGCGGCGGGCTGCGCTGGTCCGACCGCCGCGAGGACTTCCGCACGGAGATCCTGGGCCTGGTCAAGGCCCAGGAGGTCAAGAACACGGTGATCGTGCCCGTCGGCGCCAAGGGCGGGTTCGTCGGCAAACGGCTGCCCGCCCCCGGCACCGACCGCGACGCGTGGCTGGCCGAGGGCATCGCCTGCTACCGCACGTTCATCTCCGGGCTGCTCGACATCACCGACAACCTGGTGGACGGCCAGGTGGTGCCGCCCGACGACGTGGTGCGGCACGACGGGGACGACACCTACCTGGTGGTGGCCGCCGACAAGGGCACCGCCACGTTCTCCGACATCGCCAACGAGGTGGCCGTCTCCTACGGGTTCTGGCTGGGCGACGCGTTCGCCTCCGGCGGCTCCGCCGGCTACGACCACAAGGGCATGGGCATCACCGCGCGCGGCGCGTGGGAGTCCGTCAAGCGGCACTTCCGCGAGCTGGGCCACGACACGCAGCGCGAGGACTTCACCGTCGCCGGCATCGGCGACATGTCGGGTGACGTGTTCGGCAACGGGATGCTGCTGTCCGAGCACATCCGCCTGGTCGCGGCCTTCGACCACCGGCACATCTTCCTCGACCCGGAACCGGACGCCGCCGTCTCCTTCGCCGAGCGCCGGCGGCTGTTCGAGCTGCCGCGCTCCTCGTGGGCCGACTACGACGCGCGGCTGCTCTCCAAGGGCGGCGGCATCCACCCGCGGAGCGCGAAGTCCATCCCGCTCACCCCGCAGGTCCGCGCCGCGCTCGGCATCGAGGGCCGGGCCACGGCGGTGACGCCGCACGAGCTGATGCGCGCGATCCTCACCGCGCCGGTCGACCTGCTGTGGAACGGGGGCATCGGCACGTACGTCAAGGCGTCGGCCGAGTCGCACGCCGACGCGGGGGACAAGGCCAACGACGCGATCCGCGTCAACGGCCGCGACCTGCGGGCCAAGGTCGTCGGCGAGGGCGGCAACCTGGGCCTCACCCAGCGCGGTCGCATCGAGTACGCGCTGGCCGGCGGCCGGTGCAACACCGACGCCATCGACAACAGCGCCGGCGTCGACACCTCCGACCACGAGGTGAACATCAAGATCCTGCTGAACTCCGTGGTCGCCAACGGCGACCTGACCGTCAAGCAGCGCAACGGCCTGCTCGCCCGCATGACGGACGAGGTCGGCGCCCTGGTCCTGCGCAACAACTACGCGCAGAACGTCGCCCTGGCCAACGGCGCCGCCACCGCGCCCGGACTCGTCCTCGCCCACCAGCGTTTCATCCGCAAGCTCGGCGAGGACGGCAGGCTGGACCGCGAGCTGGAGTTCCTGCCCGACGACGACGAGTTCCGCGAGCGCAGGGCGGCCGGGCGCGGCCTGACCGAGCCGGAGCTGGCCGTGCTGCTCGCCTACGCCAAGCTGTCCATCACCGCCGAGCTCGCGGGGACGGACCTGGCGGACGACCCCTACGTCGGGCGGCTGCTGACGGCCTACTTCCCCGCCGAGCTGAACGAACGATTCGCCGACCGCGTCGACGGCCACGCGCTGCGCCGGGAGATCATCACGACGCTGCTGGTCAACGACACGGTGAACGTGGGCGGTTCGTCGTTCGTGCACCGGATGCAGGAGGAGTCGGGCGCCTCGACCGAGGAGATCGTGCGGGCCCACACGGCCGCCCGCGCGATCTTCGGCCTGTCCGGCATCTGGGACACGGTCGAGGGTCTGGACAACCAGGTGGACGCGGCCCTGCTGACCCGGGTCAGGCTGCACAGCCGGCGCCTGGTGGAACGCGGCGCCCGCTGGCTGCTGAACAACCGGCCGCAGCCACTGAAGCTGGCCGACACCATCGACCTGTTCGCCGAGCGCGTCGGCCAGGTGTGGGACGAGCTGCCGAAGCTGCTGCGCGGGCAGGACCTGAAGTGGCATGCCCAGCTGCTTGAGGAGCTGGCCGGGGGCGGGGTGCCCGCGGGCACGGCGGAGCGCGTCGCCGGGTTCTCCGCGGTGTTCCCCGCGCTCGACGTCGTGGCCGTCGCCGACCGCACGGGGCGCAGGCTGCTCGACGTGGCCGAGGTGTACTACCACCTCAGCGACGAGCTGGGGATCTCGGGGCTCCAGGACCGCATCAGCGAGCTGCCGCGCGCCGACCGCTGGCAGTCCATGGCGCGCACGGCGATCCGCGAGGACCTGTACGCGGCGCACCAGCTGATCACCGCCGACGTGTTGGCGGTGGGCGACGCGGACGCGTCGCCCGAGGAGCGGTTCGAGGCCTGGACCCGGCGGAACGCGGCGGTGCTCGGCCGCGCGCGGGGCACGTTGCGGGAGATCCAGTCCTCCGACAGCTTCGACCTGGCGAACCTGTCGGTGGCCATGCGGACGATGCGCACACTGCTGCGCGCCAACCGGTAGGCCGGCGGTCCCGCCGGGCCCGGCGTGCGCCGGGTCCCGGCGGCTGCGTTCCCCGCCGGTGCGTGCCGGGCCCGGCGGGAACGTCACGGGCCGGGGGTCAGCGGCGCTCCGGGCGGGCGCGGACGTGCATGCGTTCGCCCTGCGGGCCGAACAGGCTGAGCACCTCGACGGGATTGCGGTCCGCGCTGCCGAACCAGTGCGGCAGCCTCGTGTCGAACTCCGCCGCCTCGCCCGCCCCCAGCACCAGGTCGTGCTGGGCGAGGATCAGGCGCAGCCGCCCCGCCAGCACGTACAGCCACTCGTAGCCCTCGTGCGTCCTGGCCTCGTGCGGGGGCGCGTCCTTGGACTCCGGCTCCGGCGGAATGATCATCTTGAACGCCTGGAGGCCGCCGGGCTGGCGGGTCAGCGGCAGGATCGTCCTGCCGTGCACCCGGCGCGGCGCGATCCGCACCCGCGGGTCGCCCGTCTCCGGCGCGCCGATCAGCTCCTCCAGCGGGACCCGGTGGGCCTGGGCGATCGGCAGGAGCAGTTCGAGGCTGGGTTTGCGCTGCCCGGATTCCAGGCGGGACAGGGTGCTCTTGGAGATGCCGGTGACCTCGGCCAGCGCGGCGAGTGTCACGCCGCGCTCCGTGCGCGCGCTCCGCAGCCGGGGCCCCACCCCGGCCAGGACCGTGCCGATATCCGTGGGCCGCTCGTTCGTCATGCCCCCATTCCACCCCGCGTGTCCCGCAAATGGCAACAGCAGTTGCCGCCGGGCCGGGCGGTGGCGCATGCTCCGACGATGACGACGACGGCGGCGTCGCGCCGCCGACGGCATCGCACGACCCGCGACACGTACCAGGCAGTTCCGACTGTTCCCGACAGTTTCCGACAGCAGTGGTGAGGAGCACCCCGATGCACGCGCATCATGACGGTCACGCCGCCGGCGCCCCGGACGGCGCCGAGGGCACGCACCCCCCGCACGGCCACGGCCACGGCCATGGGCACGGCCACGGCCATGGCCACGACACCGAAATCGACTGGGAGGCGATGGGGGACCGGCTGGAGCGGCAGGCCGGCCTGGAGGCCGGGGCCATGGCCGAGGCCGTCTCCTGGCTCGCCGGGCGGGTGCCGGGCGCGCGCCGCGTGCTCGACGTGGGCAGCGGCCCGGGGAGCGCGGCCCTGCTGTTCGCCGAGCGGCTGCCCGAGGCCGAGGTGGTGGCCGTCGACGGCACCGAGGCCCTGCTGGCGCGGGCCCGGGCCGGCGCGGCGGCGCGCGGGGTCGCCGGCCGGCTGGTGACCCGGCGGGCCGAACTGCCCGAGGCACTGGGGGAACTCGGCGCGGCCGACTTGATCTGGTCCGCGCGGTTCGTGCACCACCTGGGGGACCAGCGGGCCGCGCTCGCGGGTCTCGCCGAACTGCTGCGCCCCGGCGGCGTGCTCGCGGTGGTCGAGGGCGGGCTGCCGGCGCGGTACCTGCCGCGCGACATCGGAGTCGGCCGCCCCGGGCTCGTGACCCGGCTCGACGCGGCGGAGGAGGAGTGGTTCGCGGCGATGCGCGGCGACCTGCCCGGCCACGCCGAGGCCGTCGAGGACTGGCCGGAGATGCTGCGGCAGGCGGGCCTTTCCGGGGCGGCGAGCCGTTCGTTCCTGGTCGACCTGCCCGCGCCGCTGGGCGACGCGGCGCGGGCCCACGTGCACGAGCGGCTGTCCCGGATGCGCGAGGCCGGGGCCCGGCCGGACGCGTCCGGGGCCGCGCCGCTCTCCGCCGAGGACCGCGACGCCCTCGGCGTGCTGCTCGACCCCGAGTCGCCGCTCGGCATCCTCACGCGCCCGGACGCGTTCTACCTGTCGGCGTTCACCGTGCACACGGCCCGGCGGCCCGCGTAGGCCGAGTGCCCCGGGCGGGCGGCGGCCCGGCCGGGGCACTCACCCGGACGTCACTTGACGGCGCCGGACATCACGCCGGAGACGAACTGCCGCTGGAAGGCGAAGAAGATGGCCAGCGGGATGAGCATCGTGAGGAACGCGCCCGGCGCGAGCACGTCGAAGTTGCTGCCGAACTGCCGCATCTCCTGCTGGAGCGCCACCGTCATCGGCGGCGATCCTGAGTCCGCGAAGATCAGCGCGATCAGCATGTCGTTCCAGACCCACATGAACTGGAAGATGGCCAGCGCGGCGATGGCGGGCCCGCCGAGCGGCAGCACGACCCGGGTGAACAGCCGCAGTTCCCCGGCGCCGTCCAGCCGCGCCGCCTCAAGCAGCTCGCGGGGTATCTCCGCGAAGAAGTTGCGCAGCAGGAAGATCGCGAACGGCAGCCCGAACGCCGTGTGGAAGACGACCACGCCCAGGCTGGTCTCGAAGATCCCGAGGGTGTTGAACATCCGCGCCACCGGGATCAGCGCCACCTGGACCGGCACGACGAGCAGAGCCACGACGACCATGAACCACCAGTCGCGGCCGGGGAAGTCCAGCCACGCGAACGCGTAGGCGGCCAGTGCGCCGAGCACGACCACCAGCACCGTCGAGGGCACGGTGATGGCCACGCTGGTCCAGATCGATCCGGTGAAGTTGTCGTTCGACAGCAAGGCGTCGTAGTTCGACCAGGTCAACTGGTCGAGGTCTGTCAGAACGTCCCACCAACCGGTCGACGCGATGTCCCGCGCGTCGCGGAACGAGGACGCGAACAGGCCGGCGGTGGGCAGCAGCCAGACCACGGCGAGCACGACGAGGACCACGCGCACCCCGCCGCCCGCGGCCAGGGCGGCCAGCCGCGACACGACCGGCCGCCGGGGCGGGCCCGCCGATTCCCCGGCCGGGGTGGCCCGGCCGGGTCCTGCCGATGGAGCCGTCTTGGTGGGAGTGGTCACCGCTGGTTCTCCCGTCGCAGCCTGCGGACGTTGACGATCATGACCGGCAGCACGAGGACCAGCAGGAACACGGCGATGGCGCTGCCGACCCCCTGATGCGCGTCGGTGCCGAAGGACGACAGATACAGCTGGAGGGCCAGCACGTTGGCCTCGTCCTGGGTCGAGGTGGGCGCGATGACGTAGACCAGGTCGAAGATCTTCAGGACGTTGATCATCAGGGTCACCATGACCACCGCGAGGACCGGCGCGAGCAGCGGGACGGTGATGCGCCGGAACACCTGCCACTCGTTCGCGCCGTCCACGCGCGCGGCCTCCAGCGTCTCCCGCGGCACCCCGGCCAGGCCCGCGGCGATCAGGACCATCGCGAACCCGGCCCACATCCAGACGTAACTGCCGATGATGGCCGGGGTGATGAGGCTGGGCCCGAGCCACTCGGCGCCGTTCCACGGCGCGGTGAAGTCGGAGGCCGCCAGGCGCAACTGGGCGCCGTCGGCCTCCGCCGGCAGGCTGAACGTTCCGTCGTCGGCCGTCTCGGTCTCGGCGACCACGTCACCGTCGGCGACCGCCTGCACGGTGATGCCGGAAAGCCCCTGCTCCCCGGGGTCGACCGCGCCGTCCGTGCCGCCGCCGCCGCGCGTGAAGTCCATCCATACCGTGCCGGTGACCGCGTCGCCCGCCGCCCGCGGCACCGCGGCGGGCGAGGCGTCCGCGAGCTCCGGCTGCGGCACGGCGACCAGCGGCAGCATGGCGGGCGTGCCGGCCTCGGCCGGGGCGGTCAGCAGGTAGGAGCCGTCCTCCTGCACCCGCAGCGGGCCGTCGGGGCGCGGCTGCGCGTCGGGCCACGCGGGGCGGTCGGCGAAGGTGTCGTGCACCGTGGTCATGACCGCGTTGGCCACGCCCCGGTCCGGATTCTGCTCGTAGACCAGTCGGAAGATGATCCCGGCGGCGAGCATCGAGATCGCCATCGGCATGAAGATGATCAGCTTGAACGCGGTGGCCCAGCGGATGCGTTCGGTCAGCACGGCGAAGACCAGGCCGAGCGCGGTCGCCACGGTGGGGGCCACGACGATCCAGATCAGGTTGTTCTGGAGGGCTGTTCTGATGCCGTCGTTCGTGAACAGTTCCCTGAAGTTGTCGAGCCCGACGAACGAGTCGCCCGAGGCGTCGAACAGACTGCGCCACATCGAGTACCCGATGGGGTAGACGACCAGCGCGCCGAGCAGCAGCAGCGCGGGCAGCAGAAAGCTCGCGACCGCCCAGGGCCGTGCCCTGATCACCGCCACCTTGCCGGATGCCATGGGAAGTCAGTCTCCGTCCGTCTGGTCGCCGTAGGCGTCGGCCGCCTGGGACTCCAGGTACCGCTGCGCGCCCTCGATGTCCTCCGGGTCGCGCAGGAAGTCCTGGAGGCCGCGCCACATTCCCTGCCCGGTCGTGCCGCCGAACGCGGCGGGGGTCTGGTCGGACATGTCGAAACGGAACTCGTCGCCCGCCGCGATCAGCGCCTCCGCGATGCCGCGCTGCACGTCGTTGGGGTAGGCGTCCAGCGCGAGCGACTTGTTGGGCGAGATGAAGCCGCCGGGCTCCGCCCAGATGCGCGCCGCGTCCGGGGAGGCGAGGAACGCGAGCAGCGCCTCCTGCGCCTCGCTCGCCTCGCCGTCCGGCGCCACGGCCACCGCGGCGTCCCCGGCGCTGACCACCGGCGCCTCGCCGCCGCCGACCGCGGGGAACGGGAAGACCAGCGCGTCCTCACCGATCTCCGCGTCCGTGCTGTCGGTGATGACGGCGCCGACGAAGTCGGCCTCGAAGACCATGCCGGCGTCGGGGGCCGTGAGGTTGATGAACGTCTGGGTGACGGAGTCGGGGAACAGGGTCTGGAGCGAGCCGTTCGTGCCGTTCGCCAGCAGCCGGGGCTCGCCGAACACCTCGGCGAGCGAGGCCAGGGCCTCCGCGACGCTCTCGTGCGTCCACGGGATCTCGTGCGCGGCCAGCTGGTCGTACAACTCGGGCCCGGCCTGGGAGAGGTAGATGTTCTCGAACCAGTCGGTCAGGGTCCAGCCGTCGCCGCCCGCTACCGAGAGCGGTGTGGTGCCCGACTCCCACAGCGTCCATGCCGTCGTGACGAACTCGTCCCAGGTCGTCGGGGGCTCGACGCCCGCGTAGTCGAACGCCGTGGCGCTGTACCAGATCAGGGACTTGTTGGCCGCCTTCACATAGACGCCGTACTGCTCGCCCTCGTGGGAGCCGAGGTCCTGCCAGCCCTGCGTGTAGTTGGCGTCCAGTTGTTCGAGAACGCTGTCGCCGAGCGGTGCGATCCAGCCATTCTCCGCGAACTCCCGCAGCACACCGGGCTGCGGCACCATCACCACGTCGGGCGGCGCGCCGCCCTCGATCTTGGTGCCGACGAACTGCGACACGTTGTCGCCGCTGGGCACGAAGCTGACCGAGGCGCCGGTCCTGGCCTCGAACTCGTCGAGCACCCGCACGAAGTTGTCGCGCTCGACGCCGGTCCAGACCGCCGAGACCTCCAGGTCCTGGCCGCTCAGGTCGGGCAGTTCGATGGTCGGGGGCACATCGCTCGCCGCCCCGTCCTCCTCGTCGGCGCACGCGGTCAGCGCCAGCGCCCCCGTGGCGATGACCGCCACCGTCGCGCGCGTCGCCCGCCACCGGGACACCCGGTCCGAACCGTGCATGAACACCGCCCTCACCCCTCCGGTGCGGCCATGCCCCTACCAGGCGCAGGGCTTGCAACGCCGCATGTCCTACGCCAGGTTTCCTACGCCGCGCCGAAAGAACGGGCAAGACTGTGGTCGGCGCACGTCCCCTTTGTGATCGTCATGTTACCGAGCGGGCATGATCATGATCGGAAAAATCCGGAACCGGAGGTCACGGCGTTGCGCGAGGGCCGGGTGGCGCCGGGGAGCACGCGCGGGGCGCCCGGCGCGGGGCGTTCGCGAGGGGCGCCGGGGACGCCCGCGGCCCGGCGGAGGGGGCGGGACGGAAGGGAACGGCCGGGAGGAAGCGGACGGCCCGTGCGGCTCGGCCCGTGGCGGAAAGAGACGGGCGGGCCGCGCCGCCGACGCGCGTGCCGACGGCGGAAAGCCGCCTGCGCACGGCCCGGTACCCGGCCGCGCTCCGGGCGCGGGCGGCATCACGGCCCGGAGCGCGGCCGGGCCGCGCCGCGCGGGGCCAGGCGATGATCCGAACGACAGGACCTACACCGGAGTCGCGGTGGCCGCCCGGTCGGCGTGGTCGGTACGGGCGGCCCTGGCCGCCGCGCTGGCCAGCAGGGCGATGTCCGTCGGCCCGTTCCCCAGCTCGCGCACCGGACGGCGCGCCGGCGGGTCGCCGGCGCGCTCCCAGTCGAGCCGGGCCACCGTGGGCCGCAGCGTCGAGGTCCTGGGAATGCGCGCGGTCACGCGTCCGGCCTGGAACGGGACGGCCTCAGCCGCTTCCCCGAGGCCGGCCGCCGACGGCACCAACTCGGCCCGGCCCTGCGGCTTCCCGCTCAGCACCACGCGCGCCGCCGCGCCCGGCAGGTCGCCCGCGGCGACGAGCCGTACGCCGAGCCGGTGCCCCTCGCGGACCGCCATCTCCAGCGCCCGCACCACGGAACCGGCCGCGGGGCGGCCGGGAGCGCCGAGCGCGGGAGCCGTCAGCGCGTCGAGGTCGTCGACCAGGAGCACCAGCCAGGGCAGCGCGCCGGTCTCGGCCGCCTGCCCTTCGCTCCCCGCGGCCGACCGCAGGGCCACCAGGCGTCCGCCGGCGCGGCGGGCCGCCGAGAACTCCCGCTCGCCGAGCAGCGCCGCGCGCCGCTTCAGCTCCTCGCGGAGCGCCTGCGCGAACGCGCGCATGCGCACCGGGTCGGTCGCCGTCACGTAGGAGGTGACGTGCGGCAGCTCCGCGCAGGGGCGCAGCCCCTCGCCGGCCCCCTCGACCAGCAGCAGCGACAGCGCGTCGGGCGCGTGCGCCGCGGCCAGCGCCGCGGCGAGGCCGGAGAGCAGCTCGGTGCGCCCGGAGCCCGGGCCGCCCGTGACGGCGAGCGGGCCCGGCGCGGGCGCGAGGTCGAACGAGACCGGGCCCCGTGCGCCGGTGCCGAGGACCAGCGGCAACCCGGAGTGCCGCGACCACCGTTCGCGCAGGGCGGTGGGCGTGACCCGGGACAGGCCGAGCGCGTCGAGGAGCCGGCAGCTCGCGGGCAGGGGGGAGGCCGCGGGCGTGGCCGCCCCGTCCCCCGGCTCCTCCGCGACCGGCGCGAGCGCCCGCGCGAACCGTTCCGCCCAGGCGGCCGAGACCGCGTCCGCGCCGGCCGTCGGGCCGGTGTCGCCCGCGGGCCCGCTGAGCCGCAGCGCCGTGGACACCGGGCCGCTGAGCACGGCGACCGTGCCGCAGGCGTCGAGCAGCGGCGTGCCCGCGGTGGCTCTGGCCAGCGTCGCCGCCGCGGGCACGCCCTCGGGCGGCACCGCGGCGGCGGGCGGTATCGCGCCCAGCACGAGCAGGTGGATGCCGGCGGCCGGGCCCTGGGCCGCGAGCCGCGCGAGCGCGTCGCGCGCCTGCGCGTCGCCCGGGTCGCCGTCGACCAGCACCACCGTGCGCCGGTCCGGGCGCGGGCGGGCGAGGGATTCGGTCAGCTCCCGGGTGCGCGCGGCCGCCTGGCGCGGGTCGAAGGCGAGCAGCAGCCGGCAGTCCTGCCCCTCGGCGGGGCGCACGTGCGGCAGCCAGCCGAGCCAGGACCAGTCGTCGGCGCGGCCGGGCGCGACGGCCACGAGCTGGAGCGCGCCCGGCGGATGGAGGCCGGCGAGCTGGGCGAGGACGGAACGGGCCACGCCCGTGATCCGCCCCCTCGGACCCGCCAGGCCCAGGGAGCCCGCCAGGGGCAGCGCCACGGTGACGGGCGGCAGCATGTCGGGCGCCTGCTGGACGGTGCCGAGCCTGACCGTGTACGCGTCCGGATGCGCCGCGTCGCGCTCCCACAGCCTGGGCCCGGCCTCTATGGCGGTCAGCAGCAGGCCGGCCGGGTCGGGCCAGCGGGACTCGGCATGCGCTGTGGACGTGGTGGGCGCGGTGGAGGCGGTGGACGTGGCGGGCGGCGCGACGGGGGGCGGCGGCTCGGCCGGCGGGCCCTGTCCCGCGCGTCTGCCCAGCGCCCAGCCGGCGAGTCCGCGCCGGCCGCCGGCGGGCGCGGGCGGCGGGCCGGGCGGCGGGGCCTGCGGCTCGGCCGAGGCGATCACGCGCAGCACCGACTCGCCCAGCCGCAGCAGGGCGCCGGAACGGGCGGGCACGGGCCGCGGGCCCACCGGTGCCCCGTTGAGCAGGGTGCCGTTGGTCGAGCCGAGGTCGCGCACCGTGACCGAGCCGTCGGGGGACAGCGCGACGGCGCAGTGGGCGCGGGAGACGTCCGGGTCGTCGAGCGGGATGTCGGCCTCGGCCGAGCGCCCGATCCTGGCCTCCCCGCCGCGCAGCAGGTGCACGCCGCCCGCGTCGGGGCCCGCGACGACCAGGAGGGTGGCCCGCGTCGGTCCGCCGACGGGCTCGCCGACCGGGCGGTGGAACGCGAGCACCGCGCCGTCGACGAGGGGCGGGGCGCCGAGCACCGCCTGCGGGTCCACCCGCACGCCCTCGCAGAACACCGCGCCGGGCGGCGCGGTCCCCGGCGCGGCGGCGGCGGCGAGCGAACCGAGGACGCCGGCGAGCGCGGTGCCCGCGGGCGCGGTGACCTCCACGTCCGTGCCGGTGGCGGCATCGCCGTGTGCGAGCACGGTCAACCTGATGTGAAGCGGCATCGACCCTCCCGGTCACCTCGCCAGCACGGCTGCCACGGTTCCGACCACACGAGTCGCATCGGATGCTGATGCTGAAAGCATCCTCGCACCCGCCGCTGACAGTTCGTCGGGCCATCGGCGGGCAATGATCTTGATTGGTCGTATCTGACCACAACCGATCTGACCAGAACTGAACGGTACGGCGGGCCGATCCGGCTCCGGCGCGGCAGGACCGCCGTTCCGTCCCGCCCGCGTGCTCGCGTTCGGCCACCGCGCGACACCCCACGGTAACCAGCGGCAACCATCCGCCGCCACGGGTGCGTCCACCGGGATGCGCGCCCCGTTCCCGCGCCCCCCGCCGCGCGGGACGGCGCCACTACAGTAGGTGGCTCGGGTTGCGTCACCATCAGCGAAGCATCAGGGAGCACACGTGCGGCCGGTAGGCAGCAAGTACCTGCTTGAACAGCCGCTCGGGCGCGGCGCCACCGGGACGGTGTGGCGGGGGCGCCAGCGGGAGGCCGCGGGTGAGGAGGCCGCCGTGGCGGGCCGGCCGGGCGAGCTGGTCGCGGTCAAGGTCCTCAGGGAGGAACTGGCCGGCGACCCGGACGTCGTCATGCGCTTCCTGCGCGAGCGCGCCGTCCTGCTCCGGCTCGCGGGCGACGGCCACGACAACATCGTCCGCACGCGCGACCTGGTCGTCGAGGGCGACATGATCGCACTGGTCATGGACCTGATCGACGGCCCCGACCTGCACCGCTACCTGTACGAGAACGGGCCGCTGACGCACATCGCCGCCGCGCTGCTGACCGCCCAGATCGCGGACGCGCTGGCCGCCGCGCACGCCAAGGGCGTGGTCCACCGCGACCTGAAGCCCGCGAACGTGCTGCTCACCGGCGTGGACGACGACACCAGGCCGCTGCGCCCGATGCTCACCGACTTCGGTATCGCGCGCCTCGCCGACTCCCCGGGCGTCACCCGCGCCCACGAGTTCGTCGGCAGCCCCTCCTACGTCGCCCCAGAGTCGGCCGAGGGCCGCCCGCAGACCTCGGCCGTCGACATCTACAGCGCCGGGGTGGTGCTGTACGAACTCATCACCGGGCACCCGCCGTTCAGCGGCAGCAACACCCTCCAGGTGCTCCAGCGCCACATCGGCGAGGAGCCGAGGCGGCCGGACGGCCTGCCGGACCCGCTGTGGACCGTGCTCGACCACTGCCTGCGCAAGAACCCGGCGCAGCGCCCGTCCGCCACCGCGCTCGCGAAGGCCCTGCGCACCGTCGCGGCCGGCATCAACGAGAACGCCAGCGAGCGCCAGCGCGACAGCGCGCTCGGGGTGAGCGCGCTGCTGGTGCCCGACCCGTCGCCCGTGCGCGTGAGCGGGACCGGCGTCGCGCCGCCAGGAGCGGCCGAGCCCACGCAGGCGCTGCCCGGCGGCTCGGGCGGCGGGGGCGGGGCCGCCGACCCGTTCGCGGCCACCAACGTGCTGCCGTCGCAGGGGTCGCCCGACCCCGGCCTCGGCGCGACCCGCGCGATGCCGACGGGGGCCGGCGGCGGACCGGAGGGGCAGGGCGGACCCGCGGCCCAGGGCGGGCCTGACGGGCCGCACCCCTGGCGCGACCAGATGCGGGCGGCGCGCGACCGCAACGAGCCCACCCGGGTGCAGCCCGTCGACCCGGGGCAGGACCCGCTCCACCGCGCGCCCCGCAGGCAGCAGCAACGGCGCCCCGCCCCGCCGCCGCAGCAGTACGGCCACCCGCAGCAGCCGCCGCAGCGCTACCAGCCGCAGCCGCCGCCCCAGCAGTACCAGCAGCAGCAGTACCAGCCGCCGCCGCAGCCGCAGCAGTACCAGCGGCCCGTGCCGCCGCCCTACGCCGAGCCGCAGCCGCGCCGCCGCGAGGAGCGCCCGCGCCGCGAGCCTCCGGAGCCGCGCCGGTCACGCAGCGCGAACCCCATGCGGATCCCGGGGCTCGGCTGCCTGAAGGGCTGCCTGTTCATGGTGCTGATCCTGGTGATCATCTGCATTCTTGTGTGGAACTTCACACCGTTGCAGGACTGGATTGCCGACGGCCGGAGTTTCTGGGACACGGTCACTCAGTGGTTCGACGACGTTCGCGAATGGCTCGGGCTCATCGAGGAGGTCGACCAGCAGCGCCAGGAGATCCAGGAGAACATCCCGAATATGGAATGACCTCGGAGATTTATCGACTTACCGGGGTGGAATTTCGGCGGGGCATCTGAATAAACCCGGGCAACCCGGGCGCCCGTCCGCCGGCGGTGTCTCAGCGGCGTCGTAGCCTCACGCCATGGCACGGAACATCGGCAGCCACTACACCACCCACCGCGTGCTCGGCCGCGGCAGCGCCGGAACGGTGTGGCTCGGCGAGGGTCCGGAGGGCCCCGTCGCCGTGAAGGTGCTGCGCGAGGATCTCGCCGCGGACCCCGACCTCGCCGAGCGCTTCGCCCACGAGCGGCACGCGCTCCTCGGCCTCGAACACCCGAACATCGTCGGCGTCAGGGACCTCGTCATAGGGGGTCCCGACGCCCGCGACATCGCCCTGGTGATGGACCTGGTCCGCGGCCCCGACCTGCGCAGCCACCTGGAGCGCGAGCGCCGCCTCGCCCCGCGCGACGCGGTCGCGATCACCGCGGACGTGGCCGGCGCCCTCGCCGTCGCGCACGCCGCCGGCATCGTGCACCGCGACGTCAAGCCGGAGAACATCCTGCTCGACACGACCGGTCCCGGCACCCGCGCGCTGCTCACCGACTTCGGCGTCGCCAAGCTCATCGACGAGCCGCGGCACGGCGGCAAGGGCGGCGTCGTCGGCACCCCCGACTACGTGGCGCCCGAGATCGTCGAGGGGCTGCCGCCGCGCGCCGCCGTGGACATCTACGCGCTGGTCACCGTGCTGTACGAGCTGCTCGCCGGGTTCACGCCGTTCGGCGGCGGCCACCCGGGCGCCGTGCTGAGGCGGCAGGTCACGGAGAAGGCGGCCGAGCTGCCCGGCATCCCGGGGGAGCTGTGGGAGCTGATCCAGCAGTGCCTCGCCAAGGCCCCGGCCTCGCGGCTGCGCGCCGTCGAGCTGGCCTCGCGGCTGCGCGAGCTGCTGCCGCGCCTCGACGGCCTCCCGCCGCTCGACATCGGGGACCCGGATTCCGGGGACGGCTCGCCGCGGGCCGCCGCGGCGGCGGGCGCGAACGCGGCGGGGGACGCCGGGGCCGAGGCACCGGGCACGCCGCCCAGGGCGGCCGTTCCCCTGGTCCGCGGCGCGGCGCCCGACTCGGAACGGGTCACGCACACCCGCATGAGAGTGCCCGACGCGGCGGAGCTCGCCGGGGGCGCGCACGGTACGGCGCGCACCATTCGCGCGCCCGGGCAACCACGGGCGGGTTCGGCGCGGCACGGCGCCGCGGCGCGCCGCAGACGGCGCCTCGCGGCGACCGCGGCGGCGGTCGTCGGGGCGGGAGCCGTGGGCGGCTGGCTGCTGTTCTCCGGCGGCGGCGACAGCGCCGACGGCCGCGCTCCCGTGCCGCCCGCGGTGGTGGTTCCCGGCGGAGAGCGGCCCGACGAGCCGGTCGTTCCCTGAGCGCCAGCGGTTAGGCTGGAGGTGTGGCAGTCGTCGACGTTTCCGAAGCTCTGAAGTCCCTCACCTCCACCATGCAGTCGATCGAGGCAGTGATCGACCTCGACCGGCTGCGGGCGGACATCGCCGCTCTGGAGGAGCAGGCCGCCGCGCCCACCCTGTGGGACGACCCCGAGCGCGCCCAGCAGGTCACCAGCCGCCTGTCCCTCCTCCAGGGCCAGCTGCGCAAGACCGAGGAGCTGCACGGCCGCATCGACGATGTGGAGGTGCTGTTCGAGCTGGCCGAGGCGGAGAACGACGCCGAGACCCGCCGGGAGGCGGAGGCCGAGCTGGAGTCGGTGCGCAAGGCCGTCGCGGAGCTTGAGGTCCGCACGCTGCTGTCCGGCGAGTACGACCAGCGCGAGGCCATGGTGTCCATCCGCGCGGAGGCCGGCGGCGTGGACGCGGCGGACTTCGCCGAGCAGCTCCAGCGCATGTACCTGCGCTGGGCCGAGCGCCGCGGCTACCCGACGGACGTGCTCGACACCTCCTTCGCGGAAGAGGCGGGGATCAAGTCGACGACGTTCACCGTCAAGGCCCCGTACGCCTACGGCACCCTGTCGGTGGAGCAGGGCACCCACCGGATGGTCCGCATCTCCCCGTTCGACAACCAGGGGCGCAGGCAGACGTCGTTCGCGGGCGTCGAGGTGCTGCCGGTGGTGGAGCAGACCGACCACATCGAGGTGCCGGAGAACGAGATCCGGGTGGACGTGTTCAGGTCCTCCGGCCCCGGCGGCCAGTCCGTCAACACGACGGACTCGGCGGTGCGGATCACCCACCTGCCGACCGGCATCGTCGTCTCCTGCCAGAACGAGAAGTCGCAGATCCAGAACCGGGCCGCGGCCATGCGGGTGCTCCAGGCCCGCCTGCTGGCGCACCAGCGGGCCGAGGAGCAGGCCAAGATGGACGCCCTCAAGGGCGACGGCGGCAACTCCTGGGGCAACCAGATGCGCAGCTACGTTCTCCAGCCCTACCAGATGGTCAAGGACCTGCGCACGGAACACGAAGTCGGAAACCCGCAGGCCGTTTTGGACGGGGATATCGACGACTTCCTCGAAGCCGGAATCCGGTGGCGGAAACAGCGCGAGAAGTAACCTTCACGCAACGTCCACTGCGCGCAGGGCATTTGGTGGGCATTGCGCTTGACGGCGGTCCGTTCAGCAGGAAAGCTGTTCGCTTGGTATGCCTATGAACGCGGGCGCGCGGTGTGCGGAGGGCCGGTGAGTCTCGTATGGGAGGCCCCGTGGCACCCGTCGCCCAGCGGCAGGCTGCCCCACATACAGGGACACAGTTCCCAACGAACAGCTACAGGGGGTAGCGAATACATGGCCAGTCCCAAGACCCGGGCCAACATGGCGCGCATCGCGGCGGCGGCGGTCTTCGCGGCGGGGGCGTCCCTCGCCGTCGTCGGCACCGCGTCGGCGAGCGATGACCCGCAGCCGCAGACCCTGGCGGGCAACCCCGACGGCGACGACGGCGGCGTCATCTCCGGTCTGATCGAAGGCAACGAAGGCGGCGGCGAACAGGGCGGCGGCGAACAGGGCGGCGGCGAGCAAGGCGGCGGCGAGCAAGGCGGCGGCGAGCAAGGCGGCGGCGAACAGGGCGGCGGCGAACAGGGCGGCGGCGAACAGGGCGGCGGCGAACAGGGCGGCGGCGAACAGGGCGGCGGCGAACAGGGCGGCGGCGAACAGGGCGGCGGCGAACAGGGCGGCGGCGAGCAAGGCGGCGGCGAACAGGGCGGCGGCGAACAGGGCGGCGGCGAGCAAGGCGGCGGCGAACAGGGCGGCGGCGAGCAAGGCGGCGGCGAACAGGGCGGCGGCGAGCAAGGCGGCCAGGACGGTGACGACGACGGCGACGACGACAACAGCGTCCAGGGTGTCACCGAAGGCGGTTCGACCGGCGGCCTGAACCCCGACGGCGAGAACAACCGCCCGATCGAGCAGAACAACCCGAGCGAGGACCTCACCGACCAGGTGCAGACCCCCGTCGGGGACCAGGGCGACGGCCCGGAGCTGGCCGAAACCGGTGCTTCCACCAACCAGACGCTGCTGATCGTCGGTGCCGCGACCATGATCGCGGGCGGCGTGGCCTTCCGCTACCTGCCGCGGCTGATCAACAAGGACGGCGCCACCCCCGCCTGATCGCGGGTCGGCGACACCGTGCTCAGCACAGTGTGACGGGCCCGGAGCACACCGTTGCTCCGGGCCCGTTCGTCGTGCCGCGCGGGATCACCGCGCGGAAATCTCAGGCCGGCCGGGTCACCAGGAAGGCGACGGCGGCCAGTGCCAGCAGGAGCGCGATCAACGCCCCTGGGCTGCCCAGGGTGCCCCAGGGGCCGCGCTCCTGGCGCAGCCGGGCCAGCTCCGCCCGGCACACCGGGCACCGGCCCTCGCTCACCCGCCCCGCGCAGTTGGCGCACACCAGCCAGTCGGCGGTCATGCGATCGTCTCCTCTCGTCCTCCCCCTCGTTGTCCACTGTGCCAGGCTCCGGCATGAACCGCAGAACCCGGACCGGGACAAAGGGGATGGCTTGGGCCGCAGCCTGCGGAGCGCGCGCCGCTTCGCGTATGGTCAGCCCCAGCGCGGAGGGAGTCCTTCGCATGTACCCGGCCACGACATGGTGTAACCGTGATCCGTTTCGACAACGTCTCCAAGACGTATCCCCGGCAGAACGCGCCGGCGCTGCACGACGTCACGCTGGAGATCCAGCGCGGGGAGTTCGTCTTCCTCGTCGGTTCCTCCGGCTCGGGCAAGTCCACGTTCCTGCGCCTGGTCCTGCGCGAGGAGCGGGCCAGCACCGGCACCGTGCATGTGCTCGGCAAGGACCTCGGCCGGCTCTCCAACTGGAAAGTGCCCCAGGTGCGCCGCAAGCTGGGCACCGTCTTCCAGGACTTCCGCCTGCTGCCGAACAAGACGGTGGGCGAGAACGTCGCGTTCGCGCTCGAAGTCATCGGCAAGCCGCGCGGCCAGATCCGCAAGACGGTGCCCGAGGTGCTCGACCTCGTGGGCCTCGGCGGCAAGGACGACCGCATGCCCGGTGAGTTGTCCGGTGGTGAGCAGCAACGTGTCGCCATCGCCCGGGCGTTCGTCAACCGGCCCATGCTGCTGATCGCCGACGAGCCGACGGGCAACCTGGACCCGCAGACGTCCGTGGGCATCATGAAGCTCCTCGACCGCATCAACCGCACCGGTACCACCGTGGTGATGGCGACCCACGACGCGCAGATCGTTGACCAGATGCGCAAGCGCGTGATCGAGCTTGAACGGGGCCGACTGGTCCGCGACCAGTCGCGCGGCGTCTACGGCTACCAGCACTGACCGGTTCCGCCCGGGGCCGGTTCCGCCCGGGCCCGGCCGCGGTCGCTACCGACCGAGCACTGAAAGGACGCCATGCGCGCCAACTTCGTCCTGTCGGAGATCGGCGTCGGTCTTCGCCGCAACCTCACGATGACCTTCGCCGTCATCGTCTCCGTCGCCCTCTCGCTGGCGCTGCTCGGCGGCTCGCTGCTCGCCCGCAAGCAGGTCAACAGCATGGAGGACTACTGGTACGACCGGGTCGAGGTCTCGATCTTCCTCTGCAACGCCAACGACGCCGAGTCCGGCGACCCGGCCTGCACCCGCGGCGCGGTCACGGAGGAGCAGCGGGAGAACCTGCGCGCGGAGCTTGAGGAGAACCAGCTCGTCGAGGAGGTCTACCACGAGACGGCCGAGGAGGCGTACGAGCACTACCAGGAGCAGCAGCAGAACTCGCCGATCGCGGCGGTCGTGACGCCCGATCAGATGCAGGAGTCGCTGCGGGTCAAGCTCACGGACCCGACGAAGTACGAGGTGATCTCCTCGGCGTTCGCCGGGCGGGACGGCGTCCAGTCGGTGACGGACCAGCGCTCGTTGCTCGAAAACCTGTTCAACCTGCTGAACGGCGTCAACTACGCCGCGCTCGGGCTCATGGTCCTCATGCTGGTCGTGGCGCTGCTGCTCATCGTCAACACCGTCCGGGTCTCCGCGTTCAGCCGGCGGCGGGAGACGGGCATCATGCGGCTGGTCGGCGCGTCCAGCTTCTACATCCAGATGCCGTTCATCCTGGAGGCCACGATCGCGGGCCTGCTCGGCGCCTTGTTCGCCTGCGTCCTGCTGCTGGGCGTCAAGTACTTCGCCATCAACAACTTCCTCGCCGAACGCATCCCCGCGATCGACTTCATCGGCTGGGACGCGGTGATCTCCGTCCTGCCCTGGGTGCTCGTGGTGGGGGCGCTGATGCCCTCGGTGGCAGCCTTCTTCGCGCTGCGCAAGTACCTGAAGGTGTAAGAGGGGTGTGACTTTTCCCCCGCACCGCCGCGTTGTTCATCTCGCGTACGCCCCGGGGTTGTGTCCTACACTCCGCACCATGTCACGTCCGTGTCACGACAAGCCGTCCCGCGCCGCACGGCGCGGGACGGCTCTCGCGTTCGTCTTCGCGGGAGTGCTCATGACCGGTGCGGCCACCGGCGCGTGGCCGGACGCCGCCGGCGGCACCGAGCCGCGGGCGGACCGGGACGCCGCGGGAACGGGGGACGCCGGGGAACTCGTGAGCGAGAGCGGGGACCGCTGGGCGTCCGCCTATTCCGCCGAGGAGTACGCGGCGCTGGC
The DNA here is from genome assembly GCF_020410765.1 of Streptomyces marincola. Classification (NCBI taxonomy): domain Bacteria; kingdom Bacillati; phylum Actinomycetota; class Actinomycetes; order Kitasatosporales; family Streptomycetaceae; genus Streptomyces; species Streptomyces marincola. Next base: position 2,505,314 of record NZ_CP084541.1, on the reverse strand, counting down.
GCAGGGCCTCGACGGCGAGTACGTCGGCACCGGCATAGCGGTCGTCAGGACCTCGGCGGGCCGCATCGAGGTCAGCGAGGTCCACGCGGGCAGCCCCGCGGAGCGGGCCGGCGTGCGGGCCGGTGACGAGATCCGCACGATCGACGGCGTGGCCCTCGACGGCGGGCCCGTCACGGACGCGGTCGGCCGGCTGCGCGGCAGCGACCGGCCCGCCGAGGCCGGTCCGGGCAGCACGGTCCTGCTCGGCCTCGCGCGCGGGGGGCGCGCCTGGACGGCCGAGGTGGAACGGGCCCGGCTTTCCGTCGAGCCCGTGACGGTCGACCGCGGCGTGCCGGGCGCTGCCCGCGTGCACGTCAGCACGTTCACGCGCGGCTCGGCCGAAGCGCTGCGGGCCGCGGTCGCCGCGCTGCCGCCCGAGGACGGCGTCGTCCTCGACCTGCGCGGCAACGGCGGCGGGCTGCTGGCCGAGGCCGCCGAGGCCGCGGGCGTCTTCCTCGACGGCGGGCTCGTCGCCACCTACGACGTGCACGGCCGCCAGGAGGCGCTGCACGCCGAGCCGGGCGGCGACACCGCGCGCCCCCTGGTGGTGCTCGTCGACGGCGGCACGATGAGCTCGGCCGAGATGCTGACCGGCGCGCTCCAGGACCGCAACCGCGCGGTGGTCGTCGGCTCCCGGACGTTCGGCAAGGGAACGGTCCAGATGCCGAGCGAGCAGCCGGACGGCTCCGTCGCCGAGTTGACGGTCGGCCACTACGCCACGCCCTCGGGCCGGACGGTCGACGACGGCGGGATCGTTCCCGATCTGCCGGTCGCCTCGGGCGAGGACGCCGAGGCGGAGGCGTACGCCGTGCTGGACGGGCTCGCGTCCGGCGGATAACTCGCGGGCCCGCGGCGGCCCCGGCCAGTAGAGTGGACGGGTCATGGCTAAGGGGAAACAGGACGGGCGCAAGCTCATCGCGCAGAACAAGAAGGCGCGGCACGACTACGAGATCCTGGACACGTACGAGTGCGGGATGGTCCTGACCGGCACCGAGGTGAAGTCGCTGCGCCAGGGGCGCGCCTCGCTGGTCGACGGATTCGCGCAGCTCGACGGGGCCGAGGTGTGGTTGCACAACGTGCACATCCCGGAGTACGCGCAGGGCACGTGGACGAACCACAGCGCCAGGCGCAAGCGGAAGCTGCTGCTGCACCGTGCCGAGATCGACAAGCTGATCGGCAAGACGCAGGAGACGGGCCTCACACTCGTGCCGCTCTCGCTGTACTTCAAGAGCGGCCGGGCCAAGGTCGAGGTCGCGCTGGCGCGCGGCAAGCGCGAGTACGACAAGCGGCAGACGCTGCGGGAGAAGCAGGACCGCAGGGAGGCCGAGCGCGCGATGTCGGCAGCTCGCCGCAGGCAGCGGGCCTGACGTATACTGGAGAGCGGACCGCTGAGGCCGCCACTGGGCGGGGAATGTCCGAAGCGGGCTGTTTGTTAACAAAACATGGGGATGATCGGTTTCGACAGCGGATGTCGAAGCAGGGGAAGCGAGCCGAGGAACGCGGCAATGATCTCGTTAACCACGTGTCGCAAAAAAATAATCGCCAATCAAAAGCGCGATTCCTTCGCCCTCGCTGCCTGAGCAGCGACCTGCGAAGTGTCAGCCCGGGGGCGTTCCCGCCCCGGTGTCTGGCATCAGCTAGGGAACTCACCAACGGCTTCGGTCACGGGAGCCTGAGGGACAACACACAGTGACTGAGCCCGTCGGAGACTTGTCCGCGTGATCTCCGGGGCCGAGAAAATCGCAGCGGACTGCGCTCGGAGAAGCCCTCCTTCCGCTCCGTTGGACGCGGGTTCGATTCCCGCCATCTCCACGAAGGCGACAGGCGACGTGTGCCCGCGGACAGCGCGGACCACGTCGCCTTCGTCGTTTGTGCTCGGCTTCGCCTCGCGGGCGGGGGCTTCGCCACCCGCGCCCCCCTTTGGCGACAGGCGGCGTGTGCCCGCGGACAGCGCGGACCGCGTCGCTTTCGTCGTTTGTGCTCGGCTTCGCCTCGCGGGCGGGGGCTTCGCCACCCGCGCCCCCCTTTGGCGACAGGCGGCGTGTGCCCGCGGACAGCGCGGACCGCGTCGCCTTCGTCGTTTGTGCTCGGCTTCGCCTCGCGGGCGGGGGCTTCGCCACCCGCGCCCCCCTTTGGCGACAGGCGGCGTGTGCCCGCGGACAGCGCGGACCACGTCGCCTTCGTCGTTTGTGCTCGGCTTCGCCTCGCGGGCGGGGGCTTCGCCACCCGCGCCCCGTGCCCCGCACCCCTACCGGTCCGTGCCGTTTCGTGTTGTGGCTGCGGTCAGTTGTCCGCTTTTGGGACGTGTGTCACAGGAGGCTTCGCTACTCTCTGTCAGTGCCCGGGGGTAAGGTGCGACGCATGGGAGGGAATCGTGCGCGCCGGAGCGCGCTCATCGGAGGCACGGCCGTGGCCGTCGTGCTGGCAGTGGTCGTCGTTCTGCTGGTGCGGGGCGGCGGCGAGGACGACGACCGGGCCGAGCGGGCCGCCGAGGAGGCCGAGGCGTTCCTCGACGCCTGGGCGGCCGGTGATCTGGAGGCCGCGGCCGGGCTGACCGACGATCCCGAGGCCGCCGCGTCGCTGCTCGACTCCGTGCGGAGCAACATGCGGGCCGAGTCCGCGGCCTTCGAGGTCTCGGGCGAGCCCGCGGACACGGACGGTGAGGACGCGGAGGACGCGGTCACGGTGCCCTTCACCGCCACGTTCACGCTGCCGGGCGCGGGGGAGTGGTCCTACGACTCCTCCGCCGTGATGGTCCCAGCCGGCGGTGACGGTGGCGGTGGCGGTGGCGAGGAGTGGACCGTGCGCTGGGGGTCCGACCTGGTGCACCCCGAGCTGGCCGAGGGGCAGACGCTGGTGCTGTCGGTCGAGGAGGCGGAACGGGCACCGGTGCTCGCGGCCGACGACAGCGAGCTGGCCGGCCCCTCACCCGTGTGGGACATCAGCGTCTGGCCCGCGCGGCTGACCGATGCGGACGCGGCCTACGAGGCGCTCGAAGGGCTGGACGCCGGCATCGACACCGGCGCGCTCGCCGACCGGGTCGAGGCGGCCGAGCCCGATCAGGCCGTGCCGGTGATCACGCTGCGGGACGCCGACTTCCAGGAGCACGCGGACACCCTCCGCGCCGTGGAGGGGCTCCAGCTCCAGGAGGGCACCCGCACCCTGCCGCACGCCGCCAGGTCCCTGGTCGGCGCCGTCGACCCGGACACCGGCAGCGGCACCGCGGGGCTCCAGGAGCGGTACGACGAGCAGTTGGCCGGCACCCCGGCCGCGGCCGTCGTGATCGCGGACCGCGAGTCGGGCGCGGCCGTCACCACCCTGCACGAGCAGGAGGGCGGCGAGCCGGGCGAGCCGGTGCGCACCACGCTCGACCCGCGGGTGCAGCAGGCCGCCGAGACGGCGCTCGCCGATCTGGGGCGCGACGGCGCGATCGTCGCCGTCCAGCCGTCGACGGGCCACGTCCTGGCGTCGGCCGACTGGCCGGCCGACGGGTTCAACCGCGCGTTGCAAGGGCAGTTGGCGCCCGGCTCCACGTTCAAGGTGCTGACCGCCGCGGCCCTGCTTGAGGACGGCGCGACGCCGGACGAGGTGCTCGGCTGTCCCCAGTACGTGACGGTCGACGGCCAGCGTTTCGAGAACCAGGACGAGTTCGAGCTCGGCCCCGGCACGACCTTGCGCGAGGCGTTCACGTCCTCCTGCAACACCGCGTTCATCGACAACCGCGACCGGTTCGGGCACGACAGGATGAGCGAGGTCGCGCAGGCGTTCGGCATAGGCGGCACGTGGGACGTCGGTGCCGCGACCTTCGACGGCAGCGTGCCCGCCACCGAGACGCAGAACCAGCTGGCCGCCTCCCTCATCGGGCAGGACCGGGTGCAGGCCAGCCCGCTGGTGATGGCGTCCGTCGCGGCCACCGTCGCGGAGGGCGCGTTCCGGCAGCCGGTGCTGGTGCCCGACGCGGTGGAGCAGCGGTACGAGGCCGAGGGCGCGCTGAGCCAGGACACGCTGGAGGCGCTGCGGTCGATGATGCGGGACACCGTCACGGACGGCTCGGCCACCGCGCTGAACGGGGTGCCCGGCGTTCCGCACGGCAAGACCGGCACGGCCGAGTTCCACGCGGAGGACGGCGAACTGTCCACGAACGCCTGGATCATCGGCTACCTGGCCGAACGGGACCTGGCCTTCGCGGTGATGCTGGAGGACGGCGGCTCGGGCGGCTCGGACGCAGGACCGCTCGCCGCCGACTTCCTCAACGCGCTGTAGCACGGCCGCGGGTGACGGCGGCGACGGACGCGGCCAGGCAGGCCGCCGACATGGGCAGGAGGTAGGCGGCGACCGCGCCGTGGGCGTCCACGAGCGCGCCGCCGCTCGCGGATCCGACGGCGATGCCGCCGAGCAGCGCGGCCACCGCGAGCGTCATGCCCTCGTTCAGCCGCTCGGCCGGCGTCACCCGCTGGATCAGCGTCATGCCGGTGACCATCGTCGGTGCCGTCGCCATCCCGGCGATCAGCAGCACGGGCGCGAGCACGGCGAGCGACTCGGCGCGCGCGGCCAGGGGCAGCAACGACATCAGGACCGCCATGGCCGCCACGCACCGCGTGAAGCGCGCCCTGGCGTCCCCGCGCGGGCGCAGCAGGCCGAACAGCAGTCCCGCGACCGCGGACCCGGCGGCCTGCGCCGCGAGCACCGCGCCCGCCCACGCCTGCTGGCCGCGTTCGTCGGCGAACGCCACGGTCACCACCTCCATCGCGCCGAACAGCGAGCCGACGCACAGGAACGTGACCAGCAGCGGCGGTATGCCGCGGGTGCGCAGCGGGGGCGGCCCGGGGGCGGCGCGCCGGACGGCGGGCGGTTCGGTCTCGCGCCGCGCTGCGAACGCCAGCGTGCCGCCGAGCATCAGCAGCGCCGCCGTCAGCGTCCCCGCCTCGGGGAACAGCGCCGTGCACAGCACGGCGGCCAGCATCGGGCCGCCCATGAAGCACAGTTCGTCCATGGCCTGTTCGAGCGCGTTCGCCGTGTGGCGGGCCTCGACCGCCTCGGCCGCCGTGCCGCGGTGCAGGTGGGCCCACCGGGCGCGTGACATGGCCCCGAGATTGGGCTGCGCGGCCGTGAGGAGCTGGGCGCAGAACCAGCCCCACACCGGGGCGTCGAGCGTCACGCACGCGATCAGGCCCAGGTGTCCCGTGGCGGTCACGGCGGCGGCCGGCACGGCGACCCGCGCCTGGCCGTACCGGTCCACCAGCCGGGCGATCAGCGGCGCGCACACGGTGGAGGCCACGAGCCCCGTGGCCACCACGGCGCCCGCGAGCGCGTACGAGTCGCGGTGGGCCGTGAGCATGATGACGGCGGCGACACCGAACATGCCCGCGGGCAGCCGGGCCAGCAGCCCCGGCAGCACGAAGGCCCGGGTGCCGGGCGTGGCGAACAGCCGCGCGTAGGGCGCGAGGCGCCCGGCGGCGCGGCCGTCGCGGGACGGCCGCGCCCTCGGGACGCCCCGGGCGGGCGGGGCGGGGGCCGCCGCCGGGTCGGCGGGTGCGGCGGCCACCAACTGCCCGCCGGTGACGGTCAGCAGCAGGCGCGGCGGCGCGGAGTCGGTCGGATGCGGCATGCGCACCACCCTCGCCGCGTTCCCCCGAGCGGGTCCAACACCTGATCGGGCGGCATTCACACGCGTGCGCGGTGAATCGACGTACGGCGTCCGTTGCATCGACGACGCCCTCGCACGCACACGCGTGCGCGGTGCGTCGCCAGCGCCGGTCATCACCCGCGGCCTCGGCCTCCGACGCACACGCGTGCGCGGTGCGTCGGACGTGGCGGGGAGAATGGGACCGTGCCGCACGACACCGACCCGCGGCTGCTGCGCGCGTTCGTGGCGGTCGCGGAAGAACTGCACTTCACCCGGGCCGCCGCCCGGCTCCTGGTCGCGCAGCAGGCCCTGAGCCGGGACATCAAGCGGCTGGAACGGGAGTGGCGCACGCCGCTGTTCACGCGCGACACCCGGCACGTGGCCCTCACCGCCGAGGCCCGCCGGCTGCTGCCCGCGGTCCGCCGCGTGCTTGCCGCCCACGACGAGCTGGCGGGCGAGGTGGACAGGGACGAGGCCCGCCCGCTGGTCGTCGACGTCGCCGCCCGGGTCGCGACGGGGCACCGGGTGCTGGTCGCGGCACGGGAGGCCGCGCCGCGGCTCGAATTCGTCGCGCGGTTCCACAGCGGCCTGGCCCGCGCCGCGGCCGAGATCGAAGCCGGCGTGCTCGACGTGTCGTTCGGCCGCGTCGCGGGGCTCGCGCCCGCGCTGCGCGCCGGGCTCGACCACCACCTCGTGCGCTGGGAGCGCCTGGCCGTGCTCCTGCCCGACGCGCACCCGCTGGCCGCGCTGCCGCGGGTGCCCCTGGCCGCGCTCGCCGGCAGCACTCTGTACGCGGCGGCGGGCAACGAGGAGACCACGGAGTGGACGGACTACGCGCACCGCCTGTTCGAGGGGAGGGACATCCGGGTGGCGCCGCCGTTCCCGAAGATCGAGGGCGAGGCGGAGTTCAACCGGGTCGTGGTCAAGCAGGGGTGGACGGTGCTGGCGAGCGAGGAGTTCGTCGGCGTGCCGGGCATGACGCTGCGCCCGCTCGTCGACCCGGTGCCGCTGTCACCCGTCGCCATGGTGTGGCGCCGCGGACTGCGCCACCCGGGGCTCGCGGCCCTGATCGCCGCGGCACGCGAACTGGCGGCGGCGCGAGGCTGGTTGCGGCGGCCCGACGGGTACTGGATGCCGGAGGCCGATATGCGTCTGCACGGCTGAGCCCGGTGGCCGGGCTCAGGTGAGCCAGCCGTTGCGGGCGGCGAGCACGCCGGCCTGGAACCGGTTGGCCGCCCCGAGCCGGGTCATGAGCTGGGCCGCGACGCGGCTCACGGAGCGCTGCGAGATCCCGAGGCGGGCGGCGATGTCGTCGTTCGTCAGGCCGCCCGCGAGCAGGAGCAGCACCTCGCGTTCGAGACCGGCCGGGGGTTCCCCCGGGCCCGTGCCCTCCTCCTCGGTGAACTCGCTGCCCTCCGCCCATGTGTGGTCGAAGATCCGGCACAGGAACGTCAGCACGCCTGGGTCGCGGATGAGCGCGGCCCCGGCCGCCGAGCGCGCCGGGTCGAGCGGCAGTACGGCGCACGCGCGGTCGTAGATCTGCATCCGGGAGGGCAGCACCCCCGCGCTGCGCACCCGTGCTCCCGCGGCCTGGATGGTGCGCACGTACTGCACGGTGCCCCGGTGCCGCCGCGCGCTGTGCTGGAACAGCGACCTGACGCGGATGCCGCGGGCCAGCAGTTCCAGATCGAGCGGCGTCGCGGCCCTGATCGCCGTGTCCGACTGCCCGCCGCCCGGCACCAGCGCGTCCAGCGACTCGGCGCAGGTGCGGGCCAGGTCGTCGATGACGGCCCTGATGTTGTCGATGCCCTCGACGACTTCGATGCTGCTGCGCGCCGAACGCAGGCTGCGCGCCTCCACGTAGTCGCCCGACAGGGCCAGCAGTTGCTCGCGGGTGGCCGCCATCGCGATGCGCTGCTCGAACACCTCCTGCTCCAGCGGGGCGAGCAGCGACTCGGCCGCGCTCTCCGGGGAGACCGCCACCCAGCCGCCGCCCGGCGAGGGCTGGAGCAGGCCGAGGTGGGAGAGCCGGTCCTCGGCGCGCGCCACCTCCGCCGCGGTGAGCGCGGCGCGCGCCGCCAACTGCTCGGCACTGTCGGTCGGATGCGTCACCCGCAGTTGGTAGACGCGCAGCGTCGCCGGATCGAGGTCCTCGTCCTCCCACGCCGCCGTCGGCGCGGTGCCGACCGCCCCGCCGTCCTGCCGCGCGCCGCCGACCGCCGGGCCGCTGCCCGGCGGGCCGTCGAACGCCGGGGCCGGCGCCCGGTCGAACGCCGCGCCGGCCACGCCGTTGGCCTCCCCGCCGATCGCACCGCCGCCCTCGCCGTTCGCCTCGCCGGCCGGGTGTCCGGCCCCGGGCCGGGCCCGGTTCCCTCCCGCGCTGCCGTCCGCCACGGAGCGGCCCCCTTCCGTCCCGTTCAGGAGAGCCAGCCGTTCAGGGCCGCCCGCGCGCCCGCCTGGAATCTGCTCTCGGCGCCGAGCCGGTCCATCAGCCGGGCCACGATGCGGCTCACCGACCGCGGCGACATGCCCAGTTGGTGCGCGATGGCCTCGTCCTTCTTGCCCGCGGCCATCATCAGCAGCACGTCGCGGTCGACCCCCGTCGGCTCGGCGCCCGACCGCTGCTCCGACTCGGCGAAGTCCAGGGCGCGATCCCAGTAGTGCTCGAACAGCTGCTGGAGGAAGTTGAGCACGGCCGGGTCGCGGACCAGGGCCACGCCCGCGGCCGTCTGCTGCGGATCGAGCGGCAGCACCGCGCAACTGCGGTCGTAGATCAGCAGGTGCGAGGGCAGCGCGCTGGCGGTACGCACCTCGGCGCCCGCGCCCGCGAGCGTTTCGAGGAACTGCATGCTCGTCCAGTGCTTGCGCGCCGCGTGCTGGAACACGCGGCGAGTGCGCACCCCGCGTTCCAACTGCTCCAGATCCAGCGGGGTCGAGGCGCGGATCGCCTCCTCGGTGGGGCGGCTCGCGGTCAGCGCGTCGATGGATTTCACACAGGTGCGGGCCAGGTCGTCGATGACGGCCCTGATGTTGTCGATGCCTTCGACGACTTCGATGATGGTCTTCGCCGAACGCATACTGCGCGCCTCCAGGTAGTCCCCGGAAAGCGAGTGGAGGCGGGCGCGTGTCGTGGCCATGGCGATGCGCCGTTGCAGGATGTCCTGCTCAAGCGGAGCGAGGAGCGCGTCCGCCGCGCTCTCCGGGCTGATGGCGACCCGCCCGCCGCCCGGCGAGGGCCGGAGCAGGCCGAGGGCGAAGAGGCGCGCCTCGGCGTCGGCCACCTCCTCGGCGCTGAGGCCGGACCTGGCCGCTATCCGTTCCACGGAATCCGTGGGGTGGATCACACGGAGGCGATAAACTCGGGTGGCCGCTGCGTCTATTTCGCCGGATTCGTGCACGCTCTTCTTCCTTGAACGACAACAGCCAGCCCCTTGGCGTCAACCTGACAGGCGAGATGATGCCACAGCGACTCTATCGACTTCCTGGTGAAAGCTCGTGAGCATGATTGGGCCAACATGCCACTCATGTTCGCCTATGTGGACACGGAAGAGGGAACCCGTGAAGAAGTTTGTTCTCAGCGTCGTCGCAGCTTTCCTGATCACGGCGGGCACCGCCGGGGTCGCCAGCGCGGAGTCCTCGCACGACGCGGCCGGCGCGCCGAAGTCGGTCGGCCCGCTGAACACCTGGTTCTGATCCGGCCGTCCGCGAGGGTGAGGAGGCGGCACGATGACGCCCGAGGCTCCCTTGGCGGTCCTGCTCAGTCCACGTCGCGCCGTCGTCGAGGCGGCCCGCGGCGTCGGTGCGCGCACCCTGCTGCTCGCCCCCGACCTGTCGGCGCCCGCCGTCAGGGAGGCCGTGGCGGTGGCCGATGAGGCCCTCACCGTGGACTGGTCCGACCACCCGCGACTGATGATGGCCATCGGTCACCTCGCCCACCTCCCCGCCAGGGCAGCGGTCTTCGGCTTCACGGAGCCGAGCGCGCTCAGCGCCGCTCGTGCGAACGAGGCGCTGCGCTTCCCCGGCAACCCCCATGCGGCCGTCGCGTACCTCACGGACAAGGCTACCCTGCGTGGCAAGGTCAACCAGCTCACCGGTGCCCCCGTCCGGTTCGAGCACTGCGACCGCGCCGCCCACCTGGTCGCCGTTTCCGAACGCGTCGGCTTCCCGTGCGTGGCCAAGCCGCGCACCGGCTCCGGCGGCCAGGACGTCCACCTGCTGCGCTCAGCCGCGGACGCGATGCTCCTGGCCGCCGAGCTGCCCTACGAACCGGCCCTGATCGTCGAGGAGTACCTCGACGGGCCCGAGTACAGCGTCGAGGCGCACTCGGCGGCGGGCCGCCACACGGTGCTCGCCGTGACCAGGAAGTACAACGCGTGCGACGAGGACTGCGCGGCCACCGGCTACGATCTGCCCGCCGATCTCGACCCGGCCACCGTCCGTGAGATCCACGACCTCGTCATCGCGACCCTCACCACAGCGGGCCAGCGCAGCGGCCCGTCGCAGACCGAGGTGGTCCTGACCGCGCGGGGGCCGCGGCTCATCGAGTCGCACGCCCACCCGGGCGCCGACCACGTCAGTGATCTGCTGCTGCTCGCCACGGGAACGGACATCGCCGCGCTGACGATCGCGTCCGTCCTCCAACTGCCGGCGCCCGCGCCGCGGCGGGGCGGCGGGCACGCGGGCACGCGGTTCCTGCGCCTTCCGCCCGGCCGCGTCCAGGCCGTGGAAGGCGTCGAGGAGGCGCGGGCCGTGCCGGGGGTGACGAACGTCGAGGTGCACGTTCTCCCCGGCAGCCATGTTCCGGAGACCACCAGCCGGGTCGCCGGACATGGCTTCCACCACGGCTTCGTCACCGCGGTCGCCGACGGGCCGCAGGAACTCGAAGCCGTGCTGCGCAAGGCGCAGGACACCCTGCGGCCCGTCGTGGTGCCGGAACAGGCGAAGGAGGAGGAGCACTCTGCCGCCTGAGCAGTTCCCCGAGTTGGTCCCGCCGAGGACCCCGGCCCCACGGACTGACCTGCTCCTCCCCTTCCACGGCGTGCTCGCCCGCCCGCTGGGCCGCCCCAGCTACTACGTGCTGGAACGCCGCGACGTGCTCGGCCGTGTCGAACAGCGCGGTGTCATCGGTGCCCTGGGCCTGCACGGGGTGGAGAGCGGGCACGTGCTGCGCCACCAGCAGGTCGCGGACGCGGATGTGCGCTTCCAGGCGCGGTTGCTGAAGGAACGCGGCGGCAGCATCGAGCCCCTGCTGCTCGCGGCGCCCGACCTGAGCCCGTTCGAGGCGTGCATCGAGCAGACGATCGCGGGCCCGGCCGACCAGGAGCTGGTCACGCCCGAGGGCGGCACGCAGCGCCTGTGGGCCTGCGCCGCCACCTGGACCGCGCATCCGCCGGCCCTGCCGCCGGTGCTGCTCGCCGACGGCCACCACCGGCTTGAGGCCGCGCGGCGGCTGCACCGCGCCCACCCGGGCGCGGTGGCGGACCGGCTGCTCGCCCTGGTGGTCGACCACAGGCACTACCCGCTGACGCTGGCCGCCACGCACCGGGTCGTGCCCGGCCTCGACATCGAACGGGCCGTGCGCACCGCGGCGGGCATCGCGCGCGTCGACCTGCACCCGCCCGGCGCCCCGCCCGCGCCGCGGCCCGGCACGTTCCTGCTCACCGGCGGCGGCCGGGTGTGGTCGCTGTCCGAGATATCGCCCGCGGCGATGGCGGGCCGGCTGCGCTTCCTGCCGCCCGAGTGGGTGGAGCTGCCCGCGGCCATCAGCGACCACGTGCTGATCCCCGTGCTGTGCGAGGACCAGGGCATCCAGGCGGCGCCCCGCTACACCAGCGACCACCCGGGCCCGGGCGAGGTCGGGCTCATCCTCCCGCCGCCGACCTGGGAGCAGATCTGGTCGGGCGCGGCCAGCGGCGCCGGCATGCCGCCCAAGAGCACGTCCCTGGGGCCGCTGCCCCTGCCGGGCAGGATCGGCCGCCTGCCGTCCGCCTGAGCCCGTCCGCCGCCGTCCGTTGCGCCCCGCCAGCGCCCCCTGCGAGCCCGCCGGCGTCCGCGCGTGCGCGGTCCGCGCCCGGCGCCCGCGGCTGCCCGCGCTCCGGCGCGCGCGGCCCGGCGCCTCACCCGGCCGGGCGAGCGCGGCCCGGCGGGTCCCCCGGCCGCCCGGCGCCGCCCGCCGCGCGGCCGTCCGACGGGGCCGCGCCGGGCCGCTCACGGCGGGTCCCGCCCCCTGGTGAGAGCAAGGTTTCGTTCGTGTCACCTCACGCCACAGGGCCGAAACGCGGCCTCCCTACCTTCGGGCGGAGCACGACCCCCGACCATCGCTGGAGGCGCCATGACAGTTCCCGAGCCCGCCGCCACCCGACGAGGGGGCCGCTGGATCGACGAGTGGGACCCGGAGGACGAGCGCTTCTGGCGCGAGAAGGGCGAGCGGATCGCCCGCCGCAACCTCCTCTTCTCGATCATCTCCGAGCACATCGGCTTCTCCATCTGGACCCTGTGGTCGGTGCTCGTGCTGTTCATGGGGCCCGAGTACGGCATCGACGCGGCCGGGAAGTTCTTCCTGGTCTCGGTGGCCACGCTGGTCGGGGCCGTGGTCCGGGTGCCCTACACGTTCGCCGTGGCCAGGTTCGGCGGGCGGAACTGGACGGTGGTGTCCGCGTCGATGCTCCTGCTGCCGACGGCGGCGGCGTTCCTCGTGATGGAGCCGGGCACCTCCTACACGACGTTCATGCTGGTCGCGATGCTCACCGGCGTCGGCGGCGGCAACTTCGCGTCCTCCATGACCAACATCAACTCCTTCTTCCCGCTCCGCAAGAAGGGCTGGGCCCTGGGCCTGAACGCGGGCGGCGGCAACATCGGCGTGCCGGTGATCCAGCTGGTCGGCCTGCTGGTCATCGCGACCGCGGGCGACGGCGAGCCGCGGGTGCTGCTCGCGGTCTACACGCCGCTGATCGTCCTGGCCGCGTTCCTCGCCTGGCGTTACATGGACAACCTCGCACCGGTCAGGAACGACACCGGCGCCGCCCGGGAATCGGTCAGGGACGGTCACACCTGGATCATGTCGTTCCTGTACATCGGCACGTTCGGCTCGTTCATCGGCTACAGCTTCGCCTTCGGCCTGGTGCTCCAGAACCAGTTCGACCGCACGCCGCTCCAGGCCGCGTCGATCACGTTCATCGGGCCGCTGCTCGGCTCCCTCATCCGGCCGCTCGGCGGGTACTGGGCGGACCGGTTCGGCGGGGCCCGCATCACCCTGGCCACCTTCGCGGGCATGGCGGCGGCGACCGGTGTGGTGATCGTCGCCTCGGCGGCCGAGTCGCTGCCGGTGTTCCTCGTCGGGTTCATCGCCCTGTTCGTGCTCAGCGGCCTCGGCAACGGCTCGACGTACAAGATGATCCCCGGGATCTACCGGGCCAAGGCGCTGGCCAAGGGCCTGACCGGCGAGGACGCCGACGCCTGGGGCCGCCGCCTGTCCGGCGCGGCCATCGGGCTCATCGGCGCCGTCGGCGCGCTGGGCGGGCTCGGCATCAACCTGGCCTTCCGGCAGTCGTTCCAGGCCACCGGCACGGGCACGGGGGCGTTCGCCTCGTTCCTCGTCTTCTACGCCGCGTGTTTCGCGGTCACCTGGGCCGTATACCTGCGCCGCCCCGCGCGCCCGGCGGGGCCTGTCGCGCGCGGCGCGGGCACCGGCGAGGGCGCCGAGGAACGGCACGCGTACGTGGGAGTGTGAGCGGCGCGGCGGTGAGCGGGCGTAACGCCCGGGAAATCATGGAGCACCGAGCCTGTCATCGAGCGTTGACAGGCTCGGCGGCACGGCACCACGACCCTGGGCGGAGCGGATGGGCACAGCGGACACGGCGGCGACCCGGCGGAAGGACCCTGGCGACGAGGCGCGACGGCACGAACGGCAGCGGCCGGGCGAACCGGGGCGGCGGGACCCGGCGGGAGAACGGCCCCGGGACGGGGACCTGAACGCTGCGGGGGGCGCGCGGCCGGCCGACGCCGCGCGCCCCGGGCGCACGACGGACATCAGGCCGCTCGACGGCTTCACCGTGGGCGTCACCGCGGCCCGGCGCGCCGACGAGCTGTCCGCGCTGCTGCGGCGGCGCGGCGCCGAGGTCCAGCACGCCGCCGCGCTGCGCATCGTTCCGCTGCCCGACGACGACCAGCTCCTCGACGCCACCCGCGCCCTCATCGGCCACGCCCCCGACATCGTCGTGGCCACCACGGCCATCGGCTTCCGCGGCTGGATCGAGGCGGCCGACGGCTGGGGGCTCGGCGAGGAGCTGCTGCGGACCCTCGGCACCGCCGAGGTGCTGGCCCGCGGCCCGAAGGTGCGCGGGGCCGTGCGGGCCGCGGGGCTGACCGAGGACTGGTCGCCCGCTTCCGAGTCCATGGCCGAGGTCCTCCAGCGGATGCTGGAGGAGGGAGTGGCCGGGCGCCGGGTCGCCCTCCAGATGCACGGCGAGCCGCTGCCCGGCTTCATCGAGGCGCTGCGCGAGGCGGGCGCCGAGGTCGTCGACGTGCCCGTCTACCGGTGGATGCCTCCCGAGGACCTGGCGCCGCTCGACCGGTTCATCGACGCGGTCGTGAGCCGTTCGCTTGACGCCGTGACGTTCACCAGCGCCCCGGCCGCGGCCTCGGTGCTGCGGCGGGCCGAGCAGCGCGGCGTGCGCGACGACCTGCTCGCCGCGCTGCGCAACGACGTGCTCGCCGCCTGCGTCGGCCCGGTCACCGCACTGCCGCTCCAGGCCCACGACGTGCCCACCCGCCAGCCCGAGCGGTTCAGGCTCGGCCCGCTCGTCCAGCTGCTGTGCACCGAACTCCCGCGCCGCGCACAGCCCTTGCCCGTCGCGGGACGGTCGCTCGAAATCCGCGGGCACGCCGTGGTCGTCGACGGCGAGCTGCGGCCCGTCCCCCCGGCCGGCATGGCGATGCTGCGGCTGCTCGCCCGGCGTCCCGGCTGGGTCGTGCCGCGCGCGGAACTGCTGCGCGCGCTGCCGGGCGCGGGCCGCGACGAACACGCCGTGGAGAGCGCGATGGCCAGGCTGCGCACCGCCCTCGGCGTGCCCGCGCTGATCCACACCGTCGTCAAACGCGGGTACCGGCTGGCGCTGGACGCGGCGCCCGGCGGGGAGAAGTACGGGGACTGAGGGCGCGGGCGGCCGTCACGGACCGCCGCGGCTGTCGGAGGGTGCGGGTACTCTTCGGTTCCCCCGGTGGTCCGTGCCGATCCGCGGTGCTCCGCGGCGGGCGCCGGGGAGCGTGGGGCACCGGCCGCCGGGCGCACGTGTCAGGGCCGCGCGCGCGGCCCCGGCCTGACGTACGGTGGACCGCTGCCCTGCCGACCGTCAGAAGGGGGCCGAAAGCGTTGGACGTGCGGGACCGGGAGATTCGCGACGAGCAGCGGCATCTCGACACCGTCTACCGGCGGCTGGCCGAGAAGATCGACGAGGCCGAATACCTGATGGCGGACGCCGCGAGCCGGGTCCAGATCGGTACTCCGGGGGCGCTCGCGGAGCGCGATGCGCAGGTGTTCACCGCCGGGCGCCACCTGGCGCGCCTGAACAACGAGTTCGAGGACTTCCTCTTCGGCCGCATCGACCTCCTCGCGGGCAAGGACGGCACCCGCGGCCCCGACGGCGCCCAGACCTCGGTCGAACCCGCGGACGACGCGGTGCGCGAGGAGGACGGCGCCCGGGTCGCGGACATCGCGGAGACCCTGCACATCGGCCGGCTCGGCGTGCTCGACGCCGACTACGTGCCGCTGGTCATCGACTGGCGGGCGCCGGCCGCCGCGCCGTTCTACCGGGCCACACCGGTCGCGCCCGGCCGGGTCGTGCGCCGGCGCGTCATCCGCAGCAGGGGCCGCCGCGTGCTCGGGGTCGAGGACGACCTGCTGCGCCCGGAGTTGCGGGCGCTGTGCGACGGCGCGGAGCTGCCGGTGATCGGCGACGGCGCGCTGATGGCGGCGCTCGGCCGGGCCCGCGGCCACCGCATGACGGACATCGTCGCCTCCATCCAGGCCGAGCAGGACGAGGTGATCCGCGCGCCCGCCGGGTCGGTCACGGAGGTCACCGGCGGCCCCGGCACCGGCAAGACCGCCGTCGCCCTGCACCGCGCCGCCTACCTGCTCTACCAGAACCGGCGCAAGTACGCGGGCGGCATCCTCGTCGTCAGCCCCACCCCGCTGCTCGTCTCGTACACCGAGGGCGTGCTGCCCGCGCTCGGCGAGGAGGGCCAGGTCGCCATCCGCGCGCTCGGCTCGCTGGTCGACGGGGTCACGGCCGACGCCTACGACGACCAGGCCGTGGCCCACGTGAAGGGCTCGGCCGTCATGGCGCGCGTGCTGCACCGGGCGGCGCGCGGTGTGCTCCAGGCGCCCGGGGCGCCGAAACAGCTGCGCGTGGTCGCCTTCGGCCGCCGCGTCGAGCTGGACAAGGCCGCGCTCGACCGCGTCAGGCAGCAGGCCCTCGGCGGCACGGCACCCGTCAACCTGCTGCGCCCGCGCGCCAGAAGGCTGCTGCTCGACGCGCTGTGGGAGGCGTCGCCCGCCGCCGGGCGCTACCCCGACGCGGCGCTGGCGGCCGAGGCGCGCGAGGCGTTCAACGAGGACATCGGGACCGAGGAGTCCTTCCTCGCCTTCCTCGACGCCTGGTGGCCGGAGATCACCCCGCTCACCGTGCTCCGCGCGATGGCGGACGAACGGCGGCTGGCCCGCTGGGCGCGGCGGCTGCTGCCGCACGGCCGCGTCCAGGCGGTCGCGCGCTCGCTGCGCCGCGTGACGCCCGAGGGCGGCGGGCTCTCCGCGCACGACGTGGCGCTGCTCGACGAGCTGCGCGGCATCCTCGGCACACCGCCGAAGCCGGTGCGCCCGCGCGAGGCCGACCCGCTCGACCAGTTGACCGGGCTCGCTGAGGTCACCACGTACGCGGACCGGATGGCCGGGGCGCGGCAGGCGCGGGAACGCGAGACGGAGCGGGTCGACTACGCGCACGTCATCGTCGACGAGGCGCAGGACCTCACGCCGATGCAGTGGCGGATGGTCGGCCGCAGGGGCAGACAGGCGACCTGGACGATCGTCGGTGACCCGGCGCAGAGTTCGTGGTACGCGCCCGAGGAGGCGGCGGCGGAGAAGGACGCGGTGCTGGGCGGCCGGTCCCGCAGGACGTTCGAGCTCACGGTCAACTACCGCAACCCCGCCGAGATCGCGCGCGTCGCCGACGTCGTGCGCCGGCGCGCCGCGGCGGACGCGCGCCCGCCGCGCGCGGTGCGCGAGACCGGCGTGGAGCCGCGGTTCACCACGGTCCTGGCGCCGGGCGAGGACGCGTGGTGGGGCGGGGAGACGGCCGACGCCGTGCGCGCGGAGGCCGGCCGGCTGCTCGGCGATGTGCCTGGCACGGTCGGGGTGATCGTTCCCATGGCCCGCAGGGAGCTGGCGGCCGGCTGGTTCGCGGACGGCGGCGAAGGGCGCACCGGCGGCGACGAACGGCTCGTGGTGCTCGGCAGCCTGGAGGCCAAGGGGCTCGAATACGACGCCACCCTGGTCGTCGCGCCCGCCGAGATCGCCGGCGAGTCCCCGGCGGGCCCCCGCGTGCTCTACGTGGCGCTCACCCGCGCCACGCAGCGCCTGACGGTGCTCTCGGGACCGGCCGACCGGCCCGGCGCCGACGGGGTGCCCGCGCTGCTCGTTCCCGCGGGGGACGGGCCGCCCGTCCCGGCGGATGCCTCCTGACCGGCTCTGACCTGCGTCTTGTTGCCGGTTGACCAGGGGCGTGAGTGCGGTAGCCTGGAATTGGCGCCGGCCCGTTCCATGCCCCCGGGCCCAACCATAGTCGCTACGAGCGACCACTTGCCGCGAGGCGAGCTGGCGGGTCGGCGTCCTCAGCTTCCGCCCGCGGGTCCCCCGCGGGCGTATGTTCGTGCTCTCCGGCTTCCCCCGGCCCGCCCCCGCCGCTCACCGCACTTCCCGCTGGTCGTACGTTTAGTCGTACTTGTGGTCGTAATGGTCTCGCGGGCCTCCCGATCCGGCTTTCGTCGTACCGGTCGCCTCTCGTAAGGTGACAGCGACTTGGGGGGCGATATCGGGAAAGTGAAGGAAGTCGACTCATGGCAACGGCGCCCAGTGTCTCGTATTCGATGACCGTCCGGCTGGAGGTTCCGGTCAGCGGCACGGCCGTGAGCCAGCTCACCACCGTCGTGGAATCCTCCGGTGGTTCGGTGACCGGCCTCGACGTCACCGCGTCCGGGCACGAGAAACTACGGATCGACGTCACGATCGCGGCGACGTCGACCGCGCACGCGGACGAGATCGTCACCAAACTGCGCGGGATCGAGGGGGTCGCGCTCGGCAAGGTCTCCGACCGGACGTTCCTCATGCATCTCGGCGGCAAGATCGAGATGGCGTCCAAGCATCCGATTCGCAATCGCGATGACCTGTCGATGATCTACACGCCGGGCGTCGCGCGCGTGTGCACGCAGATCGCCGCGCATCCCGAGGACGCCAGGCGGCTGACGATCAAGCGCAACAGCGTCGCGGTCGTCACCGACGGCTCCGCCGTGCTCGGCCTCGGCAACATCGGCCCGCACGCCGCGCTTCCGGTGATGGAGGGCAAGGCCGCGCTGTTCAAGCGGTTCGCCGGCATCGACGCCTGGCCGCTGTGCCTGGACACCCAGGACACCGACGCCATCGTGGAGATCGTGAAGGCCATCGCGCCCGGCTTCGCGGGCATCAACCTGGAGGACATCTCGGCGCCGCGCTGCTTCGAGATCGAGGCCAGGCTGCGCGAGGCGCTGGACATCCCGGTCTTCCACGACGACCAGCACGGCACCGCGATCGTCGTGCTCGCCGCGCTGCACAACGCGTTGCGCGTGGTCGGCAAGCAACTCGGCTCGGTCCGCGTGGTGATGTCGGGGGCGGGCGCGGCCGGCACGGCGATCCTCAAGCTGCTGATCGCGGCCGGGGTCAAGCACACGGTGGTGGCCGACATCCACGGCGTGGTGCACGCCGGGCGCAGCGATCTCGTCGCGGCGGACGGCGATTCGCCGCTGCGCTGGATCGCGGACAACACCAACCCCGAGGGCGTCACCGGGACGTTGCGGGAAGCCGTGGTGGGCGCGGACGTGTTCATCGGCGTCTCGGCGCCCGACGTCCTCGGCGCCGAGGACGTGGCCGCGATGGCGGACCAGGCCATCGTCTTCGCGCTCGCCAACCCCGACCCGGAGATCGACCCGGCCGTCGCCCGGCAGACGGCAGCCGTGGTGGCCACCGGCCGCTCCGACTTCCCCAACCAGATCAACAACGTGCTGGTGTTCCCCGGCGTCTTCCGCGGCCTGCTCGACGCCCAGTCGAAGACCGTGAGCAGCGACATGATGCTGGCCGCCGCGCGCGCCCTGGCCGATGTCGTGGGCGAGGACGAGCTGAACGCCAACTACATCGTGCCCAGCGTCTTCAACGAGAAGGTCTCGGGCGCCGTCGCGGGCGCGGTCAGGTCGGCCGCCCAGGCCTCCTGACCCGCCGGGCGCACCGCGCCCGGCACCGCGACCGCGCGGACGGCGCGGGGCGGCCCCGGCCGCCCCGCGCCCGCGCGCGTGTGAATGGCCCGGGCCGCGACCGCGCGACGCGGCGCGGGGGGCGCCCCCTGCCCCGCTCCCGGTGGATGCCGCGGCCGTGTCCACCAAGATCCGGACGGCAGGGCCTAGGCGAGTCGATTGCGGGCGCCGCGCGGCTGCCCCTTAGGGTGACCAGGAGGCAAAGCCTCGGGAACGTTGCCGGCGAGGAGACGAGCACTCTTCGTGTGACCCCGCTGGTGCTGATTGGCCTTCCCGCCACTGGTGGGGGCAGGATGCGTACCCGGGCGAGGGGTTTTACGGAAGACGGACCCGGTACCCGGGACTGTCGGTGGGCCCTGGCAGCATCGGCTTCGATCTCACGCCTCGTTGGCAAGATGAACACGGGAGTACGAAATTATGAACCGCAGTGAGCTGGTGGCCGCTCTGTCCGAGCGCGCCGAGGTGACTCGGAAGGACGCCGACGCTGTGCTGGCGGCCTTTGCCGAGACGGTCGGGGAGGTCGTTGCCAAGGGGGACGAGAAGGTCACCATTCCGGGTTTCCTGACCTTCGAGCGGACCCACCGCGCCGCCAGGACCGCCCGTAACCCGCAGACGGGCGAGCCCATCCAGATCCCCGCCGGGTACAGCGTGAAGGTGTCGGCGGGCTCGAAGCTCAAGGAGGCCGCCAAGGGCAACTGACCCGAGGCGCGCACACCGCGAGGGGTGGTCCTCCGTCCGGAGGGCCACCCCTTCTCGTCATGTGCCGTCGTGCCGTCGCGCCCGGCGGCCCCACGTGCTCCCTGCCGTGTTCCCGGTCGGGAACGCCTCCGGGGCCTACGGGCGTTCGACCTTGGCGCCGAGGTCCTCCAGCTTCCTGGCGAAGTTCTCGTAGCCGCGGTCGATCAGGCCGATCCCGTGCACGCGCGAGGTGCCCTGCGCCGCGAGCGCGGCGATCAGGTAGGAGAACCCGCCGCGCAGGTCGGGGATGACCAGGTCGGAGCCCTGGAGCGGCGTCGGCCCCGAGACGACGGCCGAGTGCAGGAAGTTCCGCTGCCCGAACCGGCAGGGCGTGCCGCCCAGGCACTCCCGGTACAGCTGGATGCGCGCGCCCATCTGGTTCAGCGCGCTGGTGAAGCCGAGCCGCGACTCGTACACCGTCTCGTGCACGATCGACAGGCCGGACGCCTGCGTCAGCGCGACCACGAGCGGCTGCTGCCAGTCGGTCTGGAAGCCCGGGTGCACGTCCGTTTCGAGGGCGATGGCGTTCAGCGGCCCCCCGGGGTGCCAGAAGCGGATGCCCGCGTCGTCAACCTCGAACTCGCCGCCCACCTTCCGGAACACGTTGAGGAAGGTCATCATCTCCCGCTGGCTCGCGCCGTGCACGTACACGCTGCCCTTGGTGGCCAGCGCCGCGCTCGCCCACGAGGCGGCCTCAAGGCGGTCGGGGAGCGCGCGGTGCGTGTAGCCGCCGAGCCGTTCCACGCCGGTGATCCGGATCGTGCGGTCGGTGTCCATCGAGATGATCGCGCCCATCTTCTGGAGCACGCAGATCAGGTCCTCGATCTCCGGCTCGACGGCCGCGTTCGACAGCTCCGTGACGCCCTCGGCGAGCACCGCGGTCAGCAGCACCTGCTCGGTCGAGCCCACCGAGGGGTAGGGCAGCCTGATCTTGCAGCCGCGCAGGCCGCGCGGCGCCTCCAGGTACTGCCCGTCCGCCCGCTTCTCGATCACCGCGCCGAACTGCCGCAGCACGTCGAAGTGGAAGTCGACCGGCCGGCCGCCGATGTCGCAGCCGCCAAGACCGGGGATGAACGCGTGCCCGAGCCGGTGCAGCAGCGGCCCGCAGAACAGGATCGGGATGCGGGAGGAGCCCGCGTGCGCGTCGATGTCCGCGACGTTCGCGCTCTCGACGCGCGAGGGGTCGAGCACCAGCTCGCCCGGCTCCTCCCCGCTGCGGACCGTCACGCCGTGCAACTGGAGCAGTCCGCGCACCACGCCCACGTCGCGGATGTCCGGCACGTTGCGCAGCCTGCTCGGCGCGCTGCCGAGCAGCGCGGCCACCATCGCCTTGGGGACCAGGTTCTTCGCCCCGCGGACCCGGATCTCGCCCTCGATCGGGGTGCCGCCGTGGACAAGGAGTACGTCGTCGGTCATGGGACTCACGATCTGAAACGAAGGGATGCGCGACCAACCGGAATGGTAGTGCGCCGGTCACGGCCGCCTCCCGGGGCGGGCCCGGAAGAGCGTTCCCGAGTACCCCGCTCATGCGGAATCATGGCCCCATGACCGAGGCGTCCTCGCTCACCGGCCGACTGCTGGTGGCCACCCCGGCACTGTCCGACCCCAATTTCGACCGCTCCGTGGTGCTGATGCTCGACCACGACCGCGAGGGCGCTCTCGGCGTCGTCCTCAACCGCCCGACCCCCGTCGGGGTCTCCGAGGTGCTCCAGCCCTGGGCCGAGCTGGCCGGCGAGCCCGGTGTCGTCTTCCAGGGCGGCCCCGTCGCCCTGGACGCGGCCCTCGCGCTCGCCGTCGTGCCGCGCGGCGGGCCGCTCGGCTGGCGCCGCGTGCACGGCTCGATCGGCCTCGTCGACCTCGACGCCCCTCCCGAGGTGCTCGCCGCCGAGGTGGGCAGCCTGCGGGTCTTCGCCGGATACGCGGGCTGGGGCCCCGACCAGCTGGAGAGCGAGCTGGACGAGGGGGCCTGGTACGTCGTGGACTCCGAGCCCGGCGACGTCTCGGCGCCGGAGCCCGAAGGGCTGTGGCGTGCCGTTCTGCGTCGGCAGCACGGCACTCTGGCCCTGCTCGCCACATACCCGGACGACCCGTCGCTCAATTAGGCTGGGTACCCATGAGCACTCTTGAGCCCGAGCGCGGGGCGGGCACCGGCACGCTCGTCGAGCCCACCCCGCAGACGACGCACGGCGATGGCGACCACGAGCGCTTCGCCCACTATGTCCAGAAGGACAAGATCATGGCGAGCGCGATGGACGGCACGCCCGTCGTCGCGCTCTGCGGCAAGGTCTGGGTGCCGGGCCGGGACCCCAAGAAGTACCCGGTGTGCCCCACCTGCAAGGAGATCTACGAGTCCATGGGCTCGTTCGGCGGCGGCAAGGACGGCGGCAAGGGCGGCAAGAAGTAGCCCGCACGCCCCGCCCGGCCGGTCCCGGGCCCCGGTCCCGCCGCGACGGCGGGCCGGGGCGTTCCTGTATGCCCTGATCGTGTGAGTTGCCCGCGGCGCGTGTCCCGCGGCTCCCACCCCCGGTGGACGGCCGGGCCACCCCCGCGTCGGCGGGGCGGGAATCTATGCCAGAGTTGCCACGTCGCGGCCCGGAGCACGTACCGTACGGCTCGGCGGCCGGGACGACCGGAAAGGGGCAGCTGGATTGAGCACGCACGCACCGCATGCACCGGGTACGGACCGGCTCGTCGCGCTCCCGGCCACGCTCGACGAAGCGGTGGCCGCGCTGGCGGAAGTGCCCGCGGCCGTGCCCGTCGCCGGAGGCACCGACCTGATGGCGGGCGTCAACGCCGGGTTGCTGCGCCCGGCCGCCCTCGTCGGTCTCTCCCGGCTCGCCGAACTGCGCGGCTGGGCCTACCAGGACGGGCACGCCCTGCTCGGCGCGTGCCTGACCCACTCCCGCATGAGCCGGCCCGACTTCGCCGCGCTGATCCCCGCGCTGGCCGCCGCGTCGAGATCCGCCGGCCCCCCGCAGGTGCGCAACGCCGGGACGCTGGGCGGCAACATCATCTCCGCGGCCCCCGCCGGGGACACGCTGCCGGTGCTCGCCGCCCTGGAGGCGACCCTGCTCATCGCGGGCCCGGACGGCGAGGGCAGGCAGATCCCCGTCGGCAACCTGCTGGCCGGCCGGGACCGGCTGCGGCCGGGTGAACTGCTCGCCCACGTGCGGGTGCCGCTGCTGCACGCGACCCAGACGTTCCTGAAGGCGACCAGCCGCACGGGGCCTGGCCGTTCCGTCGCCTCGGTGGCCGTGGTGCTCGACCCGGTGCACCGGGAGGTGCGCTGCGCGGTCGGCGCCGTCGCGCCCATGCCGCTGCGCCCGCTGGACGCCGAGCGCTGGGTGGCCTCGCTCATCGACTGGGACGGGCGGCGGGGGCTGGCGCCCGAGGCGCTCGCCGCGTTCGGCGACTACGTCGGCATGGCGTGCATTCCCGACCCGGAAGTTCCGGCCGATGGCGGCGATCCCGTCCAACTACCCCCCGCCGTGCTGCATTTGAGGCGTACCGTGGCAACACTCGCCCGCCGTGGACTCGGAAGGGCCCTCGCATGAGCAACGATCAGCAGCCGGAGCCGCGCGCCTTCGGCCCGCAACCGGGCTGGGGCGGCGAGTACGACGCGGAGGCCACGGCGTTCATAGAGCTGCCGGGCGGCTACCCGGAGGGCTCGGGCGGCGAGCCGCTCGCGGCCCCTGGGCACGGCTTCCAGCCCCCCGAGATC
The DNA here is from genome assembly GCF_020410765.1 of Streptomyces marincola. Lineage (NCBI taxonomy): Bacteria > Bacillati > Actinomycetota > Actinomycetes > Kitasatosporales > Streptomycetaceae > Streptomyces > Streptomyces marincola. Next base: position 2,481,639 of record NZ_CP084541.1, on the reverse strand, counting down.
GCCAGCCCCGCGGCCACGCCGGTCACCGCCGAGGCCACCATGGACCCGGGCGCGACCGGGCAGTGGACGATGCCGTTCACCTCACCGGGTGGTCAGAGCGCGGCCGGCGCCCCGAGCGCGCCCGGCGCGCACGCCGGGGCGGGCGACGCGTTCGCCGGCGGCCTGCCCGCGGGCGCCGCCGGCGCGGGCCAGCCGCCCGGCGCGCGGGCCGCCGCGATGGGCCAGGGCGCCGCCGCGGCCCTGGCCGGCGCGCGGCGCCCGCCCGGCGGGGCGCCCCCGCCCGGCCGGGGCGACGACGGACCGCGGGACGACGCGCACGCCCCCGCGCCGTGGCCGGCGCAGGACCCGGCGCCGCGGCCTGCCCAGGACCCGGCCCCGTGGCCGGCGCAGGACCCGGGCGAGCCTCACCCGGCGGAGGCGGGCGAGACGGAGCTCGCGCCGCCGGTCGAGGCGGTGCCGGGCGGCAGCCGCAGCGAGCACCCCGAGGTGGCGTACGTGCTCCACGTCAACGGCGTGGAGCGGCCCGTCTCCGGCGCGTGGATCGGCGAGTCCCTGCTGTACGTGCTGCGCGAGCGGCTCGGGCTGGCCGGCGCGAAGGACGGCTGCTCGCAGGGCGAGTGCGGCGCGTGCTCGGTGCAGGTGGACGGGCGGCTCGTCGCCGCCTGCCTGGTGCCCGCCGCGACGGCGGCGGGCAGCGAGATCCGCACCGTCGAGGGCCTGAGCGCCGACGGATCGCCGTCCGACGTGCAACGGGCGCTCGCGGCCGGAGCGGTCCAGTGCGGCTTCTGCCTGCCGGGCATGGCCATGACCGTGCACGACCTGCTTCAGGGCAACCACACCCCGAGCGAGCTGGAGACCCGGCAGGCCCTGTGCGGCAACCTGTGCCGGTGCTCCGGCTACCGGGGCGTGCTCGACGCGGTGCGCGCGGTGGTCGAGGAGCGTTCGGGCGCCCGTTCCGGCAGCGGCGACGGGCAGGGGGCCGAGGGCGCCGGGGCGGCGGGGGCCGCCGCCGGGGCGGGCGCCCAGGACCAGGGCGACGAGGCAGGCCACGGCGGGCCGCAGGAGCGCGCGCCCCGCATTCCGCACCAGTCAGGGCCCCCGGCAGGAGGCATGTGATGAACGACCAGGCCACCGACGCCGCCGCCGTGACGATGGTCTCGCCGGGCACGCCGCCCGCGGCCAGGGACCAGGACCGCCGCGAGGCGCGGCACGGCCTCGGTACCTCGCTGCCGCCGGCCGAGGCGGAGGCCAAGGTGCTCGGCACCCACCCGTACACCGCGGACCTGTGGGCCGAGGGGCTGCTGTGGGCCGCCGTGCTGCGCTCGCCGCACCCGCACGCGCGCATCAGGAACATCGACGTCTCGGAGGCGGCCGGCATGCCCGGCGTGCGCACGGTCGTGACGCACGCGGACGTGACCGGCGACGCGGGCCTCGGCCGCACGGTCACCGACCGGCCGCCGCTGGCCGCCGACCTGGTCAGGTACCACGGCGAGCCGGTGGCCGCCGTGGCGGCCGACCACCCGGAGACCGCCCGCCTGGCCGCCGCGGCGATCGTCGTCGAGTACGAGGTGCTCGACGCGGTGACCGACCCGGAGAAGGCGTTCGAGGCGCCGCCCCTGCACCCCGACGGCAACCTGATCCGGCACATCCCGCTGCGGCACGGCGACCCCGGCGCCACCGGCGAGATCGTCGTCGAGGGCCTGTACCGCATCGGCCGCCAGGACCCGGCGCCGATCGGCGCCGAGTCGGGCCTCGCGGTGCCGCGGCCCGACGGCGGGGTTGAGGTCTACACCGCGAGCACCGACCCGCACGGCGACCGCGACCGGCTCGCCGCCTGCCTCGGCCTCGCCCAGGAGCAGGTCAAGATCTACGTGACCGGCGTGCCCGGCGCCCTCGGCGACCGGGAGGACCTCGGCTTCCAACTGCCGCTCGCGCTCCTCGCGATCCGCAGCGGCAGCCCGGTCAAGCTGACGGCGACCCGCGAGGAGTCGTTCCTCGGGCACGCGCACCGGCACCCGACGCTGCTGCGCTACTGGCACCACGCCGACCGCGAGGGGAAGCTGGTCAAGGTCGAGGCGCAGGTGCTGATGGACGCCGGCGCGTACGCGGACGACTCGGCGGAGGCGCTGGCCGCGGCGGTGTCGTTCGCGGCCGGCCCCTACGTCGTGCCGAACGCCGCGGTCGACGGCTGGGTCGTGCGCACCAACAACCCGCCCGCCGGGTACGTGCGCGGCGAGGGCGCGATGCAGGTGTGCGCCGCGTACGAGGGGCAGATGGACAAGCTCGCGGCGCGCCTCGGCCTCGACCCGGCCGAGGTGCGGGCGCGCAACGTGCTGGGCACGGGCGACCCGCTGCCCACCGGCCAGGCCGTCACCTGCCCGGCGCCGGTCGCCGAACTGCTCGCCGCCGTCCGCGAGGCGCCGCTGCCGGCGCTGCCCAAGGACGGGCCGGTGGAGGACTGGCTGCTGCCCGGCGGCCCCGACGGCGCGGCGGACCCGGGCGCGGTGCGCCGGGGCGTCGGCTACGCGCTCGGCATGGTGCACATGCTCGGCGCGGAGGGCGCCGACGAGGTGTCGACGGCGACGGTCAAGGTCGAGGGCTCGGTGGCCACCGTGCTGTGCGCCGCGGTGGAGACCGGACAGGGGTTCGCCACGCTGGCGCGGCAGATCGTGCAGGACGTCCTGGGCGTGGACGAGGTGCACGTGGCGCCGGTCGACACCGACCTGCCGGCGGCGGGGCCGGGCGGCAGGGGCCGCCACACGTGGGTCTCGGGCGGCGCGGTCGAGCGGGCGGCGAAGATGGTCCGCACCCAGCTGCTCCAGCCGCTCGCGGCGAACTTCGGGATGTCGGCCGAGCTGCTGTCGATCGCCGACGGCAAGATCACCTCCTACGACGGGGTGCTGAGCACGACGGTGCGCGAGGCGCTTGAGGGCAAGGAGCTGTGGGCGACCGCGCAGTGCCGCCCGCACCCCACCGAGCCGCTGGACGAGGCGGGCCGGGGGGACGCGTTCGTGGGCCTCGCGTTCGCCGCGGTGCGGGCCGTGGTGGACGTGGACGTCGAGCTGGGCGCCGTGCGGGTGGTCGAGATGGCCATCGCGCAGGACGTCGGCCGGGTGCTGAACCCGCGGCAGCTCAGGGCCCGGATCGAGGCGGGCGTGACGCAGGGCGTGGGCGCCGCGCTCACCGAGCACCTGCGCGTCGTGCGCGGTGTCGTGCGCCGGGCGGATCTGTCGGGGTACGCGCTGCCCACGGCGTTGGACGCGCCTGACGTGCGCATCGTGCGCCTGATCGAGGAGCGGGACGTCGTCGCGCCGTTCGGAGCCAAGGCGGTCAGCGCCGTGCCCGTGGTGGTGTCGCCCGCCGCGGTGGCGGCGGCGGTCAGGGCGGCGACCGGCCGCCCGGTGAACCGGCTGCCCATCCGGCCGCAGGCCGCGGTGGGCGTGCCGACCGGCGCCGGCTGACCGGCAGTTGAACGGGGCGGCTGAACGGCGGCGGTCGAGCGGCGGTTGAACGCGCGCCCGCCCCACAGGCGCCGAAGGGACCGCTTCCTGGCCTCGGCCCGGGGGACCGGGACCAAGGGCCGGAGGGACATCCGCCCGGGGCCCGTGGGCATCCGGGCGCTGGGGTCCTTACCGTGAACGCATGACCGAGACCGATGCCGACGCTTCCACCGGCGCGCCCACCGGGGCGGCGGTGACGCCGCCTCCGGAGCGGGACGGCGGGGTGCTCAGCGCGCCCTACCGGGCGCTCACGCTCGGGTGCGTGAGCACGATCCTGCTGATCGCGTTCGAGGCCATGGCCGTGGGCACGGCCATGCCTGCGGCGGCCGAGGCGCTCGACGGGCTGGCGCTGTACGCGTTCGCGTTCTCGGCCTTCTTCACCACCAGCCTGCTCGGCATGGTCCTCTCCGGCCAGTGGTGCGACCGGAGCGGGCCGACCGCGCCCGTGCTCGCCGGGGTGGCCGCGTTCTCCTCGGGGCTGCTGCTGTCCGGCGCCGCGCAGTCGATGTGGGTCTTCGTGCTCGGGCGCGCCGCGCAGGGCGTGGGCGGCGGCCTCGTGATCGTCGCGCTGTACGTGACCGTGCGGCGGGCGTACCCCGAGCGGCTGCGCCCGGCGGCGCTCGCGTCGTTCTCGGCGGCCTGGGTGGTGCCCTCCATGGTGGGCCCGGTGATCGCCGGCACCGTGACGGAACGTTTCGGCTGGCGCTGGGTCTTCCTCGGCATCACCGCGCTCGTGATCCTCCCCGTGCTGGTGATGCTGCCCCAGCTGCGGAGGCTGGGCGACGGGCGGGACGGGGAGCAGCCCGCTCCGCGCTTCGACGGCCGGCGGCTGCGGCTCGCCGTGGCGGTCGCGGCCGGTGCCGGGCTGCTCCAGCTCGGCGGGCAGGAGCTGCGCTGGCTCTCCCTGGTCCCGGTGCTCGCGGGCGTCGCGCTGCTCGCGCCGTCCGCGGCGCGGCTGCTGCCCCGCGGCACGTTCCTCGCGGGCCGCGGCCTGCCCTCGGTGATCGCGCTGCGCGGGCTCATATCGGCCGCCTACCTGTCCACGCAGAGCTTCGTGCCGCTGATGCTGGTGACCCAGCGCGGCCTCACCTACACGCAGGCGGGCCTCGCGCTCGCCGCGTCCGGCGGCCTGTGGGCCCTGGGCTCGTTCGCGCAGTCCCGGCCGGGGGCGGAACGCCACCGGTTCCGGCTGGTGCGCCTCGGCACCGTGCTCATCGCGGCCGGTGTCGCGCTGACGCCGCTGGTGCTGTTCGAGGCGGTGCCGGTGTGGACCCCGGCGCTCACCCTCGCCATCGGCTGCTTCGGGATGGGCCTGGTGACCGCCTCGGTCGGCGTGCTGGTGCTGCGGTTGTCAGAGCCGCGCGAGGCGGGCGAGAACGTCGCCTCCCTCCAGGTGTGCGACAGCCTGGGGAACGTGGTGATGCTCACGGTCGTCGGCACGCTCTTCGCCGCCCTGGGCGGGGACGCGACCGCCGTCGGGCACGACGCGGCGGCCACGGCCGAGGCCGGGACGAACGTGGGCCCCGGCGCGTTCGTCGCGGTCTACGCGGCCACGGCCGCCGCCGCGTCGCTCGCCGTCTTCGTCGGCGGGCGCCTGCGCGCGCCGGGGGCGCGCGGCGGGGACGGGGTGCCCGGCGCGTGAACCGGCAAGTGCCGGGCGCGTGAACGGGCGGGTGGCCGGAAGCCGTTGCGGTGTGAGATGAGCCGCAGCGAACGGGCACCCGCGCGGCGGTAGGCTGGCGCGGTCGCGCACCGGCCGGCCGAGCGCCGGGCCCCGCGCAGCCCAGGACCGTCCACCCCTTCCGGAGACCGTGACCACCACCGCCTCGCCCTCCCCGCACTCCTCCCACCTCTCACCCGCCTTCCCCGGCCGCGCCCCCTGGGGCACCGCGAGCAAGCTGCGGGCCTGGCAGCAGGCGGCGATGGAGTCCTATCTCCAGGCCCAGCCCCGTGACTTCCTCGCCGTGGCCACGCCGGGCGCGGGAAAGACGACGTTCGCGCTCACGCTGGCCTCCTGGCTGCTGCACCACCACGTGGTCCAGCAGGTGACGGTGGTGGCACCCACGGAGCACCTGAAGACCCAGTGGGCCGACGCCGCCGCCCGCATAGGCATCAGGCTCGACCCGGAGTACAGCGCGGGGCCCGTGGGCCGCGACTACCACGGCGTCGCGGTGACCTACGCGGGCATCGGCGTCCGGCCGATGCTGCACCGCAACCGCTGCGAGCAGCGCAAGACCCTGGTCATCCTGGACGAGATCCACCACGCGGGGGACTCGCGTTCGTGGGGCGAGGCGTGCCTTGAGGCGTTCGAACCGGCCACGCGCCGGCTGGCGCTGACCGGCACGCCGTTCCGCTCGGACACCAACCCGATCCCGTTCGTCACCTACGCGGAGGGAACGGACGGCGTCCGCAGGTCGGTGGCCGACTACACCTACGGCTACGGCAACGCGCTGGCCGACGGCGTGGTCCGGCCGGTGATCTTCCTCTCCTACAGCGGCAGCATGCGCTGGCGGACGAAGGCGGGCGACGAGGTGGCCGCCCGGCTCGGCGAGCCGATGACGAAGGACGCGACCTCCCAGGCGTGGCGCACCGCGCTCGACCCGAAGGGCGAGTGGATGCCCGCCGTGCTCGGGGCCGCCGACCGGCGGCTCGACGAGGTGCGCAGGTCGGTGCCTGACGCGGGCGGCCTGGTGATCGCCACCGACCAGGACTCGGCCCGCGCCTACGCGAAGCTGCTGCGCGGGATCAGCGGCACGGCGCCCACCGTGGTCCTCTCCGACGACGGCGGCGCCTCCGGCCGCATCGAGGAGTTCAGGCAGTCGCAGGACCGCTGGCTGGTGGCGGTGCGCATGGTGTCCGAAGGCGTGGACGTGCCGCGCCTGGCGGTCGGTGTGTACGCGACGACGATCTCGACGCCGCTGTTCTTCGCGCAGGCCGTGGGGCGTTTCGTGCGGTCGAGGCGGCGCGGCGAGACCGCGTCGGTGTTCCTGCCCACCATTCCGTCGCTGCTCGGCTTCGCCCACGAGCTCGAACTGGAACGCGACCATGTGCTCGACAAGCCCAAGCGCGGGAACGAGGAGGAGGACCCGTACGGGCCCGAGGCCGACCTGCTGAAGGAGGCCGAGCGGGAGCAGGACGAGCCGGACGGCGAGCAGGACCAGCTCCCGTTCGAGGCACTGGAGTCCGAGGCCGTGTTCGACCGGGTGATGTACGACGGGGCCGAGTTCGGGATGCAGGCGCACCCGGGCAGCGAGGAGGAGCAGGACTACCTGGGCATTCCCGGGCTGCTCGAACCCGACCAGGTGCGCATGCTGCTGCACAAGCGGCAGCAGCGGCAGATCGCCCACAGCCGGCGCAAGCCGGACGACGAGGCCGACCTGCTCGAACTGCCCGCGGAGCGGCGGCCCGTGCTCAGCCACAAGGAGATGATGGAGCTGCGCCGCGAGCTGAACTCGCTGGTGGGCGCGTACGCGCACCAGTCGGGCAAGCCGCACGGCGTGATCCACACCGAGTTGCGCAGGGCGTGCGGCGGCCCGCCCACGGCGGAGGCGACGGCGGGGCAGCTGCGGCAGCGGGTGGCGAAGGTCAAGGAGTGGGCCACGCGCATGCGGTGAACGGCTCGCCGGGACCCGCTCGTGCCCGACCGCCCGCGCGTGGTGGCCCGCGCGGGCGCGGACGGGCGCCGGGGCGGGGGACGTTCGTCGCGATCGGCGTCATTTCGACTATGGATCGCTCGGATTGTGGACACCCTCTTCCGCTCAGCGGTGCCGCTGGGTAGGTTTCCGGTCACACAAACGCCCGGAGGCAGCGTCGCCCCGGCGCGCATCCGGACTGTGTGACCTGCTACCGCGACCGGCGGCCCGCTCCGCGTGCTGCCGACGGGACCGGCGGTACGCGCACCATGGCGGCAGCCGCCGGCTCATCGGGAACCCCTCGGCGACGTCCGAGCAGAGATGGGGGCGCCATGAGCGACGCACGCCCGGCTTCCGGGCCGCCGACCGACGTTCACCCCGCCCGGCCGCGTGCGGCCCGGCTCACCGGCAGGGAGGGGGTGTGACCGCGGAGACCTCGCAGACACTCGACCGGGGACTGCGCGTCCTGAAGCTGCTCGCCGAGACCGATCACGGCCTGACCGTGACCGAACTGTCCAAGCAGCTCGGCGTCAACCGCACGGTCGTCTACCGCCTGCTCGCCACGCTCGAACAGCACTCCCTGGTCCGGCGCGACGCCGGCGGCCGGGTCCGCGTCGGGGTCGGCGTGCTCGGGCTCGGCCGCCAGGTCCACCCGCTGGTGCGGGAGGCCGCGCTGCCCGCGCTCCGGTCGCTCGCCGAGGACGTGGGCGCCACGGCGCACCTCACGGTCGTCGACGGCACCGACGCGCTGGCCGTCGCCGTCGTCGAGCCGAGCTGGACCGACTACCACGTCGCCTACCGCACCGGCTACCGGCACGCGCTCGACCGGGGCGCGGCCGGGCGCGCGATACTCACCGGGCGCTGCAAGGACATCGAGAACGAGGACGGGTTCGTGCTGACCCAGGGGGAGCTCGAAGCCGGCGCGTGCGGCGCCGCCGCGCCCCTGCCGGGGGACTGCGGGATCGAGGGCAGCGTCGGGGTGGTCATGCTGAACGAGTCGGTGCCGCCCGAGGTGGGCCCGCGCGTGGTCAGGGCCGCCAGGGAAGTGGCGGCGGTCCTGCGTTAGATTCCCTGCATGTCCGCGACCCCGCCGAAGCAGCAGCCGTCCGCCGCGCCCTCCTCGCCGGCCGGCCGCCGCCCGCTGTGGCTCGCCGCGTGCGCGCTGCTGGTCGTCGCGCTGCTCGCGGTCGCCGCCCTGGCCCCGCTGCCGTACTCGGTGACCCGGCCGGGGCTGACCGCGGACGTCCTGGGCGAGCACGACGGCGAGCCGGTGATCACCATCACCGGCGCCGAGGTGCGCGATCCCGCGGGCGAGCTGCGCATGACGACGATCACCGCCACGTCCCCCGACGCGACCGTGCGCCTGCCCGAGGTGGTCACCGGCTGGTTCGCCGGGGACCGGGCCGTGATGCCCCGCGACTCGGTCTATCCGGTCGGCGACAACCGCGAGGAGATCCAGGAGCACAACGAGGGGCAGATGCGCGCGTCGCAGCACGCGGCGGTCGCCGCGGCCCTCGACTACCTCGGACTCGAAGCGGACGACGTCACGGTCGAGTTGAGCCTGGCCGACGTCGGCGGCCCGAGCGCGGGGCTGCTGCTTTCGCTCGGCATCGTGGACCTGCTGCACGGCGACGGGGCCGGCGGCGACCTGACCGGCGGGCTCACCGTCGCGGGCACGGGCACCATCGAGCCGGACGGAACGGTCGGCTCCGTGGGGGGCGTTCCGCTCAAGACCCAGGCCGCGCGGCGGGACGGCGCGACGGTCTTCCTCGTGCCGCGCGCCGAGTGCGGCGACGCCTCGGCGAACCTGCCCGAGGGCCTGACGCTGCTTCCTGTGACCACACTCGACGGCGCGGTGGCCGACCTGCGGGCGCTCGCGGCCGGCGAGCAGGCGCCGTCCTGCTGAACCGCCCGGCCGGGCACCGCGCGGCGCCCGGCCGGTGGGCGGCGGGCCCGCACGGACCGCCCCCGCGAGTGCAGGTCGCGGGGGCGGCTGTGGGGGGGTGGTGTTCTTACTGTTCCCACGCTCCGCGCGTTCACGCTCGTTCCGGGCGAGGAGAGGCGCGAAGTTCCGTGGCGGAAAGCCGGGAGAAGCGCGCCGTTCGCTCACTTCCCGGTGGCCGTGTGACCGCGAAGCGGGGTCCGCGTGAAGATCCTGTGCCCCGGCCGACGGCCGACGGCCGACGGCCGACGGCCGCCGCCTGCCGCCGGAGCGGGGCGCCGGCGGGAGCGCCAGGTGCCGACCGGGCCGGGGCTGGCCACCGGCGTGCCCCGCGCCCGAGCATGGTGTCCCGCGGCACGCGCGCGGTGCCGCCCGCGCCGTCCTGCACCGCACCCGCCCCGCCAGGAGGTTCGCCATGGCCATCGACGAACTGGACGCCCGACTGCTCGAACTCCTCGCCAGGGAGCCGCGCATCGGCGTGCTCGAAGTGTCCCGCCGCCTCGGCGTGGCACGGGGCACGGCGCAGGCGCGGCTGGAGAAGCTGCGGACCGGGGGCGTGATCCGCGGCTTCGGGCCCGACGTCGACCCCGCCGCACTGGGGTTCCCTGTCACCGCGTTCGCCACGCTGGAGATCAAGCAGGGGCGGGGCGAGGAGGTGCGCCGGCACCTCGGCGGCGTGCCCGAGGTGCTGGAACTGCACACCATCACGGGCGAGGGCGACATGCTGTGCCGGCTGGTGGCGCGGTCCAACGCCGATCTCCAGCGGGTGATCGACCAGGTGGTCGGCTTCGACGGCATCGTCAGGTCATCCACCGCCATCGTCATGGAGAACCCGGTGCCGCTGCGGGTGATGCCGCTGGTCAGGCACGCCGCGGGCCGCCGGCCCCCGGGCGCGGCGCGCGCGGCGGGCCGCGCGCGCGGGGCCGCGGGGGAGCCGGGACCGCGCGGCTGAGGGCCGCGCGGCCGGGCGGCGGCCGGGCGGGGGCGGCGCGGGTGCGGTGCTGGCCGGCCGGCAGGCCGCCGAGGGGCCGCGCGCCGCCGAAGGCGTGCGTGCCGGTGCGCCAACGGTCCGGGTGCCGGTGCGCCAACGGACCGCGCGCGCCGGACCGTTGCCGCGGCGGCCCGGTCGGCGCACTGTCCCAGGTGTGTCCCAGTCCTGCCACGGACGCGTCCGCGGGCGGCCGTGCGGGGGGCGGGCGGCTCTCGCCGCGCCCGCGAGTTGGCTATGGTCGCTGTCTGGTGGGGACTCGGCCGAAGCGGGGCCCCCACCGACGTAACATGCTTGGTTCAGAGAGAACAGCACTGCACGGACGAGGAGATCGGAACCGATGAGCTCCCCAACCGCAGGCTCCCCGCCCTCATCAGGCAACGCAGGCGGCGGCCCGGGGCCCAACTGGTATCCGGACCCGTCCATTCCCGGCTACATCCGGTACTGGAACGGCACCGCGTGGGTGCCCGGCAGCAGCCGGCCCGAGCCGCGGGAGGGCGAGCCGGTGCCCACGCCGCCGTCCGGCGCGGCGGCCGGCCCGGCCGTCGCGGGGCCGGCGGTTCCGCCCGCCCGGGCCGGTGAGACGCAGCCGTTCTTCTTCGACGAGGACCCGCAGGGCGCGCCCGCCGCACAGGGCGGGGGCGGCGGAAACGCGCTTCCCGAGGTGCGCGGGCGCGGCGAGGTCGCGCGGCAGGAGCCGGCCGGCGCGTGGCCGGCCGCGGGCGCCGGGGCGCAGCCGCCGGCGGCGGGGCAGCCCGCGCGCAGCTCCCCGGAGCGGGGGCAGGCGCGGGCCGCGCAGCAGCAGGCCGGGAGCCGGGCCGCGTGGGGCTCGGACGAGGACGTCAGCACCTCGCCGGTGGCCGCGGCGGGCCGGGTCGACCCGCGCGGGCAGTTCCGCCGGCCCTCGGCGGACAGCTCGCCTTCGCCCGCCTCGCCCGCCCCGCCCGCCTCGCCCGCCTCGCCCGCCTCGCCCGCCCCGCCCGCCGAGCAGCCCGCGGCCCGGCCGCAGCCGCCCGAGCCGGCTCCCAAGGAGGAGACGACGACCCTGCGGCGCACGGACATCGCGACGGCGGGCGGCTCGTGGGAGCGCCAGGTGCGCGACCTGGCGCAGCAGGCGCCCCAGGGCGCGCAGCCGCAGGCCGGGCGCGCGCCGGCGGCAGGGCCGTCGCCCGCGCCGGTCGTGAACGCCCCGGCGGGCCCCGCCGCGCCCGCGCAACCGCGCGCGCAGGCGCAGGGCGCGGCGGTGCCGCAGGCGGGCGCGGCCGTGCCGCCGGCCGCGCAGCAGCGGGCGCCCCAGCAGGCCCAGCAGGCCCAGCCCTCCCCGCAGCAGGCGCGGGCCCCGCAGCCCGGCTACGGCTATCCGCCGCAGCAGGCGGGCGGCGCGGCGCCCGGCGGCTACGGTTACCCGCCCCAGCAGCCCGGCGCGGGCGCGCCCGGTGGCTACGGCTATCCGCCCCAGCAGGCCGGCGGCGCGGCGCCCGGCGGCTACGGCTATCCGCCGCAGCAGGCCCACCCGCAGCAGTCGCCGTTCCTCCAGTCGCACCAGGGCGAGGCCCTGACGATGATCCGGCGGTTCGAGACCACGCAGGCCCACCCGGCCGCCCTCGGCCGGCGGGTGCTGGCCCGGCTCGTCGACTCCCTGCTGCCCGTCGGCGCGGCCGTCGCGTTCGGCCTCCCGCTGCTCGGCGACGCCAGGGACCACATCCAGGACCAGGTGGACGCGGCAGAACGGGCCGGGGTCACCGAGACGGTCTGGCTGATCGACGGGACCACGGGCGGGTATCTGGCCATGGTCATCGGGGTGTTCCTCGGCGTGGGCCTGCTGCTCGAAGCGCTGCCGACCGCGCTGTGGGGCAGGACGCCGGGCAAGGCGCTGTTCGGTCTCCGGGTGCTCGACATCCAGCAGCAGGAGAAGCCGGGCTTCGGTGCGGCGTTGCTGCGCTGGCTGGTGTACAGCCTGCTGGGTGTACTGGTGGTGGGCGTCGTGAACGTGCTGTGGGCCCTGCGCGACCGGCCCTGGCGCCAGTGCTGGCACGACAAGGCGGCGGGTACGTTCGTCGGCACGCTGAAGCCGCGGGACCGCGAGGACTGAGCCGGTCGGCCCACGCCGCCTCGCGCGGCGGCCGGTGCCGGGATGCGGGCGCGCGGGGGCCGGGTTTGACTGGCGATCATGAGCACCGAGCAGCCAAGACCCGGCCCCGGCGACGAGCCGGGAAGCGGCCCCGACCGGAGCGCGTCGGACCTGCCCAAGGCACCTCCGCCCAGTGAGCCGCCGGGCGACCGCTACGGCGGCAACCCCTACGGCGGCGCGGGGGGCGCCGCCGACCCGCTCGCCGGCATGCCGCCGCTCGCCTCGCTCGGCCGCAGGCTGCTCGCGAGGATCATCGACTCGTTGATCGTCGGCATCCCCGTGTCGCTGCTCATGCTGCCGTTCATGGGCGACTACGAGTTCGACAACGGGGGCGGCGGCTACGGGCAGCAGGCCGTCGTGCTGCTCGTCTACTTCGTCTACGAGGCGCTCATGCTCAGCGCCCGCGGCCAGACCGTCGGCAAGATGGTGACGCGCGTGCGCGTGGCGATGCTCGACGACGGCGCGGTGCCGCGCGGCAATCCGGCCTGGACGCGGGCCGCGGTCTACGCGCTGCCGCAGCTCGTGCCGTGCATCGGCTTCCTGTTCTGGCTGCTGAACGTCCTGTCCTGCACGTGGGACCGGCCCTACCGGCAGTGTCTGCACGACAAGGCGGCGCGGACCGTGGTCGTCTCCGCCGTCTGAGGGGCGCCGGCGCGGCGCGGGCCGCGACGCGCCGTCAGACGTGCGCGCCCGGCCGCCGCGCCGTGCCGACGGGCCGGGCGGACCCCGCGGCCGGGCCCGCGGCCCCCGGCGCCCGGCCCTCGGGCGCCTGGCGGCGTCCCGGGGCGGCGACGGCGACCCAGGCCCCGGCGATCAGCGCGAGCGTGGCGATGAGGACCACCGCGGGCCCCGCCGCCGCGGGGAGCAGGAGCAGGGAGACGAACGTGAGGGAGATGACCGTGGCCGAACCGTAGGCGATCTGCACGGGAGTCGGGTGCGGCATGGCGGTTCCGTCCTGGGAGTGCCTCGGTGAGGGCTGCGGGTGGCCGCCCGGAAGGGACCCGGAAGAGGGGACGGCACTTCCGGACGGTTCTGGGGGGCTCAGTGCCCAGGTCTTGGATGCCGTAAGCGCGCGCCCCGGGCGGTGCGGGAGCACGGGGGGAGCAGGGGGGCGCACGGAACCGCGCGGCGGCGGGCCGCCGTACGACCGCGGTCGTACGCGCGAGCCGGATTGAGGGGTGTCTTTTTCTGCCTGACTCATGTCAAATGCTTCTGTCCCACTCATGTCAAACGCGTCCCACGACATCACTGCGTACGCAGGGGAGGCCAGGCAACACGTGAACACCGGAAAGCGGTCCATAAGAACGAGAACCGCCGCCGTGGCGACGGCCGTCGCCGCCGTCGGAGCGGCCGTGCTCGTGCCCGTCGGGGCTGCGCAGGCGCAGCCGGTGGCCGACGCCGAGGAAGTGCCGCGCGACGCGCGGGCGTTCTCGGCGGCCCCCGAGCTGGAGAACCCGCTCGGCGACAAGCGTGAGGCCCAGCGGCAGGAGGCCGCACGGCAGTTGGTCGCCGACGGGGCCAGCGCCCGCACCCTGGGCGGCTCCGAGGTGGTGGAGCTGAGCGACGGCGAGTTCGTGGAGACCGCCGTCACCGGGACGGACCGGATCTTCACCGTGCTGGTGGAGTTCGGCGACGAGATCCACCCCGAGTTCGGAGGCGACCCGGGCCCGCGGGTCAACCAGATCGCCGAGCCGGACCGCGAGACGGACAACACCACCATCTGGCGCGAGGACTTCGACCGCCAGTACTACGAGGACATCTACTACTCGGACGATCCCGCCGTCCCGTCGGTGAAGCAGTACTTCGAGAGCCAGTCCTCGGGCCGCTACACCGTGGAGGGCCACGTCACCGACTGGGTGCTGGTCGACTACAACGAGGCCAGGTACGGCAACAACGCCTGCGGTGACAGCGTGTGCCGCTCGGTGTGGGAGGTCGTGGCCGACGGCGTCAACGCCTGGTACGAGGACCAGCTCGCGGCCGGCGCGACGCCGGAGGAACTGGCGGCCACGCTGGCCGAGTACGACCGCCAGGACCGTTACGACTACGACGGCGACGGCGACTTCAACGAGCCGGACGGCTACCTGGACCACTTCCAGATCGTGCACGCGGGCGAGGACGAGTCGGCGGGCGGCGGCGCGCAGGGCGAGGACGCCATCTGGGCGCACCGCTGGTACGCGTTCAACGACCAGATCGGGCACACCGGTCCCGAGTACAACCTGGCGGGCGGCACCCAGATCGCGGACACCGGGCTGTGGGTCGGCGACTACACGATCCAGCCGGAGAACGGCGGAGTCGGCGTGTTCGCGCACGAGTTCGCGCACGACCTGGGCCTGCCGGACCTGTACGACACGCAGGGCGGCGAGAACGGCACCGGCTTCTGGTCCTCGATGTCCTCGGGTTCGTGGCTCGGCCCGGGCGAGGGGACGATCGGTGAGCTGCCGAACGACATGGGCCCGTGGGAGAAGCTGCAACTGGGCTGGCTCGACTACGACACGGCGCGGGCGGCGACCCGTTCCACGCACCGCCTCGGCGCTTCCGCGCTCACCTATCCCGAGGGGCGGGGCGCGCAGGGCAACGCGTCCCAGGCGCTGATCGTCGAACTGCCCGACAAGACGGTGACCACCGAGGTGCACGAGCCCGCCGAGGGCGAGGCGCAGTGGTGGAGCGGTTCCGGCGACGACCTGAACAGCACGCTGACCCGCACGGTCGACCTCGGCGGGGCGAGCACGGCGTCGCTCGACCTGACCGGCTGGTGGAGCATCGAGCAGGACTACGACTTCCTGTACGCCGAGGCGTCCGCGGACGGCGGCGCCACGTGGGTCCCGCTCGAAGGGACCGCGGACGGTGAGGAGTTGCCGCGGGACGGCGCGGACCGCCCGGCGCTGACCGGCGAGTCGGGCGGCGATGTGGCGCTGTCCTTCCCGCTGGACGCCTACGCGGGGCAGTCGGTCGACATCCGGTTCCGCTACCAGACGGACGGGTCCGTCTCCGGCACCGGGTTCACGGCCGACGCGCTCACGGTCACGGCCGACGGCGAGCAGGTGTTCGCCGACAACGCCGAGGCGGGCGAGGGTGATTGGGCCGTGGACGGCTTCCGCATCGTGGGCGCGTCCGTCACGGGCGAGTACCCGCAGTACTACATCGTGGAGAACCGCCAGTACGTCGGCTACGACGAGACGCTGCGCACCGGCCCGTACAACTTCGGCTGGGCGTCGGAGCGCCCGGACTGGGTCGAGCACTACTCCTACCGCAACGGCATGCTGGTCTGGCTGTGGGACACCTCGCAGACGGACAACAACACCAGCCAGCACCCGGGCGAGGGCCTGATCCTGCCGGTGGACGCCAACGCGGAGGCCGAGTACTGGTCGGACGGCACGCTGATGCGCAACCGCATCCAGAGCCGGGACGCCACGTTCAGCAAGCACGGGGTGCCCGAGCTGACGCTGCACCTGGACGGCGAGCCCACGACGCTGCCCGCGCAGCGGGCGACGCCGTACTTCGACGACCGCAGCGGCACCTACTGGGACGAGGCGAACCCGCGCAACAGCGTGGTCGTCCCCGACACCAACACCAGGATCACCCTGGTGGCCCAGCCGGGCAACGCGGAGCGGCCGATCCTGGTCCGGGTCGGCCCGAGCGGACGCTGAGGGCGCGGCGCCCGGCACGCGCCGGGCGCCGCGACCACCGGCGTGAGTGAACGGTCACGTTCCGTCGATATCTGACGGTTGTTGATCTTATCTGGCGCAAAATGGCTGGTCAGAGCGCATTCGGCCGCCGCCCCTCGACGGGCGGCGGCCGATGGCGTAAGGATGTCGGGGACCGCTTTTCCGCGTCCGGAGTCGATGAGAAGGTGACCCCATGGCCGAAGGAGGCTTTGTCCGGCTGCCCGATGGCAGCGTCGTCGTCGCGCTCGCCCTGCCCCGTCCCGGTGCCCCGGGCCGTGCCGTCCGCGTGCTGGTGCACGCGGCGAACCGCTCGCGGGCGCTGACCCGCCTGCGGAACCTGGGCCTGCGCTCGGTCTACCTGCGGGGGAACGGCGCCCCGCCCACTCCGGACGAGATCTCGGCCGTGCTGCACCACCCCGAGGGCGTCGTGTGGCGCCCGGCCCCGTGCCACGCCACCGAGGGCTGGCACCCGATGGCGCACCTGCTGCGGGGCCGGCCGACCGCCGCCTGAGCGCGCCTCGCCGGCCGGCCGCCGTTCAGCCGGCCACCACGGGCTGCCCGCTCAGCTCGACGCCGCCGGCCGCCATCTCGCGCAGCGCCGCGTCGACCGTGGGCCGGGCGACCCCGGCCGTCAGCCCGAGCAGGACCCGGGTCTCGAACCCCTCCCGCGCGGCGTCGAGCGCGGTGGCCCGCACGCAGTGGTCGGTGGCGATGCCGACGACGTCGACCGCCGCGACGTCGTGCGCGCGCAGCCAGTCGGCCAGCCCGGTGCCGTTCTCGTCGCTGCCCTCGAAGCCGCTGTACGCGGCGGCGTGCGCGCCCTTGTCGAAGCAGGCCTCGACCGCTCCCGAGGCGACGGCGGGCGCGAAGTTCGGGTGGAAGGCGGCGCCCTCGGTCCCGGCCACGCAGTGCGGCGGCCACGAGTGCGTGAAGTCCGGGTGCGCGGAGAAGTGGTCGCCCGGCGCGATGTGGTGGTCGCGCGTGGCCACCACGTGCCGGTAGCCGGCGGTGGCCGCGCCGATCAGGTCGGTGATGGCGGCGGCGACACCGGCCCCGCCGGCGACGGCGAGTGACCCGCCCTCGCAGAAGTCGTTCTGCACGTCGACGACGATCAGTGCGCGGTGCATGCGGTGCGTCCTTCCCGCGAGAGCGTTGAGCGGCCGTTGAGCAGCGTAGTCATCAGGCGGTCCCCGCGTAACGCGTCGGGAGCACCGGCTCGCCGCGCGAGAGCTGGCTGGCGGAGAGCGGCAGCGCCTCGCGGACGCGCCGGTGGCGGTCCCTGGCCGCGTCCAGCGACTCCCTGGCGACGGCGCGGCCCGCCCGCATCAGCTCGACGGGGACCTGCCGGTCGGCCAGCTCCGGCGGCAGGGGCCCGGTGCCGACGACCTCGGCCTCGGCGGCCCCGTGGGCGTCCAGCGGCCGGGCGGCCCACTTCCGCCCGCCGATCGACAGCTTGCCGCCCAGGGACTTCTTGGCCACCGGGACCAGCGGCGCGCCCTCTTCCTCGCCGCCGCCGTGCTCCTCGCCCGCCCGGGCGACGAGCTTGTAGACCATCGAGCACGTCGGGTGACCGCTGCCGGTGACCAGGCGGGTCCCGACGCCGTAGGCGTCGACCGGCGCCGCGGCCAGGGAGGCGATGGCGTACTCGTCGAGGTCGCTGGTCACGACGATCCTCGTGCCGGTGGCACCGAGTTCGTCCAGCTGCCTGCGCACCCGGTGCGCCACGACGAGCAGGTCGCCCGAGTCGATCCGCACCGCGCCGAGCCCGGGGCCCGCCACCTCGACCGCGGTGCGCACCGCCTCCGTCACGTCGTAGGTGTCGACCAGGAGCGTGGTGCCGGAGCCGAGCGACTCCACCTGCGCGGTGAACGCCTCGCGCTCGGAGTCGTGCAGGAGCGTGAAGGCGTGCGCGCTGGTGCCCACGGTCGGGATGCCGTAGCGGAAGCCCGCGGCCAGGTCGGAGGTCGAGGAGAACCCGCCGACGTACGCGGCGCGCGCCGCCGCCACGGCGGCCAGCTCGTGGGTGCGCCGCGCGCCCATCTCGATCAGCGGGCGGTCGCCGGCCGCGACGGCCATCCGGGAGGCCGCGGCGGCCACCGCCGAGTCGTGGTTGAGGATCGACAGGATCACCGTCTCCAGCACGACGCACTCGGCGAACGTGCCCCGCACGGTCATGATCGGCGAGCCGGGGAAGTAGACCTCGCCCTCGGGGTAGCCGTCGATGTCGCCGCGGAACCGGTAGTCGGCCAGCCAGTCGACGGTCGCCTCGTCCACGACCTTCCGTTCGCGCAGCCAGTCGAGCAGGGCGGGCTCGAAGCGGAAGTTCTCCACGGCGTCGAGCACGCGCCCGGTGCCCGCCACCACGCCGTACCTGCGCCCCTCGGGGAGCCGGCGGGTGAAGACCTCGAAGACCGACCGCCGGTGCGCGGTGCCCGCCCGCAGCGCGGCCTGGACCATGGTCAGCTCGTACTGGTCGGTGAAGAGCGCGGTCGAGGGCACCGCCACGGGCAACGCCGTGGGCGTGTCGTTCATGACATCCATGGCCCCACCCTACCCCCGATCTCGTCAATCTGACGATATGGGGTCGCGGGCCGCGCGTCGCCGGGTCCGAGGCCCCGCGAGGATCCCGTTTGGGCCCGTGGGGCGGGTTGGTGGCAGCATGGGAGGCGTGAGTGCCATCCCCCTGGAGATCGAGCGCACGGAGGCGGAGCGGGTCCCGGCGCGGGAGCCGGTGCCCGACGTGCCGTGGGTGACGATCGTGCACAACGATCCCGTCAACCTCATGAGTTACGTGACCTACGTGTTCCAGTCCTATTTCGGATATTCGAAGGACAAGGCCAAGAAGCTCATGCTGGACGTCCACCACAAGGGCCGTGCGACCGTTTCGCAAGGGAGCCGTGAAGAAATGGAGCGCGACGTGCAGGCCATGCACGGATACGGTTTGTGGGCGACGCTTCAGCAGGACCGCTGATGGCCGGCTACTTCGAGCCCGCCGCGGGCGGCGCGGCGATCGCGCTCGACGAGGTCGAGATCTCCATCCTGCGCAGCCTGGCCACGCAGCTGCTCGAACTGATCGGGCCGGGCGCGGGGGAGAGCGAGGACCCGCTGGACGCCCTGTTCGCCGAGGGGCCGGAACGGCCGCCCGAGGACCCGGCGCTCGCGCGGCTCTTCCCCGACGCGTACGGCGAGCCGGGGCGTCCGCAGGACGACGAGACCAGGCGGCTGGCCGCGGAATTCCGCAGGTTCACCGAGGGTGACCTGCGCACCCGCAAGCGGGACGACCTGCTCGCCATGGTCCGCGGCCTCGACGCCGCGGCCCAGGAGGCGGAGGCGGGCGGCGCGGTCCTGACGCTGAAGGCGGAGGAGTCGAAGCAGTGGCTCGGCGCCCTGAACGACCTGCGGCTCGCCATCGCGTCCCGTCTCGATATCACCGACGAACAGGGCGCGGAGAAGTTGTTCGAATTGCCCGACGATGACCCGAACAAGCCGATGGTCATGGCGTACTTCTGGCTCGGTGGCCTCCAGGAATCACTGGTGGAGACTCTACTTCCGTGATCTCATGTGATAGGAATACCGCTCATTCCTGCCACTGCTCACTGCCCGAGGTCGCGTCATGGCAAGCGGAGAATCCTGGACCGACGACGTTGACGAGGCGGTCAACGATGTATTCCAGCCGATCAGAGATGTCCTGTATGACGCGGTGTTCTACGAGATCGACCTCTTCGGCAGCGCGTTCCCGCTGATCGTCGGCTGGCTCGTGGTGGCCGGCGTGGTGCTGACCGCCTACTTCGGCGCTCCCCAGTTCCGCTACCTGGGCATATCCCTGCGCCTTGTGCGCGGCAAGTACGACCAGCCGGACGCCCCGGGCGAGGTCACGCACTTCCAGGCCCTCACCTCGGCGGTCTCGGGCACGGTCGGCCTCGGCAACATCGCGGGTGTCGCGATAGCCGTGTCCATCGGCGGTCCAGGGGCCGCGTTCTGGATGATCATGTGCGGCCTGCTCGGCATGGCCACCAAGTTCGTCGAGTGCACACTGGGCGTGAAGTACCGCGAGATCGACGAGAACGGCCGCGTGTCCGGCGGCCCGATGCACTACCTGCGCAAGGGGCTCGCCGAGCGCGGGCTGCCGGGGCTCGGCAAGGTGCTCTCGCTGCTCTCCGCGGTGATGATCCTGTTCTTCGCCCTGTTCGGCGGCAACCTCTTCCAGGTCAACCAGAGCCTTGAGCAGCTCGCCACCTCGACCGAGGACTACACCGGCTTCTTCGGCGGCTCGGGCGGCGCCCTGCTGTTCGGCGTCGTGGTCGCGGCCCTGGTCGCCGCGGTGCTGATCGGCGGCATCCGCGCGATCGGCGAGGTCACCAGCCGCCTGGTCCCGGCCATGGCGATCCTGTACCTCACCGCCTGCCTGGTGGTCATCCTCTTCAACGTCGGTGACGTGCCCGACGCGATCGGCACCATCGTCACCGAGGCGTTCAACCCCGAGGGCGTCACGGGCGGCCTCATCGGCGCCCTGATCATCGGCTTCCAGCGCGCGGCGTTCTCCAACGAGGCGGGCGTCGGCTCCGCCCCCATCGCCCACTCGGCAGTCAAGACCAAGCGCCCGGCGACCGAGGGCCTGGTCGCCCTGATCGAGCCGTTCCTCGACACGGTGATCGTCTGCGCGATGACCGCCCTGACCATCGTGGTGGCCGCGGGCCCCGAGTACATCGCGGCCCGGGATGCCGCGGCCGAGGGCGGCGAGGTCAGCGGCACGACCGTCGGCATCTCGATCACCTCGGACGCCTTCGAGACGGCCATGCCCTGGTTCCCCGGCGTGCTGACCGTGGCCGTCTTCCTGTTCGCCTTCTCCACGGTCATCACGTGGGGCTACTACGGGCAGAAGGCGTGGTCCCACCTCTTCGGCGACCGGCCCGTGTCGGTGAACATCTACCGCGTCGTCTTCTGCCTGTTGATCGTCGCGGGCGCGCTGCTCTCGGTCGGCACGCTGGTCGACCTGGCCGACGCCTTCCTCTTCGCCGCGGCCGTGTGCAACATCATCGGCCTCTACCTGCTGGCCCCCGTCGTCAAGCGCGAGCTGACCAAGGTCCTCGTCTACGTGCGCCGCCGCGACGCGGGGGAGAGCGACGCGCAGATCGAGGCCGACGAGGCCAGGGCGGCGGGCGAGAACGGCTCCGGGGAAGGTGCCACCCTGGCGAAGTGAGGCCGGGGCGCGGCGTTCTACGCTGGCGGCATGCTGACCATCTCGTATGAGCTGCGCGACCGGATCGTCGCGCACGCCCGGACCGATCACCCCGACGAGGCGTGCGGGGTGATCGCCGGGCCGGCCGGCAGCGACCGGCCCGAGCGGTTCATCCCCATGCTGAACGCCGCGCGCTCGCCCACGTTCTACGAATTCGACTCGGGCGACCTGCTCCGCCTGTACCGGGAGCTGGACGAGCGCGACGAGGACCCCGTCGTCATCTACCACTCGCACACCGCGACCGAGGCGTACCCCTCGCGCACGGACATCAGCTACGCCAACGAGCCGCTGGCGCACTACGTCCTGGTCTCCACGGCCGAGTGCGGCAACGACGAGGGGCCGGTGTCGTTCCGCTCGTTCCGCATCGTGGACGGCACGGTGACCGAGGAAGAGGTCCGCTTCGTCTGACCTCCGGGGGGCGGTGGCGGGCGCGGAACGCCGCATCTCTCGCGCTTCGAGACGGTTGTCCGGATGGTGGGACAAGGGCTCGGGTCGGCGGTCGGGAATCGATACGATGCACGCATGGTTGTCCAGGACGTGAGCGGCGAACGAGTGATCAGTGGTGCCCCGCTGCTCGTCGCGCGGCTGCACGTCGACCTGTGCCGCCTCGCCGGCTGCCTGTGTACCGCGCCTCGTTGATCCCCCGCCGATCCGTCGCCGCCGTTCCGTTCCGCACCCGCCCGCCTCAACCAGGAGGTCATCCATGGCCATCGAGGTCAGCATCCCGACCATCCTCCGCACCTACACCGACGGCCGGAAGGCCGTGGAGGGCAGCGGCGACACCATCGCCGAGCTGTTCACCGATCTGGAGGCCAACCACCCCGGCATCAAGGACCGGCTGGTGGAGGGCGAGGCCCTGCGCCGCTTCGTCAACGTCTATCTGAACGACGAGGACGTCCGTTTCCTGAGCGGCATCGAGACCAAACTGACCGACGGCGACCGGGTCACCATCCTGCCCGCCGTCGCCGGGGGCATGCGCTGATGCGCTTCGACTCCCCGCTCGCGGCGGTCGGCAACACCCCGCTGGTCCGGCTGCCGCGGCTCTCGCCCAGCGACTCCGTACGGATCTGGGCGAAGCTTGAGGACCGGAACCCGACCGGTTCGATCAAGGACCGCCCCGCGCTGTTCATGATCGAGCAGGCCGAGAAGGAGGGCCGGCTCACGCCCGGCTGCACCATCCTGGAGCCGACCTCGGGCAACACCGGCATCTCGCTGGCCATGGCGGCCCGGCTCAAGGGCTACCGCATCGTGTGCGTGATGCCGGAGAACACCTCGTCGGAACGGCGCGAGCTGCTGGCGATGTGGGGCGCGGAGATCATCTCCTCGCCCGCCGCCGGCGGTTCGAACACGGCGGTCAGGGTCGCCAAGGAACTGGCCGCCGAGCACCCGGACTGGGTGATGCTCTACCAGTACGGCAACCCTGGCAACGCCGGCGCGCACTACGCCGGCACCGGTCCCGAGATCCTCGCCGACCTGCCGTCGATCACGCACTTCGTGGCCGGCCTCGGCACCACGGGCACCCTCATGGGCGTCGGCCGCTACCTGCGCGAACAGCGGCCCGGCATCCAGATCGTCGCGGCCGAGCCGCGCTACGACGACCTCGTCTACGGCCTGCGCAACCTCGACGAGGGCTTCGTTCCCGAGCTGTACGACGAGTCCGTGCTCACCTCGCGGTTCTCCGTCGGCTCCGCTGACGCCGTGGCCCGCACGCGCGAACTCCTCTCGCAGGAGGGCATATTCGCCGGTGTCTCCACCGGCGCGGCGCTGCACGCGGCCGTCGGCGTCGGCCGCAGGGCGGTCAAGGCGGGGGAGCCGGCCGACATCGTGTTCGTGGTCGCGGACGGCGGCTGGAAGTACCTGTCCACCGGCATCTACACGGCCGAGTCGACCGAGGAGGCCGTCGCCCGCCTCCAGGGCCAGCTCTGGGCCTGAGGCCGCAGGGCGCCGGGCCGGACCCAGTCCGGCCCGGCGGCCCGCCCGGGCGCGCGTCACACGGAGTGTCGGTGCCTGCACGTAGAGTCTGCTCGTGTGACCGTGCGCAGCTACTCCCGTTCTTCCGGCGGTGTGGAGAGGACGGTCTGGACCAGGATCACCGCCCGGGACTCCCTGGCCAGACGGCTCGACTGGCCGCTGCTCGTCTCCGCCGTGACCCTCTCCCTGCTCGGCACCCTGCTGGTGTACTCGGCCACCAGGGGCCGGATGGACCTCAACAGCGGGGAGCCGGAGTTCTTCCTGGTCCGCCACTTCTTCAACGTCTGCGTCGGGGCCGGGCTCGCCGCCCTGACCGTCTGGCTCGGCCACATCAGGCTGCGCACCGCCGTGCCCGCGCTCTACGTGCTCTCGGTGCTGCTGTCCCTGCTGGTGCTGAGCCCGCTCGGCTCCACGGTCAACGGCTCGCGCAGCTGGATCCAGCTCGGCGGCGGCTTCGCCTTCCAGCCCTCCGAGCTGGTCAAGGTCGGCGTCGTGCTGGCGATGGCCACCCTGCTCGCCGCCCCGCTGGAGAGTGACGGCAGGCTGCGCCCCGACACCAGGGCCGTGCTCCAGGCGCTGCTGATCGCCGCGCTGCCCGCGGCGTTGATCATGCTCTCGCCCGACGTGGGCCAGACGATGGTGGTGGCGGCCATCGCGCTCGGCGTGCTGCTCGCCTCCGGCGCGGGGCGGCGCTGGGTCCTCGGGCTGCTCGGCCTCGGCGTGGCGGGCGCGCTGGCGGTGTGGCGGCTCGGGCTGCTCGACGAGTACCAGATCGACCGGTTCGCGGCGTTCGCCAACCCCGCGCTCGACCCGGCCGGGGTCGGCTACAACACCAACCAGGCCAGGATCGCGATCGGTTCCGGCGGGCTGACGGGGCAGGGCCTTTTCCACGGCAGCCAGACGACCGGGCAGTTCGTGCCCGAGCAGCACACCGACTTCATCTTCACGGTCGTGGGCGAGGAGCTGGGGTTCCTCGGCGCCGGGACGGTCGTCCTGCTGATCGGCGTGGTGCTGTGGCGCGGCTGCCGGATCGCCGCCCACGCCCCCGACATGTACGGCACGATCGTGGCCGTCGGCATCGTGACGTGGATCGCGTTCCAGAGCTTCCAGAACATGGGCATGGCCCTGGGCATCATGCCCGTCACGGGTCTGCCGTTGCCGTTCCTGTCCTACGGGGGATCGTCCATGTTCGCCATTTGGATCGCTATCGGTCTCTTGCTTGCCATTCGTGTCAGATCTCGTAGCAGAATGTGATCGAACGGGCTTGAGGGGGCATCTGACCGCCCGTTCGGCGCCGTGGCGTGCCCGTCCGCCGCGCTGGTGATTCCGCCCACACCCCGGCCCGCACCGGGAGCAGCCGGGCCCGTGGCGACTTACAGTCGTTCGAACCCCACTACGGAGGTTCCCCCTTCCATGAAGCTCACCGTCGTCGGCTGCTCGGGGTCCTTCCCGTCCGCGGACTCGGCCTGCTCCAGCTACCTCATCGAGGCCGAGGGCTACCGGCTGCTCCTTGATATGGGCAATGGCGCCCTCGGCGAGCTACAGAAGTACTGCGGGCTGTACGACATCGACGCCATCGCGCTCAGCCACCTGCACCCGGACCACTGCATCGACATGTGCGGGTACTTCGTGGCCAGGTACTACCGCCACGAGGGCGGCAGGTGCGACCCCGTGCCCGTCTACGGGCCCGAGGGCACCGAGCGCCGGCTGACCACCGCGTACGCCGACACGCCCACGGACACCTCGATGAGCGAGGTCTTCGACTTCCGCACGCTGGCCCCGGGTTCCCGGTTCGAACTCGGTCCGCTGAGCGTGGTCGCGCAACGCGTCACGCACCCGGTGGAGACCTACGGGTTCCGCGTCGAGCACGAGGGCAGGGCGTTCGTCTATTCGGGCGACACCGGGCGCTGCGCCGAGCTGGCCTCCCTCGCCGCGAACGCCGATCTCTTCCTGTGCGAGGCGTCGTTCACCGACGGCAAGGAGGACGCCCCCGAGGTGCACCTCACCGGCCGGGAGGCGGGGGAGTG
Source organism: Streptomyces marincola (assembly GCF_020410765.1). Taxonomy (NCBI): domain Bacteria; kingdom Bacillati; phylum Actinomycetota; class Actinomycetes; order Kitasatosporales; family Streptomycetaceae; genus Streptomyces; species Streptomyces marincola. The sequence continues at coordinate 2,456,544 of NZ_CP084541.1, read as the reverse complement.
CGCGCGGGAGGCGGGCGCCGAGCGCCTGGTGCTCACCCACATCCCGCCGTGGACGGACGCCCAGACGAACCTGTCCGACGCCAAGGCCGTTTTCGACGGCCCGGTGGAGCTGGCGAGGCCGGGCGCGGTCTACGAGATCTGACGCCGCGGGCCGCGGGCGGCGCCGGGCTGGCGGAGGGCGGCGTTCCGGCTCCGGGTTAGGCTCGCCCACATGTCCCGTATCGACGGCCGCTCGGCCGACCAGCTCCGCCCCGTCACGATCGAACGCGGCTGGAGCAAGCACGCAGAAGGATCGGTGCTTGTGTCCTTCGGAGACACCCGGGTGCTGTGCACCGCGAGCTTCACCGAGGGCGTGCCGCGCTGGCGGCGCGGCGGCGGCGAGGGCTGGGTGACCGGCGAGTACGCGATGCTGCCGCGCGCGACGAACACGCGGGGCGACCGCGAGTCCGTGCGCGGCCGGATCGGCGGCAGGACGCACGAGATCTCGCGGCTCATCGGCCGTTCGCTGCGCGCCGTCGTCGACTTCAAGGCGCTGGGCGAGAACACGGTCGTGCTCGACTGCGACGTGCTCCAGGCCGACGGCGGCACGCGGACCGCCGCCATCACCGGCGCGTACGTGGCGCTGGCCGACGCGATCGCGTGGGGCCAGCGGCAGAAGCTGGTCAAGGCGAAGGCCCAGCCGCTGACGGGCACCGTCTCCGCGGTGAGCGTCGGCATCGTGGCGGGCACGCCCCTGCTCGACCTCGCTTACGAGGAGGACGTGCGGGCCGAGACCGACATGAACGTGGTGTGCACGGGCGACGGCCGGTTCGTCGAGGTGCAGGGCACGGCGGAGGGCCAGCCGTTCGACCGCGGGGAACTCGACGCGCTGCTCGACCTCGCGGCGGCCGGCTGCGCCCAGCTCGACGGCGCCCAGCGGGCCGCCCTCGCCACCGGGTGAGCCGGGTAAAGTGGAGGCAAAACCAGGGGAGGGAGACGCCGATGCCGGGAAGGCCGGTCGTATCGGGGGCAGTGTCGGCGGCGCTCGCCGTGGCCGCGGCGATGACGCTCGGCGCGTGCGACGTGCAGCGCGCCGTGGACTGCGCGCGGCTCGCGCTTGAGGTCTCGCAGAGCGTGGACGAGCTGGAGCAGGCGGCCCAGGGGGAGAACCCGGACGTGCTCGTGGACGCCGTGGACGCGGTGGGCAACGACATCCAGGAGCTGCGCGACACCGTGGACGACGTCGACGTCCAGGAGGCCACGGACTCCGTCGAGGAGGCGGTGGACAGCGTCCGCGCGGGCGTCGAGGACGGGACGTCGATCGACCTGTCCCCGCTCGGTGACGCCGTGGACGCGCTGACGGACGTCTGCGCGTAGGCGCCGGTCCGCACGGGGCGTTCGATATCGCGAACGCCCCACAGAATTTCGAACCACACCCTTGACGGTGCGACAAACGCGTCCTTAGCGTGTCCGCACTCCGGCTGATCGTGCCCTCAGCCGGCCGTTCCGGCAAGGGAGCTGGTGGTGACGGACCGGGTGTCGAAGGAGAACCGCCCGTTCCGCCGTGCCGCGCGCCCGTTCCGCGGCGCCGCGCGCGCGGGGTCGCGCACCGTGCCCCGGGCCGCGCGCCCGCGCGCGCCCGCCCCCGGGCCGCGCGCCGTCCGCGCCGGTGCCCGGCCGGCTGCCTCCGCCCCCGCGTTCGCGCCCGCGCCCGCGTTCCCGTTTGCAGGAGAACGGCCGCCGGCGCCCGGCGCCGCGCGGGGCGCGAACCTGCGGCCCGCACGCCCCTGGCCCGGGAACGCCACGGGCTGCGCCGCCCGGAGCGCCGCTCGCGCCGCGGGGCGCCCGGGGCGGCGCCTCCCCGACTTACCGGGGCGGCGCGCCAGCGCCGCGCTCCCGGCAGCCAGGACGCAACCGAACGAGGGACGACGATGACCCTTCCTTCTCCTGCCCCGCCCCAGCCCCCCGATCTCACCCGCCGCCGGCTGCTCCGCCTCGGCGGCGGCCTCGGCGCGGCCGGCCTGCTCGGCGGCGCGCTCACCGGCTGCGGCGGCACCGCAGAGGCGGAACCCGTCACCTCGGGGACCGTCGACCTGTCCTTCTGGACCCACGACGACGCCTACGTCGAGTACTTCCGCACCGCCGCCGAGAACGCCGCGGCGGCCGGCGCCTCCCCGTTCCGCTGGCGCCTCAGCCCCACCCGCGCGGGCGCCTCCGACGTCGTCACCAAGACCATCGCCCAGGCCATCGCGGGCCGCGGCACCCCGGACGTGGCCGGCCTTGAGATCGGCGCGTTCCCCCGGCTCCTGCGCGGCGAGCTGGCGGCCGAACTGCTCCAGCCGCTCGACGACGCCGTCGCCGATGTCCGCGACGACCTGCTGACCGTGCGCACCGCGCCGTTCAGCAAGGACGGCACCCTCTACGCGCTCGACTCCGACGCCCCCCTGGTCGTCTACTACTACCGCGAACCCGAGTGGGGGCGGATCGGGCTGCCCACCGACCTCGGCTCCTGGGAGGAGCTGGCCGAGGCCGGCGCCCAGGCGCACCGGCGGCACGACGTCTGCGTCGGCCAGGTGACCGTCGGCAGCGAACTCGGCCAGGTCGTCCAGAGTTTCGACATGCTGCTGATGCAGCGCGGCGGCACGCTCTTCGACGAGCGGGGCGAGCTGGCCATCGACTCCGCGGAGGGCGAGGCCGTGCTGACGTTCATGGCCCGCGGCGTGCAGGAGGGCTGGATCGCCACCGTCGCCGACCCGATGGGCCCGTCCATGCAGGCCGCCCTCAAGTCCGGGCACGTCATCGGCCTGTGGATGGCCACCTGGTACAAGATCTACGGCCTGGTGCCCAACGTGCCCGAGCAGTCGGGGGAATGGCGCATCCGCCCCCTGCCCGCGTTCCGCGACGGCGGCTCGCGCACCTCGTTCACCGGGGGCACCGGCTTCGCCGCCCTGCGGGACAAGGAGAACACGCTCGCGGCCGTCGACCTGATCACGGCCGGCTACCTCACCCCGTCGGAACAGGTGCGCCGCTTCCTCGACCTCGGCTACCTGCCCACCAGGCGTTCCGTCTACGACAGCGGGGAACTGCTGCGCACCGAGGACGAATACTGCGGCGGCCAGCGGATGTTCGAGGTCTACCGGGGGGTCATCGACGAGGCGCCCGTCTTCCACCTCAGCCCCGACAAACCGGTGCTCGACACGGTGCTCAGCGGCTACCTGCTGCGCGCCTACCGCGGCGACCTGTCCCCGCGCGAGGCGCTGCGCCGCGCGACCGACGACTTCCACGGCCAGACCCGGTCGTCCCGCTCGTGAAGGGCAGCCCGATGACCCCACCACCGGCCGGGCGGGAGGGCAGGCGCAGGCAGCTCGCGCCGTACGCCTTCATCGCCCCGTTCTACGTCCTCTACGGCCTGTTCATGATCGTCCCCATCGCGGCGGGCGTGTACCTGTCGATGACCGAGTGGGTGGGCCTTGGCACACCCGAGTTCGTCGGTCTCGACAACTTCGCGAACCTCGCGCGGGACACCAGCTTCCACAAGGCACTCGGCAACTCGCTGATCTTCGTGCTGATCAGCCTCCTCGTCGTGGTGCCGGCCGCGCTGCTCATCGCGCAGGCCCTCAACACCCGCGGCCTGCGCGCCCGCGACCTGTTCCGCGTCACCTTCTTCATCCCGATGGTGCTGTCGCCCATCGTCATCGCCCTCGTCTACAGCCTGCTGCTCGACCGCGACTACGGCCTGGTCAACTCCGTGCTGCGCGCCCTGTTCGGCACCGGCACCACCGACTGGCTCGGCGACCCGACCCTCGCCAAGGTCTCCGTCGGCTTCGTCCTGCTGTGGCGCTGGGTCGGCTACCTCACCATCTTCTTCCTCGCCGCGCTCCAGGCCGTTCCCAGGGAGCGCTACGAGGCCGCCGAGATCGACGGCGCGGGCCCCTGGCGGACGTTCACCGCGGTCACCCTGCCCGGCATCAGGCCGGTCACCGCGTTCGTCGTCGTCACCTCGTTCATCGGCGCCTCCCAGCTCTTCGACGAACCGTTCCTCATCACCGGCGGCGGACCCGGCGAGGAAACGCTCACCGTCGCCATGTTCGTCTACCGCGCGGCCTTCGACCGCCAGCAGTTCGGCTACGCCGCCGCCGCGGGAGTCGTGCTGTTCGTCGTCGTCTTCGCGATCAGCCAGCTCCTGAACCGCCTGCTCTCCATAGGGAGGACGTCATGAGCGCCGCGACCCCGGCCCCGCCCGCCGCGGCACCCGCGGCGCGCCCCGCGCCCGACCGGAAGGGCAACCGCCCCAGGCGGCGCGGCAGCCGCTCCGGGCGCGTCGCGCTCTACCTCACCCTGTCCGTGCTGCTGCTGGTGTTCGTCGCGCCCATGGTGTGGGCGGTCAGCGGCTCGTTCAAGCCGCGCGGCGACATCTTCGAGTACCCGCCGAACCTCATCCCCAGCCCGGCCACCCTGGAGAACTTCGGCAACCTGCTGTCCGGCCAGCCGTTCTGGCGCTGGTTCGCCATCAGCGTGACCACGGCGCTGCTCGCCACCGCGGTCGCCGTGTTCGTGTGCGCGCTCGCCGGGTTCGCGTTCGCCAAGTACCGGTTCGCGGGGAAACGGGTGCTGTTCTCGGTGATGTTCAGCTCGCTCTCCGTGCCGTTCGCCGTGATCCTCGTGCCGCTTTTCGTGCTCGTGGTGAAATCCGGCCTCTCGAACCCGTGGTTCGCGCTCATCGTGCCGTGGGTCGCCCCGGCGTTCGGCATTTTCATGATGCAGCAGTACATCATCCAGTCGATACCCGACGAGATACTCGAAGCCGCGCGCATCGACGGGGCCTCCGAGTTCGGCATCTTCCTGCGTGTGGTCCTGCCGCTGCTGCGGCCCCCGCTCGGGGCCCTGGCCGTCTGGCAGTTCCTCCAGAGCTACAACAGCTTCCTGTGGCCGCTCGTCCTCATCTCGGACACCGACAGCTACACCCTGCCGCTCGGCCTCAACATCCTCTTCCGCGCAGAGAACCGCTCGTTCGACCTCGTGCTGCCGGGCGCGGTCCTCGCCTCCGTGCCGACCATCCTCGTGTTCCTGCTGCTGCGCAAGCAGTTGCTCGAAGGGCTTTCGGCCGGCGCCGTCAAGGGCTGAGGAACGCCGGCCCGCACCCCGCGGGCCCGCGTTCCCGACGACCGGCCTGAGCCCGACCCGCACACCCGCACCAACGGAAGAAAGAAAAGAGCGCACGTCATGCACAGGCTTCCCGGCCGGGTTCTCTTCGGTGCCGCCTATTACCACGAATACCAGCCCGTTCCGCGGCTGGAGGAAGACCTCGACCTCATGGCCGAGGCGCGTTTCAGCGTCATTCGCGTCGGCGAATCCGTCTGGTCCACGTGGGAGCCGGACGACGGCGTCTTCGACCTCGACTGGCTGCAACCCGTACTCGACGGCGCCCACCGGCGCGGCATCCACGTCATCCTCGGCACCCCCACCTACGCGGTGCCGCCGTGGCTGGCCCGCATCCACCCCGAGATCAACGCCGAGCGCCGCACCGGGCAGCCCATGGGCTGGGGCGTCCGACAGGAGATCGACTACACCCACCCCGCGTTCCTCTTCCACGCCGAACGCGTCATCCGCCGCGTCGTCGCCCGCTACGCCGACCACCCGGCCGTCATCGGCTACCAGGTCGACAACGAGCCGGGCAACGAACTCTTCCACAACCGCGGCGTCTTCCAGCGCTTCGTCGACCACCTGCGCCGCACCTACGGCTCGGTCGAGGAGATCAACGAGCGCTGGGGCCTCACCTACTGGTCCCACCGGCTGTCCACGTGGGCCGACCTGTGGACCCCGGACGCCAACGGGCAGCCGCAGTACGACCTGGCCTGGCGCCGTTTCCAGGCGGGCCTGACCACCGACTTCATCGGCTGGCAGGCCGACATCGTGCGCGAGTACGCGCGCGACGACCAGTTCGTCACCACCTGCATCTCCTACGAGCGGCCGGGCATCAAGGACGACGACCTCACCCGCCGCCTCGACATCACCGCGGGCAACCCGTACTACCGCATGCAGGACGGCCTCGCCCTGCCCGACACCGGCCAGGACGAACAGGGCTGGACCACCAGCGGCACGTGGTCGCTGTACGCCACCGCCGACCGCATGTACGCGTCGCGGCAGGAACCGTTCCTCGTCACCGAGACCAACGCCCAGGCCATCGGCGGCCCCTGGGTCAACGAACCCGCCTACGACGGCCAGTGGCGCCAGGCGGCGTGGGCCCTGGTCTCGCGCGGCGCCGCCATGATCGAGTACTGGCACTGGCACACGCTGCACTTCGGCGCCGAGACCTACTGGGGCGGCGTGCTGCCGCACAGCCTGGAACCCGGCCGCGTCTACGAGCAAGTCGCCGCACTCGGCGCCGAGTTCGAACGCGCCGGAGAGCTGGTCGCGGGCCTGACCCCCGACGCGGACGTCGCGATGGTCTGGTCGGCCGACACCAAGTGGGCCCTTGAGGGGCACCCGATGCTGCACGACGAGCGAGGCGATCCTGACCGCCGCTCCTACCGCGCGGTCTTCGACGCGTTCTACCGGGGCGCGTTTGACGCCGGTCTCCAAAGCCGCGTCCTGCACCCCTCGCAGATCTTCGCCGAGGACCCGGCGGCCTTCGCCGCGCGCCACCCGCTGCTGATCGCCGCCGGGCTGCTCGTCGCGGGCGACGACCAGCTGCGCTGGCTCGCCGCGTACGCCGCGGCCGGCGGCCACCTGCTGCTCGGCATCCGTACCGGGTACGGCGACGAGGAGGTGCGGGCGCGCCGCGAGGTCAAGCCCGCGTTCCTCACCGAGGCGGCCGGCGTGTCCTACGACGAGTTCTCCACGCTCAGGCGCCCGCTCGGCGTCGTCGCCCCCGAGGGCTCCCCGCTCGCCCTGCCGGGCGACGCGGTCGCCACCCGCTGGGCCGACGGTCTGCGCCCGGCCGGCGCTGAGGTCCTGGCCGCCTACGAGCACCCGCACTTCGGCCGCTGGCCCGCCGTCACCACCCACGCCCACGGCGAGGGACGCGTCACCTACGTCGGAACGGTCCCGAGCCCCGGCCTCGCCGCGGCCGTGCTGCGCTGGTGCGCCCCGGCGACCGGGGACCGCTGGCGCGCCACCGCCGACAGCCAGACCGTCACCGGCGCCACCGCCGCCGACGGCACGCGGCTGCGGTTCCTGCACAACTGGACCTGGCTGCCCAGCACGTTCGAACTGCCCGCCGCCGCCCGCGACGTGCTCACGGACGACGAACTGGCCGCCGGCACCGCCCTGACCCTCGGCCCCTGGGACGTCCGCGTCCTGGCGGAACTCCCGTGAGGCCCGCCCCGCCCGGCCGCAAGTTGCCCGGTCGGGCGGGGCACCGGCGGGCCGCTCCGTGAGGCGACTTCGACCGCATCGCGCGGTGCCGGAGGTGGCCGTCGTCCTCGGCCAGGCAGGAGCGTGACGTCAGTTGCCGCTCTCGTGCTCATCGGGAGGTGCCGCTCCGCGCACCCGGTCGAGGTATCCGGCGGAACCGGCGCTGATCGGGATGGCTGCGACTTCCGGGTTGTTCCACGGGTGGTGCTCCAACAGGTACGCCTCAAGCGCCGGATACCGGTCGGCCGTGGTCCGCAGGACGAGTTGCCACTCCTCGCCGGTGCCGAACCGGCCCAGGTGCCAGAAGACGGAGGTCACCGGGCCGAGGATCTGAGCCCCGGCGGCCAGCCGGGCCGCCACCGCCCCCCGCGCCAGACGCTCCGCCGCCTCGCGGCTCTCGGTCGCGGTGGACACCTGCACGCAGTCGGTCATGCCACGAGGCTACTGAGGCCGACACCGCGGCGGCGGCCGGCGCCGATCACCGGCAGTGGCCTTCTGCCGTGTGAGGAGCGGGCGGGGTCGGGGTCCTTCGCGCCCCGGGGACGTCCGGGTTCTCGCCGAACAGCCGTGGAGCCTTCACGGCTGTTTCGGTCTCCATCAAACTCTTTCTTGACCACCGGAGGCAGGCCCATGATGAGGAAGTCCTCAGGTATCCGACTTCTCGCGACTCATCGATTGTTATCCGTCCAGGCGGTGCGGAAAGCGGTATGCGGAGTATCTGTGCGGTGCGGTTCACCTGCGTGTCAGCTTTCCGTGGCCCGTTCTTCATCTTTCCGCTACGATCAACACGCATTCCGTGAACGGTCGATCGACGCGGCAGACGTCAAGTCGGCGGTATCTCCTTCCAGGTTGGCAGAGTCGCCAACGGCGGCTCTTGCTGCTTGCTCTTCGTCAATGACGTGAGTGTCGACACCACTCCCTGACCTTTTGGCGGCGTGGTGGCGCGGGACTCGGTATCCCGCGTCACCACGCAATCGAGGATTCCGTGAGATTACGTACCCTGCTACGGTCGAGCAGCGCACTTCGGGTAGCCCCGCTGGCTTTGGGTCTGGTCCTCTTCTACTACGCCGCGGTCGGATCCGAACTTGCCTTCCGGCAGGATTTCGGCTGGGCGCCCACCCTCGTGTCGGCGCCGTTGCAGGTGTCGTACGCCTTCGCCTACGGCGTGGCCGCCGCACTCGGCGTGTGGGAGAGCGGGCGGCTGAGGCGCGGGGCGATCTGGGGCCTGGCTCCGGCCCGGTCGCGCTACCTCATCGCCGCCCAGGCCCTGGCGCCCGTCGTCGTTCTGGCGTGGCTGATGCTGATCCTGCCGGTCGCCATCGCCCTTGTTCAGGGCGGTGCCCTCCCCACCCCCACGAGCGTCGGCCCCCTGCTGCTGGGAATGCTGCTGTGCCCGGCGCACGCCACCATCGGCTTCGCCGTCGGCCTGCGGGTGCCTGCCGTGGTCGGTGCGCCGGTACTGGCCGTCGTCGTGTGGCTCGTGGTGGCGACGTCACGGGCGACGTCGGAGCGTTGGAGGCGCCACACACTGGGGCAGTACCAGGTCCGCCTGGAGTTCGGCGAGACAGCGACGCTCACCTCGCTCGTCGCCCAGGCGCTCCCCACGGTGGGAATCGCGGTGGCCATCGGCGCCCTCTGGCTGCCGCTCCGCCACCTGGCAGTCCGGCTGGTGATAGGCGCCGCCGTGGCGGTGTCCTGTGCCGTGGCCGCCGTCGAGTCGACGCGGGACTGGGAGACGACCCCGCCACTGAACGCCGCTCAGGCTCCCATGCGCTGCGAGGGGACCATGCCCCGCGTCTGCCTGCCCGAGGCCACGGTCGGCGACCTCGCGGCGGTCCACGCGGACGTCACCGCCGCGATCGACGATCTCGTCGCGCTGGGGGTGTCGGAACGGCCGGAGGTCGTGACCGACTCCCTCCCCGACGGCCGGGGCGTCCGGCCTTCCACCCCGGAGACCTGGCGCCTCGCTCTGACGAACGGCGAACGTCAGGACAACGTGCGCTTCCGGGTCGTCGATGAGGCCGTGCGTTTCCCGTGTTCGAGCCCCGACCCCGCTATCGCTCTGGCCGCGATGATGTGGGTCACCGAGCGCACCGGTACCGCGGACACCCATGAGGAGTTCCTGGCCGGAGATCCCTACCTGGAGACATCCGAGCGCCAGTCGGCGCGCACGGCCGTCGACACCGTTCTGGCGATGACCGAGGAGGAGCAGCTGACCTGGTATCTCCAAGCGCTCCGCGAGTCGTGCGAGGCCGACGCGTGATCTGGTGGTGCAAAGTCAGGCGGGCCCATGTCCTGCTGCCCCTCGGGCTGCTGTCCCTGGCACTGCTCGCGCTGGTACTCCGGGACAGCACGGCGGCGTTGCCGTCCTTCAGCATGTCCGGCAGCAACGAGGCCAAGATCATGCTGTTCGCGCCGATTCCCCTGGTGTCGACCATCGCCTTGTGCCTCGACTCCCGGCTGCCCGCGGCCGAGGTCGCCGGCATCCGCCCGGTACGCGGGCTGGACACGGCCCTGACCGGTCTCGTGTTGGCGGTCGCCGTCATGGTCTGCCTTCTGCTGGGCGTATGGCTGGACTCCGGCACGGTTGTCGCCGCGGGGCGCAACACTGTCTTCCTGACCGGCCTCCTGCTCCTCCTGCGTCCCGTCGTCGGCGAGGCCGCCGTGATCGGCCCGGTCACCTGGCTCATGGCCGTCGTCCTGCTCGGATTCCGCGAGTCGGACGACCCCTATCCCTGGACCGTCCTGCCGGAACCCGTCGACGCGCCGCACGCCGCGCTTGCCACGGCTCTCGCGTTGCTCGCCGGCTCCACTCTCCTGCTTCGAGGCCCGAGGAACGTGCCGTGACCCTGGAACTGGAACTGTCCGCCTGCACCTACGGTTACCGGCGGCGCCGCCGACCGGTGCTGGAGAACCTCGACTACCGCCTCGCCGAAGGGCTGACGATCCTCCTCGGCCCCAACGGGGCCGGTAAATCGACGCTGTTGAAGCTGGCCGCGTCCGTCGTCAGTCCTCGCTCCGGAGCGATCACCTGCGGCGATCTCGTCTTCGGCTCCCCGTCCTATCGGCGGGCCGTGGCCTGGATGCCGCAGACCATCACGCCGCTCCCCTCCCTCACCGCCCGCGAGTACGTCGCCTACGTCGGATGGCTGAAGGGCATGACGCGCGGCGATGCGTGGCACCATGCCCGCCGGGCCCTCCACCGCGTGGAACTCACCGACAAGGTGTCGGAGAAGACCTCCCGACTCTCCGGCGGCCAGCTCCGCAGGGTCGGGGTGGCGGCGGCCCTGGTCCACGGCGCGCGCGTTCTGCTGCTCGACGAGCCGACCGCGGGCATGGACCCGCGCCAGCGGCGCGTCTTCCGCGACATCCTGGCCGACCTTCGCGGCGATGTCCGCGTCCTGATGTCGACCCATGACGTGGCCGACCTCGCCGAGGAGGCCGACCATGTCACCGTTCTGGACGAGGGACGTGTCCTTCATACCGGGACCACCGCGTCCTTCTTCCGCCACACCCCCGCGGACACCGCGCCGGCCCGTGCGGCAGAGGGGGCCTACACGGCCCTGCTCTCCCGCGGCCACTGAACTCCCTTGGTGATGTCCGGGCGTTCGCCTCCCGTGCCGGGAGGGCGCTGTGCACCACCTGAAGTGCGAGGTATGCGCGGGGCGGCGAACTGACCCACGCCGCTCAGCGGGGGGTGGCGAGGAGTTCGAGCGTGTCGATCACGCGGTGCGAGAAGCCCCACTCGTTGTCGTACCACGCGACCACCTTGACGCGGCGGCCGTCGACGCGGGTGAGGGCGGAGTCGAAGATCGACGAGGCGGGGTTGCCGGTGATGTCGGACGACACGAGCGGGTCGTCCGCGTATTCGAGGATGCCGGTCAACGGGCCCTCCGCCGCGGCGCGGTACGCCGCCAGCACGTCCTCGCGCGTCACGTCGCGGGCGACGGTCGTGTTGAGTTCGACGATCGAGCCCACCGGCACGGGAACGCGGATCGCGTCGCCCGACAGCTTGCCGTCGAGGTTCGGCAGCACCAGGCCGATCGCCTTGGCGGCGCCGGTCGTGGTCGGCACGATGTTGAGTCCGGCGGCCCGGGCGCGGCGGGGGTCGCGGTGGGGGCCGTCCTGAAGGTTCTGCTCCTGCGTGTAGGCGTGCACCGTCGTCATGAACCCGTGCTCGATACCGGCCAGTTCGTCGAGCACCGAGGCCAGCGGCGCGAGCGCGTTGGTGGTGCAGGAGGCGTTCGAGACGATCGTGTGCGCGTCCGGGTCGTAGGCGCCGGTGTTGACCCCGAACGCCAGGGTGACGTCGGCGCCGTCGGAAGGCGCGCTGACGAGGACCTTCCGCGCCCCCGCGTCGAGGTGGGCGCGCGCGGCTGCGGCCGAGGTGAACCGGCCGGTGGCCTCCAGAACGGTGTCGACGCCGAGTCCGGCCCAGGGCAGCCGCGCCGGCTCGCGTTCGGCCAGGACGGTGATCCGGCGGCCGTCGACGACGAGGGTGTCCCCGTCGACGGTCACCGGGCGCCCGAGCCGGCCGGCCGTGCTGTCGTAGGCGAGCAGCCGGGCGAGAGCGGCGGGCTCCGTCAGGTCGTTGACGGCGACGATGTCGAGGGCGCTGTCGCGCTCCAGCAGCGCGCGCAGCACATTGCGTCCGATACGGCCGAACCCGTTGATGGCGATGCGAGTCATGAGTGCGTTCCCTTCCCTTCGCTCCCAGCCTCGCCCGCGGCCCGCGCCGCCGACAGCGGCGGGAACGCCAGGGTCCGCAAGGATCCCGTCACGGGGTCATCCGCCCCGGGTGGGCCTTCTGGTGAAGCCCCGGGTGAAGGTCCGCCGGTACTCGCTCGGTGTGGTGCCGAGGATGCGCTGGAAGTGCAGGCGCAGGTTCGCGCCGGTGCCGAGCCCGACCTCGGCGGCGATCCGCTCGACGCTGTGCTCCGAGCGTTCGAGCAGTTCACGGGCCAGGTCCACGCGGGCGCGCATCACCCACTGCATCGGCGTGCAGCCGGTCTCCTCGACGAAACGCCGGGAGAACGTGCGCGGCGAGACCTCCGCCTGCCGCGCCAGCGCGTCGAGGGTGAGCGGCTCGCCGAGCCGGTGCAGCGCCCACTCGCGGGTGGCGGCGAACCGCTCGCCGAGCGGCTCGGGAACGCTGCGCGGCACGTACTGGGCCTGGCCCCCGCTGCGGTAGGGGGCGGCGACCAGGCGCCGGGCCGCGTGGTTGGACGCGGCCACCCCCAGGTCGCCGCGCAGGACGTGCAGGCACAGGTCGATGCCGGAGGCGGCGCCCGCCGAGGTGAGCACGCTGCCCTCGTCGACGAACAGCACGTTCTCGTCGACCCGGACGAGCGGATGCCTGGCCTTGAGCGCCCGCGTGTAGTGCCAGTGCGTCGTGGCGCGCTTGCCGTCGAGCAGGCCCGTGGCGGCGAGCGCGAAGGCGCCCGTCGAGATGGCGGCCAGTCGCGCGCCCCGGTCGTGGGCGGCGATCAGCGCGTCGACGACGGCCCGCGGCGGGTCGTCGCGGTCCGGGCCGCGGTAGCCGGGGACGAAGACGAGGTCGGCCCACGCGAGCGCGTCGAGACCGTGGGCGACGTCGTACGCGAGGCCGTCGCCGCCGGTCACGGGCCCGGGGGCCGCCCCGCACACCCGCACCTCGTAGGGCATGCTCGCGCGGGTGGTGAAGACCTGCGCCGGGATTCCGACGTCGAGCGGCTTCGCGCCGTCGAGCACGAGGACGGCGACGCGGCGCAGGCGGGAGGCTGGCACAGGAAGAGGCTACGGGGAACGCGCACGCGCGGTCGCGCCGCGCGGGCCCGGGGGCGCGCCCGCGCGGGGCGGGCCGTGCCGCCAGGGGGGTCAGGCGGCGGGGAACCGGGCCACCCAGCGGCGCTGCCACGGCGTTTCGACGGCCCGGGGGTGGTGGTGCGCGCGGGCCCACGCGACGGCGTCGGCCGCGGGCACTCCGGCCAGGACGGCCAGGCAGGCGATGACCGTTCCGGTGCGGCCGACGCCGCCTCCGCAGGCGACTTCGACCGCCGCGCCCGCCCGGGCCCGCTCGTGCAGCGCGCGGATGTGGCGCACGGCCGCGTCGCGGTCGCGCGGCAGCCGGAAGTCGGGCCAGTCGAGCCAGACGTGCTCCCACCCGAGGCCGGCCCCGTGCGTGCGGCGCAGCCGGTCCGTGCCCAGGTAGAGACCGACATCGGGTACGGCGCCGCCCGGTCGCGGGCGGCGCAGCCCGCGACCGCGGACCCAGGAGCCGTCGGGTAGGCGCAGGGCTCCCGGCAGCGGTGCCTCGTTCATCGGACGCCGTCCCCGAGTCGTTGGCGGCGGCGGTGGTTGGCGACCTTCAGCCGGTTCCCGCAGCGCTCGGGCATGCAGTAGCGGCGTTCCCCGGCCCGGGAGGTGTCGGCGAACACGCCGCGGCAGCCGGGGGCGGCGCAGGCGCGGAAACGCCGGTGGCCGAGCCGGCGGACCACGCCGAACAGGCCGATGGCCAGGAACGCCGCCAGCTCGGCGGCCAGGGGCGCGCCCGCGGAGGTGGTCACGTACCACTGCCACCGCCCCTTCCCGTCGCGCCGCAGCACCGGTGCGCGCGCGGCGCGGGCGGCCAGCACGCCCGCGCCCGCGACGGCTTCCTCCGCTGTGGCGGTCTCCATGACGCCCCGCACCTCCCGGCGCAGCAGATGCACATCGAAGAGGTCCGCTGCGCTCGGCGGGCGCGTCTGCGGCACGGCGTCGAGCCGGAGTCGGTGCCGCTCCAGGAAGGCCGTGAGCGCCTCGGCGTCCGGCAGGGCGTCCCCCTCCGGCTCCCGGACCGTGGGCGACGTGCACACCAGGGCGGTCGCCACCGCGGCCCCCCGTTCGTAGTCGTCGAGAGGGATCTCCATCGCGCCTCCGCTGCGGTAACGGGAATAGGCGAACTATACCGGTTACTTGCGACGGTCGGCGCCCTGTTCCGCCGGGGAACGCGAGGGCTGCGGCTCCGGGGCCGCGGCCGAACGGGCGTTCCCGGGCCCGGTCCGAGTCCCGGGCCCCCGGCCGGGCCGCCGGGGCCGCCCGCCCGCGGGGGGCGGGCCGCCGCGGGCCATAATCGCCGCATGTCACGACTCGTACTCGCCACCCGCAACGCCCACAAGGTCACCGAACTGCGCGCGATCCTCGCCGCGGCCGGCGTCGACATCCCGCTCGTGGGGGCCGACGCCTTCCCCGAGGTCCCCGATGTGAAGGAGACCGGTGTCACGTTCGCGGAGAACGCCCTGCTCAAGGCGCACGCCCTCGCGCGCGCCACCGGGCTGCCCGCGGTCGCCGACGACTCCGGGCTGTGCGTGGACGTGCTCGGCGGCGCGCCCGGCATCTTCTCGGCCCGCTGGGCGGGCCGGCACGGCGACGACGCGGCGAACCTCGACCTGCTCCTCGCCCAGCTCGCCGACGTGCCGGCCCGCCATCGCGGCGCGTACTTCGCGTGCGCCGCCGCGCTCGCCCTGCCCGACGGCACGGAACGGGTCACCGAGGGCAGGCTGCCCGGCGTCCTCAGGTACGAGCCGGCCGGCGCCGGGGGGTTCGGCTACGACCCGATCCTCCAGCCCGAGGGCGAGAGCCGCACGTGCGCCGAGCTGAGCCCTGAGGAGAAGAACGCCATCAGCCACCGGGGCCTGGCGTTCCGCGCCCTGGCGCCCCTGATCGGGGAACTCGTCACCGGCGGCCGGTGAGGTAGGCCGAGACGACGACGTTCGCCGAGTAGGCGCGGGTGGCCGGGTCGAAGTCGCCGCCGCACGTGATCAGCCGCAGTTCGGCGCCGCCCGAGCGCGGCCCGTAGACGCGCGCCGCGTCGAACGCGCCGCGTTCGACCACCTCGACGCCCCGCACCGCGAACTCCGCGACGCTGCCGTCGGCGCGCGTCACGCGCACCGCGTCGCCCGGCTCGGCCTCGCTCAGCCCGTGGAACACCGCGGGTTCGCGTTCGGTGTCCAGGTGTCCGACCAGCACCGCCGCGCCCTCGGCGCCGGGCGTCGGGCCGTCCGCGTACCAGCCGACGAGGTCGGGTTGTCCGAACGGCGGGGGCGCCACCCCGCCGCCGTCGTCGAGCCCGCGCGGCACCACGTCGGCGCGCACCCCCACGGCCTCGAACTCCACGGCGCGCGGCTCGGCGTCGCCCGGCAGCGGCGCGGCGGGCGGCGGCAGCCGCGCGCCCTGCGCCTGGCCGCCGGCCGGCAGCGGGCCGGCCGGCGCGCCGCCCGTCAACTCCCGCCCCCACAGCGACAGGGCGAGCAGCAGCACCGCCCACGTGGCCGCGGCGGCCAGCCGCCCGGCCGGGGACGAGCGGGGCTCGCCCCGGGCCATCACCCGCCCCGCGCGTGCAGCCGCCGGACGGCGAGCAGCGCGCAGCCGGCCAGCGCGCAGGACAGCAGCGTCAGCGCGGCCGCGCCGGCCGCCGCGGGCGGGCCGTCCGCGCCGTCGGCGGCGGTGCCGCCGCCCCCGGCCCGCACGGGGCCGGTCGGGCCCAGGGCCTCCGGGTGGCCGCCCGACCCGCCGTGCGGCCCCGACCGGCCCTGGTGCTCCGGGCCCGGGGGGCCGGGCCCTTCACCGTGTCCAGACCCCTCGGGCTTGCCCGGCTTGCCGGGCGGCCCGTGCCCGTCGGGGCCCGTGATGATCAGCCGCCCGGTCACCTCGCCGTGCTTCGCGTCGCACATCACGTCGATCCGGTGGACGCCGGGCTCGGCGGTCGAACGGACCGTGGCCTCGCCGACCAGGCCGCCGCCGGGCCCGGGGGCCAGCCGCGCGGGGGCCACGAACGCGGGGGACTTGGCCACTCCCGTGTCGCCCGCGCAGCCGTGCACGCGCAGTTCGACGTCATCGCCCGGGCGCGGGCTGACCGGCGTCACCCGCACCCCGCCGCGGTCGTCAGCCGCGCCGGCCCCTGGCCGTTCCTCCGCGACGCCCCCGGCCGGAGCGGCCGTCGCGGCATGCGGGAACGGCGCGTGCGCGGGCGCGGGGTTCAGCACGCGGGCGGGCGCGCCGCCCAACGCGCCGACGTGCGCGGTGCTCCACGTGCCGGCGTCAACAGCGTTCGACGTGCCGACGGGCGCGGCGTTCTGGGTGTCGGCGTGCGCCGGCGCGGCCCACAGCGCGGCGCACGCCGCCAGGGCAGCCGCGCCCACCGCGGGCCGTCGCGGGGAACGGATCGAGCGGGCCTGGCCCATGGCGCACCTCCGCCTCGGGTGGGGTTCTCCTCACCCGACGAAGGTCACCCGGCGCACGCGCGGGCGCACCCGCTGCGCCGCCCGGTTGGGCCGGTCGGGGCGCCGGGCCGCCCGACCGGGCGGCGCGCGCGGCGTTCCGTCAGACGCGCTCGATGAGGTCCGCGATCGAGTCGACCACGGCCGAGGGCCGGAACGGGAACCGCTCCACCTCGTCGGGACCGGTCAGCCCGGTCAGCACGAGGAACGTCTCCATGCCCGCTTCGAGCCCCGCGAGCACGTCGGTGTCCATCCGGTCCCCGATCATCGCGCTGGTCTCGGAGTGCGCGCCGATCATGTTCAGACCGGTGCGCATCATCAGCGGGTTCGGCTTGCCCACGAAGTACGGGTCGCGGCCGGTCGCCTTCGTGATGAGCGCCGCCACCGACCCCGTCGCGGGCAGTGCGCCCTCCGTCGAGGGCCCGGTGTGGTCGGGGTTGGTGGCGATGAACCGCGCGCCGTCGTTGATCAGCCGGATGGCCTTCGTCAGCGCCTCGAAGCTGTACGTCCTGGTCTCGCCGAGCACCACGTAGTCGGGCGCCACGTCGCTGAGCACGTACCCCACGTCGTGCAGCGCGGTGGTCAGCCCCGCCTCGCCGATGACGTAGGCGGTGCCGCCCGGCCGCTGGATGTCGAGGAACTGGGCGGTCGCGAGCGCCGAGGTCCAGATGCTCTCCGCCGGCACCTCAAGCCCCATGCGGGACAGCCTGGCCTTGAGGTCGCGGCGCGTGTAGATCGAGTTGTTCGTCAGGACCAGGAACGGTCGGCCCGACTCCTGGAGCCGCGCCAGGAAACGGTCCGCGCCCGGTACCGGCACGCCCTCGTGGATCAGGACGCCGTCCATGTCGGTCAGCCACGACTCGATCGGTTTGCGCATCGCCACGTCAGTCCGCTCCTTACCGGTTTCCCGCCGTCTACAGCTTCAGGTCCTTGATGAGCTTCGCCACGTGCCCGGTGGCCCGGACGTTGTACAGCGCGTGCGCGACCGTGCCGTTCTCGTCGACGACGAACGTGGAACGGATCACGCCGGTGACCTTCTTCCCGTACATCGTCTTCTCACCGAACGCGCCGTACGCCTGGAGCACCTGCTTCTCCGGGTCGCTGACCAGGGTGACCCTCAGCTCCTCCTTGTCGCGGAACTTCGCCAGCTTCTCCGGCGCGTCGGGGGAGACGCCGATCACGTCGTAGCCGGAGGAGGCGAGCAGGTCGAGGTTGTCGGTGAAGTCGCAGGCCTGCTTGGTGCAGCCGGGGGTGAGCGCGGCCGGGTAGAAGTAGACGATGACCTTGCGGCCCGCGTGGTCCGCCAGCGACACGGGCTTGCCCTCGGCGTCCGGCAGGGTGAAGGCGGGTGCCGGGTCCCCCGGCTGCAAACGCGCGCTCATGGTCGTTGTCTCCTCGTCGCAATCCCTCGGGTGCCGCTCGCCGGTCCACCGCCGCCCAGCCTAAACGGGGGCTCCGGCGGGCGGCGCCCGCGGTGAGCTGACACACTGTGCCGTGACCCGACGACGAGGCGACGGCGACCAGACGACGACGGAACGATGGACGACGGAACGATGGAGGCGCGAGCGTGCCGGAAGCAGCCGAGACCCCCGCGGAGATCCAGGCGCGGATCGCCAGGCGCCGCGACGACCTGCGCGTGACGCTTGAGGAGATCGGCGTCCGCGTGCACCCGAACACGATCGTGGGCGACGCCAAGGCCCGGGTGGCCGCGACCGTCGACCAGACCGCGGGCCGCGCGTTCGTCGCGGTCAACCAGGCCGTCAGCACGGTGCGGGCGCAACTGGTCTCCCCCGACGGCGCCCCCCGCCTCGAACGAGTGATCCCCGTCGCCGTGGTGACGGTCGCCGTCGCCGGGCTGTTCCTGGCCGCCACGCGCCGCCGTCGCGGGTAGGGCGCGTCCGCGAGGTCCCAGCGGGGCGCCGGGGGCGGAACCGATCCAACCCGGCGGCCCCGGCACCCGCCGTCCTGAGATACGGTCATCACGTGAGTTCGCACCCCAGCCACGACAAGCTGCCCATCCGGATGCTGCACGACCGGGTGCTGGTCAGGGCAGACACCGCGGAGGGCGAGCGCCGCTCGTCCGGCGGCATCGTCATTCCGGCAACCGCCCAGGTCGGCCGTCGGCTTGACTGGGCCGAGGTGGTCGCCGTCGGGCAGAACGTCAGGACCGTCGAGCCGGGCGACCGCGTGCTCTACGACCCGGAGGAACGCGCCGAGGTCGAGGTGCGCGGCGTCTCCTACCTCCTCATGCGCGAGCGCGACCTGCACGCGGTCGCCGCGGAACGGCTCCAGGGCTCCGAGGACTCCACGGGCCTCTACCTCTGAATATCTCTGATACCTCTGAGACGTCCGGGCTCTTCTGAGCTTTCTGGGTTCTTCTGAGTTCCCACGGCTTACCGGCCCGGCCGTTCGTGTCCCCGTGACCGGCGCGGCCCGCGCGGCACTACGCGGCCTGTGCGCCCTCGGTGGCCCCCGGGTCGGGCGCGGTCGCGGCGCCCGTTCCCGCCTCCGTTTCCGGGCTCGCGGGGCCCGCGGACCCGGTCGGGCCCGCGGACTCCACCGGCGGCGGTTCCGTCGGCCCCGCCGCGACCGGCGGCGGCCCGCCGCCGCTGTCGTCGGGTGGCGGCCCGGCGGACGCGGCCGGCTCCGCGCTGCCGCGCGCCGGGCCGCCGGGCGCGGTGGGCGTCGCGCCGTCCGGCGCGGTCCCCTCGGGTGCCGACGGCGTTCCGCCGGGGGCTCGCGGGCCGCCGCTCTCCTCGGCCTCCCGGCGTTCCTCCCCCTCGCCGCCGTCCTCGCCGCCTTCCTCCTCGCCGTCCTCGCCGTCCTCGTCCGGGCGTTCGCCCTGCCCGGGCACGTCCGTCCCGTCCTCGCCCGGCGGCCCGCCGGACTCCACCTCGGGCACCGGTTCACCGGCGCGCAGGTCGAACGACCGCACCGGCTCGCCGCGCAGCGCCTCGGCCGTGTACTGGCCCCAGATGCGCGCCGGGAAGCCGCCGCCGCTGATGCGCTCCTGGCCCGCCGCCCCGTACAGCTCGCGCTGCTCCCCGGTGTCCGGGTCCTGTCCGAACACGGCCACCACCGTGGACAGTTCGGGCGTGTACCCGGCGAACCAGGCGGCCCGGTCCTGCTCCGCCGTGCCCGTCTTGCCGGCCGCGGGCCGGCCGGCGGAACCGGCCGCGGTGCCCGTGCCGTCCTCCACCACGCCGCGCAGGACCGCGGTGGTCGCGTCGGCCGCCTCGCGCGACACCGCGCGCTCGGGGCGCGCCTCCGGCAGCCGCAGGCGTTCGCCGTTCTGCCTGACCTCGTCGACCAGCGTCACCTGCCGCCGTTCGCCGTGGGCGGCCAGGGTCGCGTACGCGCCCGCCATGTCGAGTGTGCTGGGCGTGGCGGTGCCGAGGGAGATCGAGCCCTGTGCCGTGTCGAGGCCAGGCGTGGTCTCCGGGATGCCGAGCGCGACCGCCGTCTCGCGCACCAGGTCGGTGCCGACGTCCGCGCCCATCTGCGCGAACACCGCGTTGACCGACTTGTCCATGCCCTCGGTCACGGTGATCTCGCCGTAGTCCCGGTCGCGCTCGTTCTCCGGCGCCCAGCCGGTGCCGCGGCCGTCGCGCCCCGTCACCTCGCGCCCGCTGTCGCCGTCGTACTTCGTGGCGGGGCCGATGCGTTCCCCGTCCCGTGTCTCGGAACGGTGTTCGAGCGCGGCGGCGTAGACGATCGGCTTGAACGTGGAGGCGGCCTGGTAGTCGCGGCGGGTCGCGTTGTTCACGTACTGCCGCGTGTAGTCCCGGCCGCCGTACATGGCCACCACGCGGCCGGTGCCCACCTCGACGGACGTCGCGCCGGCCCGCACCCACGCGTCCTGCTCGCGGTCCTCGCTCAGCGCGCTCTCCAACTGCTCGTTCACCGCGTCGGTCATCGCCCGCTGCCGCTCCGGCTCGATCGTCGTCGTGATCCTGAAGCCGCCCTCGGCGAGCCGGTCGCGGTCCGCGATGCCGTGCTGGGCGAGGTGGATGTTGACGGCCTCCACCAGGTAGCCGCGCTCGCCGCCGAGCCCCTCGCCCGGGGACCACTCGCGGGGCTCGGGGAAGTCGAGGCCGGCCCTGCGCCGTTCGCCGAGCCAGTCCTCGGAGACCATGCCGTCCAGCACGTAGTCCCAACGGGCGATGGCGCGTTCGGTGTTCTGCGGGTTGGCGCGGACGTCGTAGGAGTTCGGCGCGTTCAGCAGCGCGGCCAGGTAGGCGCCCTCGGCCGTGTCCAGGTCGGCCGCGTCCTTGCCGTAGTACGCCTGCGCGGCGGACTGGATGCCGTAGGCGTTGCGGCCGAAGTAGCTGGTGTTGAGGTAGCCCTCCAGAATGTCGTCCTTGCTCTCCTCGCGATCGAGTTTGATCGCGATGAACAGCTCCTTGACCTTCCGGGTCACGGTCTGCCGCTGGTCGAGGTAGTAGTTCTTCACGTACTGCTGGGTGATGGTCGATCCCGACTGGCGCCCGCCGCCGCGCAGCATGTTCCAGCCCGCGCGGGCCATCGCGGTGACGTCCACCGCGGGGGCGTGGTAGAAGTCGCGGTCCTCCGCCGCGAGGACCGCACGGCGCACCGTCAGCGGCACCTCGGAGAGCGGCACGCTCTCCCGGTTCACCTCGCCGACCCGGGCCAGCTGCGTGCCGTCGGCGTACAGGTACACGTTGCCCTGGGCCGCCGCGGCCGACTTGGGCTCGGGGATCTCCACCAGCAGGTAGCCCGCGATCAGACCGGCGAACAGGAGGACGAGACCCGTCAGCGCCGCCCCGAGCACCATGCGCCAGGTGGGGATCAGCCGGCGCCAGCCGGTGCGCCGCCGCCGCGGGCGCGGCGGGCGCGCGGCGTTCCGGGACGGCCACCCGGGCCACCGGCCGGCGGCGCGTCCTCGGGGCTCGCTGTCGTCGCTCACGGTGCGCTGTTGTCCCATCTGTCCGTTTGAGACACTCTCGCACCGTGCGTAACGAACCGCGCCCCGCGGCCACCCCCGCGCCCCGCGCCCGGTCCCCCGGACGGGCCCCGGGGCTCACCCGTTAGAGCGTGCGGTCGCCGCCGGCCGGCAGCGCCGCGAGGTCCACCGCGCCGGCCATCGCGCGGTAGCCGGCGTCGCTGGGGTGCAGCCCGTCGCCCGAGTCGAAGCGGGGCGCGAGCCGGTGCGGGTCGTCCGGGTCGCGCAGCGCGGCGTCGAAGTCGGCCACGGAGTCGAACACGCCGCCGTCGCGTATCTCCTCGTTCACCGCGAGGCGCACCCGCTCAAGCTCGGGCGTGTAGGCGCTGTGCCCGCCGAACGGCGCGAGCGTCGCGCCCACCACCCGCAGGTCGGCGGCGCGCGCGTCCTGCGCGAGCCGCCGCAGCCCGGCGACGAGCACCGCCGGGTCGGTCTGGCGCGGCTGGAGGATGATGTCGTTGATCCCGAGCTGCACCACGACCGCGCGCACCCCGGCCTGCGGCAGCACGTCGGTGTGCAGGCGGCGCAGCCCCGCGGGCCCGTTGAACTGCCGGTCGGGCGCGCCGTCCCGCAGCAGCCGGTTCCCGCTGATGCCCTGGTTGAGCACGGCGAGGGGCGGCGCGCCCGGCTCCTCGCGCAGCCGCGCGGCCAGGTGGTCGGTCCACCGCTGGTTGGCGCCCGGCGTCGAGGTGCTGCCGTCGGTCAGCGAGTCGCCGATGGCGACGACGGCGCCCGCCGTACCGGTCGAGAACACCTGCACCGCGGTCACGTAACGCCAGGTCTCGATCGACTGCGTGAACGCCGCGCCCTCGATGTCGTCGGCGTGGTCGCCCCGCGCCACCCAGCTGGTCTGCCGCGCCATGCGGTGGTGGGTGACGGGCCCCGAGGGGCCCGGGGCGTGCACGGTGACCAGCAGGTCGGCCGCCGCCGGCACGTCGAGCCGCACCCCGTCGCTCAGCACCGAGCCGCGGGCGGGAACGGTCACCGAGCCCCGGTCGCCGAACGTCAGCCGCCGCATGCTGTCCGGCACGGCCGCGGGCCCGCCCGAGGCGGACAGGGCCACGGTCACGTCCGTGAACGTCACGGGCTGGCTCCCGTAGCGGTTGGACAGCTCCACGCGCACGCCGGTGCCGCCCACGGTGGCGCGCAGCACGTTGCGGACCGAGCGGTTCGCCAGGCCGTCGCGCGTGCCGGGCTCGGGGCCGCTCGGGGCGGCCGACCACGTGCCGGTCCACTGGCCGTCGGCGGCCGGCCTGATGCCGTCGGCGGGCGCGGGAGCGGCCACGTCGTGCCGCGCGCCCTGCCCGGTACCGATGCCGAGCGCCACCCCGAGCAGTACGGCGAGCACCCCCGTCAGCAGGGCGAACACCCGCCGCCCGGTCACCACTCCCACGGGCACATGATCCCACGGGCACATGACACCGGCTGGCTCGTCCGGGTGAGGCGGCTCACCCGGCGACCGGCCCCGAGCCGTTCGGGAACGTCCCGCTCGTCCGGGCCCGTCCCGCGACCTGGTTCCGGGCGGGCCGCGGCGGGGCCGGGAGAATGGGAGCATGACCACGACTCGCTCCCCGGCCGGTCCCGGCCTGCTCACCGAGGCGGACGCCGAGAAGCTGCGCGGCCTGCGCAGGATGAAGGCACTGGCCACAGGACTGCTGGTGGCCGTTGCCGTCGTGTACGCGCTCGCCACCTGGGCCGAGCACAGGGGCGCAGGCGCGTGGGCGGGCTACGTGGCCGCCGCCGCCGAGGCCGGCATGGTGGGCGCGCTGGCCGACTGGTTCGCGGTCTCCGCCCTCTTCCGGCACCCGCTCGGCCTGCCGATCCCGCACACGGCGATCATCCCCGCCAAGAAGGACCAGCTCGGCCAGTCGCTCGGGGACTTCGTCGGTGAGAACTTCCTCGCCGAGGACGTCGTCCGCGACAAGCTCCGCTCGGTCGGCCTGGCCCGCCGCCTGGGGGCCTGGCTCTCCCGCCCGGAGAACGCCGACCGCGTCACCGCGGAACTCGCCACGGCCGTCCGCGGCGGCCTGCGCGTGCTGCGCGACAACGACGTGCAAGCCGTGCTCGCCGAGACGATCACGCGCAAGGCCGAGACCCAGGAGATCTCACCCGGCGTCGGGCGGCTGCTCGAACGGACCGTCCAGGACGACGGGCACCGCCGGTTCGTCGACCTGGTGTGCGCCCAGGCGCACGACTGGCTGGTCAAGCACAGGGACACCGTGCTGTCGGCCGTCGAGGGCGGCGCGCCGGGCTGGACGCCCCGGTTCGTCGACCGCCGCGTCGGCGACCGGGTGTACCGCGAACTCCTGCGCTTCGTCACGGAGATGCGCGACTCCCCCGAGCACCCGGCGCGCGGCGCGCTCGACCGCTTCCTGACGGATTTCGCGCACAAGCTCCAGCACGACGAGGAGACCCGGGCCCGCGTCGAGCGGCTGAAGTCGGACTTCGTCGCGCGGCCCGAGGTGCAGGAGCTCATCGCCTCGGCGTGGGGGAACCTGCGCGCCATGATCCTCACCGCGGCCGAGGACGAACGCAGCGCCCTGCGCCGCCGCGCCCGCGCCGCGATCCTCGGCATCGGCACCCGCCTGGCCTCGGACGAGGTGCTGCGCGCCAAGCTCGACGGCTGGGTCGCGGACGCCACCGTGCACGTCGTCTCCGGCTACCGCGCGGAGATCACCTCCCTGATCAGCGACACCGTCGCCTCCTGGGACGCGCGCACCACGTCGCGGAAGATCGAGCTGCACATCGGCCGCGACCTCCAGTTCATCCGCCTGAACGGAACCATCATCGGCTCCCTCGCCGGCCTGGCGATCCACGCCGTCACGACCGCGGCGGGCGGCTGATCTCCGGCCGGGCCCGGTACGATTGGCGGGCGAGCGGCCGTGATGGAATTGGCAGTCATGCTGGGTTTAGGTCCCAGTGCGCCACGCGCGCGTGAGGGTTCGAATCCCTCCGGCCGCACCGTTCGATCCGCTCCCCGGGGCCGCGAGCCGTTCCCCCGGACCCGTGAGCCGCCCCCGGAATGGGGGACAGGGCGCACATTACCCCCGCGCGGTGGGTATG
Organism: Streptomyces marincola; assembly: GCF_020410765.1. Taxonomy (NCBI): domain Bacteria; kingdom Bacillati; phylum Actinomycetota; class Actinomycetes; order Kitasatosporales; family Streptomycetaceae; genus Streptomyces; species Streptomyces marincola. The sequence continues at coordinate 2,431,947 of NZ_CP084541.1, read as the reverse complement.
CCTTCCCTGCGAGCGTGCACAAGTGATCGACCCGGCGCGGATGTTCACGGGGGGAATGTGCGGGAACCGCGGGAGCACCACGTGCGCAACGAACTCGGCGGGACCGTCGCGGGCCAGGCCGTTCAGATCGGTACCGTCCACGGCGACGTGCGGCTCGGCGCCCCGACCGGCCGCGACGGCGGCCACCGACCGCCGTGGCAGCTCCCGGCGGGCGGTGAAGTCGTCGGCCGGGCAGCGGAGTTGGCTTCGCTCGAACGCGCCAGGCAGCGGGCGGCGGAGCAGGGCCGCGCCGTCCGCGCCGTGCTCACCGGCCTCGGCGGCGTCGGCAAGACGGCGCTCGCCTCGGCCTGGCTGCACACCCTGCGCGACGAGTGCCCCGACGGGCAGCTCTACGCGGACCTCGGCGCGCAGTCGGAGACGGGGCCCGTGCCGCCGGGCGTGGTGCTCGGCCGGTTCCTGCTCGGGCTCGGCGTCGAACCCGAGCGCGTTCCGGCGGGCGTCGAGGAGCGCGCCGGTCTCTACCGCACCCTGACCTCCGGCCTGCGCCTGGGCATCCTCCTCGACGACGCCGCCTCGGCCGCCCAGGTCAGGCCGCTGTTCCCGGGCGGGCCCTGCATCGTCGCGGTGACCAGCCGCTGGCGGCTGACCGGACTCCTGCTCGACGACGCGTTGATGTTCGAACTCGGCACGCTCGACACCGACTCCGCCGTCCAACTGCTCGCCGAGGCGCTGCCGGGGGACCGCGTCGCCGCGGAACCGGCCGACGCGCGCGCCCTGGTCGACCTGTGTGCCGGGCTGCCGCTGGCCGTTCGCCTCTCGGCGGCCCGGCTGGCCGCCCGGCCGCGCCGCTCCATCGCGCTCATGGTGCGCGAACTCGCCGCCGAGCACGACCGCCTCGGCGCCCTCGGCCTGCACGACGACCGCGACGTGCGCGCGGCCCTCGACGTGTCCTACCGGGCGCTGCCGGGGCCCGCGGCCCGCCTCTACCGGCTCCTGGCGCGGCACCCGGGTCCCGACGTCACCGCGTCGACAGCCGCCGCGGCCCTGGGCGAGCCGCGCGCGAGCGGCACCGCGTGGCGCGCGATCGACGCGCTGCACGAAGCGCACCTGCTCGACGAGTTCGCCGAGGGCCGCTACCGCTTCCACGACCTGGTGCGCCTGCACGCCCGCGGGTGCGCCGAGCGGGAGGAGGATTCCGAGGAACTGGCCGCCGCCGGGCGTCGCGTCATGGACTTCTACCTGGCGACGGCGACAGCGGCCGAGGCGATCCTCGACCCGCACCACAGGACGCTCGCGCGCGACCACGGCCCCGGGCCCGTGGTCGTCGAGGAGTTCGCGGGCTCCGAGGCCGCCGCGCTGGCCTGGCTCGAAGCCGAGCTCGGCAACCTGCTCGCCATGCAGCGGGCCGCGCGCGAGGCCGGGCTCCCCGGCGTGGTGTGGCAACTGGCCGACGCCCTGCGCCCGTTCTTCCTGCGGCGCAAACATGTCGACGCGCGCCGGGCGGCGTACGCCGACGGGCTCGACGCCGCGCGAGCGGACCGGGCCACGGAGGCCGAGTTCCGCATGCTCGTCTCCGCCGGTCTCGGCGACCTGGACACGGGCGACGCCGGGCGCGCGCTCGACCTGTTCGAACGCGCGGCGCGGCTGTGCGCGGAGACCGGCGACGCGCTGGGAGCGGCCCGCACGCTCAACTACCGCGGGCTCGCCCTCGTCCGGCTCGGCCGCCTCACCGAAGCGGCCCGCTGTTTCGCGGACGCCGCGGCGGAGTACCCCCGCCTCGGTGACGCGCGGGCCGGCGGGCTCGCCCGGCTCAACCTCGCCGACGTGGCGCTGGCCCGCGACCGGCCGGCCGAGGCGGTCGACCACGCCGTGGCCGCCCGGGCGACGCTGGCCGCCGAGCGCGACGCCTACAACGCCGCACGCGCCCTCGTGCTCCTCGGCCGCGCCCGGCTGGCCGCGGGCCGGGCCGCCGCGGCCGAGGCCGCGCTCGACGAGGCCCACACCGCGCTCCGCGCCATGGCGGCCGACCACGAGGTCGCCCGCGTGCTCGAAGCCCTGGCCGACCTCGCCGACCACCGGGGGAACCGCGGCGCGGCCGAGGACCACAGGCGGGAGGCCGTCGCCATCTACACCCGGCTCGGGCTCCCCGGCGCGGCCGAGGCCGTGCGCGCCCGCCGCCCCGGCCGGCCCCCCGGACCGGCCGGAGCGGGGTAGGCGGCGCCCGGCCGGGCCGGTCACCGGCCGGGCCCGTACCGTGGCGCGGCCGTGGCGGGGCGCGGTCGTGGTGGGGCGCGGCCGTGGTGGGGCGCGGTCCCGCACCCGTTCCCGCCTCCCCGGCCGGCTCGGCTCAGCCCCTCCCGAAGTGCTCGCTCAGGCGCGCGTAGCTGTCGTCCGCGTGGCCGTCGGCCAGGGCCCCGGTGACCAGGTCCAGGGTGTAGCGGGGGAACCCGGTGTCGAGCCCGCGCGCGGCGCTCTCCCCGGTCAGGTCCTCGATCGACGGCAGGTGGTGCTTGAGCGCGCCGAACGGCGTCGCGAACCGGCCGTTGTCGGTCTCGTCGGCCACCACCGGCAGGCACCGGCCCCCGGCAGGCACCGGCACGGAGGCCGGGGGACCGGTCGCGGCGGCGATGACCGGTCGCGGCTGCGCCGCCGCGACCGGTCCTTCCGGACCCTTCAGGCCCCGCCTGGCACGGCCTGCGGGCGCAGCAGCACGCTCTGCGCCCGCGCCGCCCCGGCCGCGGCCTGCCGCAGCGCGTACCCCGTAGCCGAGGCGAGCGCGGCCACCGGCAGGCCGGCCGCCAGCCACGCGTGCAGCACCGAGCCCCACATCGGCCAGAACGGCTCGGCCGCCACCACCCGCAGCCGGACCGGCTCGGGGCAGCCGTGCCGCACGAGGCACGCGGCGTGCTCGGGCGAGGCCGTGACCAGCGCGCCCGGGTACCGCCCGGCGAGCCGCCCCGGCTCGCCGCGGCCCGTGACCACGTCGGCCACGGCCGGCCACGGGTGCGGCGCCGCCGCGTCGACCCGCAGGTGCCGGTCGACGAACGGGTGTCCCGGACCGTCCCCCGCGGGCAGCAGCGCCACCGAGGCCGCCCCCCGGCCGGGCTCGGGCTCGGACACGAGCGCGAGCGCGGCCGGGCACCGTTCGTCGTCGGGCACCAGCACCGCGGCGACCCGGCCCGCGGGCAGCCGGCCGGCCAGGGCCGCGACCAGCGGCATCATCCGGTCACGCTCCAGCGCCGCAGACCGCGTTCGACCGTGAACGGCGCCGGCGCCGCCGCGGTCGGCGGGCACTCCCCGACCGGGCGCAGCCGCAGCCTGCGGTACAGCAGCCGCCGCATCAGGGGCGCGAACCGGCCCGGCTGGGACGAGAGCCGTGCCACGACCCGCCCGTACAACTCCGTGCGGTAGTACGCGTCGTCGCGTTCGAGCTGACGGCGCAGCGGCCGGTCGGGCGCGAGCCTGGGCACGAACGAGCCGAGGTCGCTCACGGGGGCGGCCGGGTCGAGTCCCTCGGGCACGAACGACCCCATCGTCATCCGCGCGCCGGCCGCCGCGCCGTACAGGGCCATCGACCCCTGGTCGGCCACGACGACGTCGGCCGCGACCACCGGTCCCGCCGGGTCGGCGTACTGGCTGACCAGCGCGAGCCCCGCCCGGCACAACCCGGCCAGCCACGTGCTGATCATCCATTCGCCGTGCGCGGTCCAGGCGTTGGGGTGCAGCAGCGCGGCCACCCGGTACCGGTCGGACGGCAGTTCCGCGACCGCGCGCTCCAGCAGCTCGGGCGCCCGCCCGAGCAGCGAGTCGGGCCCCCAGGTCGACAGGAAGAGCACCAGCCGCTGGTCGGGCCCCGCGCCGAGCGCCGACCGGTACAGCGCCCGGGCGGGTCCGCTGACCAGCACCCGGTCGAGCAGCGGGTCACCGACCACGGCGGCCGTCGGCAGCGCCTCGGGGCACTGCCGGGCGAGCCTGACCCGCTCCTCCTCGTGCGCGAGCACCAGCGTGTCGGCGACCAGCCTGCCGTCGCTGACCAGCCGCTCGCGGTCCAGCCCGTAGGCCGTCCGCCCGCCGGCCGCCGCGGCCCCCGGCCGGCCGGCCGCGTACTTGTTGAAACCCGCGCCGTGCGACATCAGCACGATCGGCGCGTGCACCTCGTCGAGATGGCCGTAGGAGGCGGCGAGCGCCAGGTCGAACCGCGTCCTGACCGCCTGCTGCCACGGCAGGGCCGTGGCCCCGATCCGGTGCAGGAACTCATGCGCCCCGCCGTTGAACACGTCGGGCGCGATGGTGAACACGACCTGGAGGCGCAGGTCGTTCTGGAGCAGCTGGACGGCGTCCAGCAGGCGCTGGCCGCCGGGCACCGTGTGCACGACGACCAGCAGCCGCCGCTTGGCGTGCCGGGTGGCCCACCTTTCCGAGTCGAGTCGAAGGGGGACGGTGTTGCCGCCCCCCGCTTCCGTCACTACATGCATGGCACTTTCCCCTGCGTCGCTGCGCCCCGGGCGGGTGATCCGTACCCGGCGGGGCGTCCCCGTCGGGAGCCGCGTGGTTCGCGGCCCCTGGAGGAGCGGTGCCCGGCGGGGGTGTGCGTCCGCGTTGCAGCGGGGTTGCAGGACCGTTGAAGACGGCCCGTGCGCCCAGGAGATGCCCCCGTGCGCCCCCGCGCCGCACACGGGGGCCGTCTTCCCTACGGGTGGAAGCCGGCTGTCCGGGGCCCGCTGGGCGCGGGGGCGCGGTGGCGGGGCGGGGCCTTCCGCGGGGCGCCCGCGTCGCGTGCGGGGGCGTTCAAGGCCGAGGCGCACGCCCGGTACCGGGGGCGGCAGCGATAGCGTGTACCCGTACCACCCGTATGTGACCTGCTGTTCCCGTTCTCCCGGAGGAACGATCATGGCAACCACGCGCATCGCGACGACGAACTGGGAAGGCTCCCTCATGGAGGGCGCCGGGACCGTGGAGCTCAACTCGTCCGGTGTCGGCAAGTTCGACGTCTCCTGGCCGTCGCGGGCGGAGGAGGCGAACGGGCGCACCAGCCCCGAGGAACTGATCGCCGCCGCCCACTCGTCGTGCTTCTCGATGGCGCTCTCGCACGGCCTCGCCGGCGCGGGCACCCCGCCGGAGACGGTGGAGACGCAGGCCAGCGTCACCTTCCAGCCGGGCGAGGGCATCACCGGCATCGTGCTGTCCGTCAAGGCGCGCGTGCCCGGCCTGTCCGCCGAGGACTTCAAGACGGCCGCCGAGACCGCCAAGGAGAACTGCCCGGTGAGCAAGGCGCTCGCCGGCGCGCCCATCACGCTGGAGGCCGAGCTGCTCTCCTGAGCGAGCACAGCCGCCACCCGAACGTCCCGGCCCCGCCCCCGCGGCGCCGGGACGTTCCGCGTGCGTGGGAGCGGCTCGCGCTCCCGCCCGGCGGCGGCCGGGGCGCAGCGGCAGGAATGCCCGTACTCCGGGCGATAGGCTCGTGCCGTGACGAGGCGAGACATGCCGTGGGCCGAGGTCGAACCGCTGCCGGAGCTGAACGGCGACCTCACCTCCTTGCTGGCGTCCGTGCACGCCTTGCGGCGCGCCTGGAAGGCGGTGGTGTCCGCCAACACCGAGGCGTTCCAGGAGGCGCGCCGCCGCTCCCTGCGGCGCCACGCCATCGAGACCGGCATCATCGAGCGCCTCTACGACGTGGACTGGGGCGTCACTGAGGCGCTGGTCGCGGAGGGGCTGACGGCCGACGCCGTGGCCAGGGCCGGCGACGGTTCGCTGTCGGAGGACGTGCTCGACATCATCAGGTCCCAGTACGACGCGCTGGAGTTCCTCGCACAGGCGGCCCGCGAGGGCCGGGACGTCTCCGTGTCGCTCGTCAGGCAGCTCCACGTCGCGCTGACCCGGCTCCAGCCCACCTACGGCGCCACCGGGCCGACCGGAGCCGCGTTCCAGGCGACGCTCCACCACGGCGAGTGGAAGACGCAGCCGAACCACGTGACCCGTCCCGACGGGAGCATGCTGTACTACACGCCTCCCGAGCAGGTCGCGTCGCAGATGGACAGGCTGATGGCGCTCTACCGGGAGACGGAGTCGCACGACCCCGTCGTCCGCGCGGCCTGGCTGCACCACCGCTTCGTGCGCATCCACCCGTTCGAGGACGGCAACGGGCGCGTCGCCCGCTGCCTCACTCTGCTCGGCCTGCTCCGGTGCGATCTCGCTCCCCTCGTGGTGGACCGGCGCGAGCGCAATCGCTACCTGCTGTGCCTCGACCAGGCGAACGAGGGGGACCTGCGTCCCCTGGTGCGCTTCTTCGCGGAGCTGGAGATCGTGGCGCTGCGCAGCGAGCTGGAGCGACCGCCGGCGCCTCTCGACGCCGCCGAGCCGGCCGGTGGGGCCGTCGCGGTGCTCGAAGCCGGTCTCGACCGGTTGCGGCGGCTCCAGACCGAGAGCGGGGCCCGCAGGCGGGCGGAGGACGCGGCTGCGCTCGCCGGCGCGGTGCACCGGAAGGTGGAGTCCTGGCTTCGCGGCATGGCCGACCAGTTCGCGGTCCCGCTGACCGGCGTCGACTCCCAGGCGCGCACCTCCGTGCAGAGCGCCTGCCCGCCCGACGCGCGCGCCCGCTTCTGGCGCTGGCAGGTCGTGCAGGCCGCGCGCAGCGTGGACTTCTACGTCAACTTGCAGCAAGGCGTGTGGTGGACGCGGCTCAGGCTGGTCGCGCTCGGCCAGGAACTGCGGTACCTCGTCTTCATCCAGAAGGTCGGCCGCGGGGAGACCGGCGTGCTGGCCCTCACCGTCTACGCCGAAATGCTCGACAACGCGTCGGACGAGAGCGCCAAGCAGGAGGCGGAGCGGCTGCTCGTCTCCAGTCCGACCGAGACGGTGACGTGGATCCATTCCGACGCACCGGAGGCCCACTGGGCGAGCGTCGTCGACGTGCTCGACACCACGCTCGCCGGGGCGTTGCACAAGTTCACGTCGGCACTGGGCTGATCGGTGCCGACGCCGTCCGTGCCGTACCGACACATCCGAGAGGTGCATTGTGGCCAGCGTGGTGAAGATCAACGTCCTGACCGTTCCCGCCGAGCAGCGGGAGGTCCTTGAGCAGCGCTTCGGGGCGCGCGCGGGGGCGGTGGAGGGCCAGGACGGGTTCGAGTGGTTCGAGCTGCTGCGGCCCGTCGAGGGCACCGACACCTACCTGGTGTACACCCGCTGGCGCAGCGAGGAGGACTTCCAGAACTGGCTGAACGGCCCGATGCGGCAGGCGCACCAGGGCGGGGGCGGCAAGCCCGCGGCGTCCGGCGCCGAGCTGTGGTCGTTCGAGGTGGTGCAGCAGGCCGGGCCGAAGCGCGAGGACTGAACGCCGCGGCCCCGGCCGCCCGTTCAGACGGGCCCCGGCCGTCCGTTCAGACCACGAGGGTCAGCAGGGCCGGTGCCGCCTGGCGGTTGAGCGCCTCGGCGGCCCGGCGCAGCCGGTGCGCCTGCCCGACGGGCAGGGAGAGCGCCAGGCAGGCGACGGAGGCGCCGGCGGTCAGCGGCACGGCCGCGCACAGCGTGCCGACGGCGTACTCCTGGAGGTCGAGCACGGGCATCGTGGCCGGCTGGCGGTCCAGGGAGCTGAGCAGCGTGCGCTGGTCGGTGATGGTGCGCGAGGTGAGGCGGGCCGCGCGGTGCCTGGCCAGGTGGTCGCGGCGGCCGTCGTCGTCGAGCTGGCCGAGCAGGCACTTGCCGATGGCGGTGGCGTGGGCGGCGGAACGGAAGTCGACCCACTCGTTGACCGGCGGGATGTCGGGGGTGTCCGAGGTGTGCGTCACGATCAGCTCGCCGTCGGTGTAGCGGGCGAGGTAGATCGCGGCCCCGATCGAGTCGCGCAACGCGTCGAGCGCGGCCTGGAGTCTGGCCTGCCGGGTCTGTCTGCGGTCCTCGGCGGAGCCGAGGGCGAGCAGGGTCTGGCCGGCCGCGTAGCCGCCGTCGGTCTGCCGTCTCAGGTAGCCGTCGTGGCAGAGCATGCGCAGCAGTTGCGGCAGCGCCTGCGGCGGCAGGCCGGAACGGCGCGCCAGTTCGTCCTCGGCCAGTCCGTCGGGGCAGCCCGCGACGGTCTCCAGCAGCCGCAGGGCCTGGCGCACGGACTGGAACGGGGCCGTCCGCCCGGACATGGTCGCCACGTGGACCTCCTCTGCACCGCCTCCGTGCGGGACGGATGGCACCAAGCCTAGCGACCCGGGGCGGTGCGGCGCGGCGGGTTGGCGCGGTCCGGCGTCGTCACGCGGGACCTGGGCCGCGCCGCCGCGCGGCGCCGCGTCACAGGACCGTGGAGAGGAACTCCCGGGTCCGTTCGTGCTCGGGGTCGCTGAACATCTTGTCCGGCGACCCGGATTCCACGATCTTGCCCTGGTCGAACATCAGGACGGAGTCGGAGATGTCGCGCGCGAAGCTCATCTCGTGGGTGACGACGAGCATGGTGATGTCCGTGGTGTGCGCGATGTCGCGCAGCACGTCGAGGACGCCGGCCACGAGTTCCGGGTCGAGCGCGGAGGTCACCTCGTCGAGCAGCAGCACCTGCGGGCGCATCGCGAGCGCGCGGGCGATGGCCACGCGCTGCTGCTGGCCGCCGGAGAGCTGGCTCGGGTACTTGTCGAGCTGTTCGGTGAGGCCGACGAGTTCGATCAGTTCCCTGCCCCGCTGCTCGGCCTCGTCCTTGGACATGCCGAGCACGTGCACGGGCGCCTCGGTGACGTTCCGCAGCACCTTCATGTTGGGGAAGAGGTTGAACTGCTGGAAGACCATGCCGATCTTCTTGCGGACCTCGCGGACGTGCTTGTCCCCCGCCTTGACGAGCTTGCCGTCGCGCTCCTGGTGGTTGAGGTAGTCGCCGTCGACCCTGATGGTGCCCTCGTCCGGCGTGAGCAGCGTCATCAGCAGCCGCAGGATCGTGGTCTTGCCGGAGCCGGAGGGGCCGATGAGGGTGACGTGCTTGCCGGTCGCGACGGAGAAGTCGAGCTGGTCGAGGACGGTCACGTCCCCGAAGCGCTTGGTGACCTTGTCGAACCGGATCAGCTCGGAGCCGTTGGCCCGGCTGGACGCGGAGTTTCTCGGGGTGTCAGCTGGTGATGGCAAGACGACGCTCCAGGACGCGGATGAGCAGAGAGGCCGGGTAGGCGATGGCGATGAAGGCGATGCCGACGATCGTGTATGCCTCGAATGTGAACGTTTCGTTGCTGAAGCTCTCGGCCTCTCCGAACATTTCCAGTGCCCCGATGATCGCGATCATGGGGGAGTCCTTCAGCATGGCGATGACGTAGTTGCCCAGCGCGGGCACGACCCGGCGGATGGCCTGCGGCAGGATCACCGCGGTCCAGGTGCGGGTGCGCGGCAGGCTGAGCGCGGTGGCCGCCTCCCACTGGCCGGGCGGCACGCCGCCGATCCCGGCCCGGTAGACCTCGGCCGTGTAGGTCGAGTAGTGCAGCCCGAGGCCGATGATGCCGGTGGTCAGCGCCGACATCGAAGGACCCCACTCGGGCACCACGTAGAACAGGAAGAACAGCTGCACCAGCAGCGGCGTGTTGCGGATGAACTCCGTGAGCGCGTTCACCGGCCAGCGGATCACCGCGTGCCGCGAGCGCTGGGCGATGGCCCACACGAGCCCGAGGCTGAACGCGATCAGGCTGCCGAACAGCAGCGCCTGAAGCGTGAGCAGCACCCCGTCCCAGAAGCGCGGCATGAAGTCGCCGACGACGTTCCAGTCCCAGTTCATCGGGTCGTGCCTCCCGCCGTCAGCGCGCCGGAGCCCTCACCGGCGCTGGAGCGCAGCGAGAGCCGCGACCACAGGCCGCCGCCGCCCGGCGGCGCCTGGCCCACGCGGGACTTGGCGTGCTTCTCCAGCACGCGCATGCCGCGGGTGAGGACGAACGCGAACACGAAGTAGAGGGCGAGCAGCAGCGTGTACACCGGGGCGCTCTCGTTGCTGCCGATGCGCACGAGGTTGGCCGCGTACGTCATGTCCGCGACCATGATCGTGGAGACCAGCGCGGTGCCCTTGAGCAGTTCGATCAGCAGGTTGTTGAACGGCGGCACCATCTCGGGCCACGCCTGCGGCACCTCGATCCGCCGCAGCCGCTGGAACTTGGTGAAGCCCAGCGCGACTCCCGCCTCGCGCTGGGCCACCGGCACGGCGGCCAGCGCGCCGCGCACCACCTCGGACCCGTAGGCGCCGTACGTCAGCCCCAGGGCCAGCACGCCCGCGAACATCGGCACGAACTGCAACCGGAACATCAGGGGGACGGCGAACACCAGCCAGAACATCAGCACCAGCGAGGACGTGCCGCGGAACAGCTCGAAGTAGATCCCGGACAGGAAGCGCACGATCCACAGGCGCGAGGTCCGCAGCGTCCCGATCACGAACGCGACGACCAGGGCGAGGGCCGCGCTGAAGAAGGTGACCTGAATGGTGATCCAGATGCCGGGGAGGAAGTAGTTGCTGAACATCCCTTCGCTCATCATGGGCACAGCTCCTCAAGCGTGAGATCGGTCATCTCCTGCTCGGTGAAGCCGAACGGGGCGACGATGTCCAGCAGCTCGCCGCTGTCCTTGAGCTTGTGCAGTTCCTCGTTGAAGGCGTCGCGGAAGTTCTTCTCGGAGAGCCGGAACGCGAAGCCGCCGGCGCCCAGCGCGGGCTCCCCGCCCAGCATCGGCTGGAACGGCTCGGTGGCCTCGACCCGGTCGTTGCCCTCGACCGCGCCCTTGACGGTGACGTTGGTCCCGGCGAACGCGTGCACCCGGCCCTGGGCGACGGCGTCGAGGCCGGCCACCTGGTCGGGCAGGATCAGCAGGTCGTCGATGCCCGCGTCCCTGGCGTACTCGATCTCCGCGTACGCCTGTCCCGTGGCCAGCCGCAGACCCTTGTCGACGATCGACTGGTAGTCCGTGATCCCCTCGGGATTGCCGGCCGGGACGATCATCGCGTCGAGCATGATGTAGTCCGGGTCGGCGAACAGCACCTGGGCGCACCGGGTGGGGTTGATGAACATGCCGGCGGAGACCACGTCGAACTGCTGTGCCTTGAGGCCGGGGATCAGGGCGCTGAAGTCCACGTTCACCGGTGTGATGGTGTCCACACCGAGCCGTTCGAAGATCACTCGGGCGATGGCCGGGGCCTGCCCGGTCGGCTCGCCGTCGTCGTTGATCCAGCCGAACGGAGGTTCGTTCGCGATGCCGACCTTGACGCTGCCGCGGTCCCGCAGCCGCTCCAGCAGATCACCCCCCTCGACCGTGCCCTCGGAGGGAATGCGGCTGCAACCGGCCGCGCCGAGGGCACCGAGAGCCGCAGCCCCCGCCAGCAGCGAGCGGCGGCTCACCCCTGCGGCTCTTCGTGAATATGTCGGTTTCTTTCTCTCTGGTGGAGCCATGGCCGCGCGGCTACCCAGACTCTCCGGATGTATGCGGGCCCGTTCGGGGCGTTATCCGGGCGTGTCCTGACCGTTGATCGGGCCCGTTCCCCGCACGTCGAGCAGGACGCGATCGATTCCGGTGTCCTCAAGGCAGCCGATCAGGCGGTGCTCGTCGTGCTCGCTGAGCGAGGGGTGCACCGTGCCCGCGTACAAACGGCCCTCGGCCAGCTCGGCGAGCCCCGCCTCGACCAGCGGCACCGCGGTGGCGTCCCGGCAGCGCTCCCACACCTGCCGGGCGGCCAGCGCGGCGCGCCCCTGGCCGGTGCCGCGGCCCTCGACGGCGAACAGGACGGAGGTCGCGGTGGCGTCCCCGCGCCGCGGCGGCTCCGTCTCGGTCAACGCCGACAGGCCGAGGAACAGCGCGCCGACCAGCGCCACCGCCACGGCCCCCGCGCCCGCGCGCAGCAGCCGGCCGCGCGGCGGCCCGGGGCCGAGGGCGGGCCGTTCCGGCAGGTCGGGCAGCCGGCCGCAGGCCCGCGGCCCGCCCGGCGGCGCCGCCAGGGGCGCGAGGCGCCCGGCCAGGCGCCGGCGGGCGAGGGGGCGCGTGGTCGCCCCTGCGACGCGCTCCACGGCCCAGGCCAGCCCCGACAGCACCGCACCGGTCACCATCAGTACCGGAACGAACACGAACGTGCGGGTTCCGTCGCCGTCCAGCCAGGCGAAACGCGGCCCGGCGCGGCGTTCCTCCTCGGCCGCCCGCAGCTGCGCGGCGATCTCCTCCCGCCGCCGGTCGCCCTCCCGCACCCGGGCTTCGAGGCGGCCCAGCCGGTCGAGGGCCGCCAGGCCGATCAGCAGCACCTCGATGATCAGCAGCAGCACGGCGCACAGCAGCGTGCGCTGCCACTGCCACCGGTAGAGGTAGATCACCATGTAGGCCGCGGCGCCCAGGGCCGCCGCCCCGCCGAACGCGTACCCGGCCCGCCGCGCCGTCCTCATGGCCGCGCCTCCGCCGTCAGGTCACGCGCGGCCACCTCGCCCGTGCCGCCGTCGAGCAGCAGCGGCGTGCCCGGCGGGAAGCGGTCGACGGCGCCGGCCGCGCCGGTGACGACCGGCAGGTTCAGCTCGCGCGCCAGCAGCGCCAGGTGCGACAGCGGGCTGCCGGTCTGCGCCACCAGGCCGGTCAGCGCGGGCAGCAGCGGCGCGAGCGACGGGTCGAGGGTGCGGGTGACGAGCACCGCGCCGCGCGGCGGCTCGCCCGCGCCGTCCCACGCCACGCCGAGCACCCGGCCGCCCGAGACGCCGCGCCCGGCCCCGTCCGCCCCGTCCGCCGCGTCGCGCGCCCGCGCGGCCACCACGGCGCCGCACGCGGCGACCCGGAACGCGTCGGGCAGCGGCGGGGCCGCGCCCGGCGGCCGGCGTCCCGCCAGATCGGCGGGCAGCGGGCCGCCCGCCGCGGCCGTCAGCAGCTCGGGCCAGCGCAGCAGCGCGAACCGGTCCACGCCGACGCTGCGCCGCGCCGCCTCGCGGACCAGCGCGACCTGGAACGCGTGCACCCACCGGATGCGCAGCCGCAACGCCTCCCTGGTGCCGAGCGTTCCCGTGCCGGGACCCGTGCCCGCGGCGCCCCGCGGCGGCAGCCGCAGCGGCTCGGTGAGGCTGGGCGGCACCAGCGCGAGCACCTCGGGCCGCGCCGCTGTCAGTTGCGCGTCGGTCAGGCCCTCGGCCCGGCCGTGGTGCAGCGCCGCGAGGCCGGCCGCCGCGGCGCCGCCGCCCGGCCGTTCCTCGGGCGGGAGCAGCGCGCCGGCCAGTGCCTCCTGGGCGTGCAACGCGACCAGCACGGCGCGCGACCAGCGCAGCGCGGCTGTCAGCGCGGCGGGTCCGAGCCCGGCGGGAGCCGGCGCCTCGGCCAGGTGCCGGTCCACGTCCGCCCGCAGGGCGGTGGCCAGCCGCGGCAGCGCGGCGCGCAGCCGGCCCACCCGCCAGGCGGCGCGCAGCCGCCGCAGCGGGGGGCCGGGGTTCAGCCGCGCGGCCGGGCCGCGCCGGCCGGGGGCGAGGCCGAGCAGGGCCAGGTCGGCGACGGCCCGCCCGCCGACGGTGGTCACCGCGGGCACCGCGCGCAGCGTGCGGCGCGGCGCGGCCCCGGCCAGGTCGAGCGCGGCGGCCAGCCCGTGCGCCATGGGCACCACCCACAGGTCCTCCTCCAACGGGCGCAGCACGCCCGGCAGGGTCTCCGCGACGGGACCAGGGCCGAGCAGCCTGGCGCGCCGCGGGGGGCGCGGCGCCATCGCGGTGATCGGCCGCGCCTGGAACAGCCACAGCTGCCCGCCGTCCGCCGCGAACCCGAACTCGATGTCCTGCGGCCCGCCGAACACCTGGCGCGCGCGCCGCGCGAGCCCGGCGAGCCGGCGCAGCTCCGCGCCGGTGAGCAGCGGCCGGCCGCCGGCCGGCGCGGCGGCGCGGGGCCGCACCGGGCGGCCGTGCGGGGTGAGCCGCAGGTCCGCGCCCGGCAGGGCGCCGCCGACCAGCAGGTCGGGTCCGCCGGCCACGGCGCTCAGCAGCAGCCGGTCGGTGCGCCCGGCCAGCGGGTCGGCGCCGAACAGCACGCCGCCGACGCGGGCGCGCAGCATCGGCTGCACCAGGACGGCCATGGGCGCGTCGCCCGAGGCGCGGACCGCGCGCAGCGCGCGGAGGAACGCGTCCCAGCCGCGCACGTCGGGCAGGGACAGGAACCGGCCGGCCAGCGAGGAGTGCGCGGTGTCCTCGGCCGTCGAGGAGGAGCGCACGATGAGTGCGGTGCGCCCCTCGTCGCTCAGTTCGCGCCAGGCGTCGTACAGGTCGCGGCCGCGCGCGCCCGCCTCCGGGGGCAGGACCACGAACCCGGGCAGCACCGGCAGCCGCGCGCCCGCGGCTCTGGCCAGGGCCGCGGCCTTGTTGCCGGTCAGGGCCGCGCGCGCGGCGCGCGGGTCGTGCAGAGGGAGGGCGGCGCCCGCCTGGGCGCCGAGCGGATCGTCGTGGACTTCGAGGTCTGGTGTGCGCATCGCCCGCCTCCTGCGATACCTGCGGCTCCGTGCCCTGGCCCGCCCGCGGGGCACTGACCCCCGCGGGGACGCTCCCCGGAGAAGACGCCGGGAGCCCGCGGGTGCCTGACAGGAGAACGGGACATGGCGGGTGATCGTCCGTCATGTGTCCTGTCCGTGACCCGTAACCGGCCCCGTGCATATGCATGCGACGGAACGCGCCCCGATGTGCGTCCCACGGGAACCGAACAGGCGCGTTCGGGGTCGTATGCGGGTGAGGAGGGGAGCGAAGGGCCTGGCGGGGGGCAGGCCCTTCGGCGCACTCCGGCGCGCATGCGCCCCGCGCCCCCGGGTGTCCGTGGTCGGCGCTACCGTCGGGACCATGTCGCACAGTGCGGTGATCGAGGGCGTCCTTGAGCGCATCACCTATGCCAACGAGGAGAACGGCTACACGGTGGCGCGCGTCGACACCGGCCACGGCGGCGGCGAACTGCTCACGGTGGTGGGCGCGTTGCTCGGCGCGCAGGTCGGGGAGTCGCTGCGCATGCAGGGCCGCTGGGGCTCGCACCCGCAGTACGGCCGCCAGTTCACCGTGGAGAACTACACGACGGTGCTGCCCGCGACGGTGCAGGGCATCCGCCGCTACCTGGGCTCCGGGCTGATCAAGGGCATCGGCCCGAAGACGGCGGAGCGGATCGTGGACCACTTCGGGACCGACACGCTCGACGTCATCGAGGACGACCCGAAGAAGCTGATCGCCGTGCCCGGTCTCGGGCCGAAGCGGACCGCGCTGATCGCCCAGGCATGGGAGGAGCAGAAGGCCATCAAGGAGGTCATGGTCTTCCTCCAGAGCGTGGAGGTCTCCACGTCCATCGCCGTGCGCATCTACAAGAAGTACGGGGACGCCTCGATCTCCGTCGTGAAGAACCAGCCCTACCGGCTGGCCGCCGACGTGTGGGGCATCGGGTTCCTGACCGCCGACCGGATCGCCCGCGCGGTCGGCATCCCGCAGGACAGCCCGGAACGGGTGAAGGCGGGCCTGTCCTACGCGCTGTCCCAGGCGACCGACCAGGGGCACTGCTACCTGCCGGAGGAACGCTTGATCGCCGACGCGGTCAAGCTGCTCCAGGTGGACACCGGGCTGGTGATCGACTGCCTCGGGGAGCTGGCGGAGCAGCCGGACGGCGAGGGCGTGGTGCGCGAGCGGGTGCCGGACCCGCAGGGCGATGAGGGCGCGGTCACGGCCGTGTACCTGGTGCCGTTCCACCGGGCCGAGCTGTCGCTCGCGGGGCAGACGCGCCGGCTGCTCACCGCGCCTGACGACCGGCTCGCGGCGTTCGCCGACGTGGACTGGGCCAGGGCCCTGGCCTGGCTGGCGGAGCGCACCGGGGCCGAGCTGGCGGAGGAGCAGGAGCAGGCGGTCAGGCTGGCGCTGACCGAGAAGGTCGCGGTGCTCACCGGTGGGCCCGGCTGCGGCAAGTCGTTCACGGTGCGGTCCGTGGTGGAGCTGGCGCGGGCCAAGCGGGCCAAGGTCGTGCTCGCCGCGCCGACCGGCCGGGCGGCCAAGCGGCTCTCGGAGCTGACGGGGGCCGAGGCGTCCACGGTGCACCGCCTGCTTGAGCTGAAGCCGGGCGGGGACGCGGCCTACGACCGGGACCGGCCGCTCGACGCGGACCTCGTGGTGGTGGACGAGGCGTCGATGCTCGACCTCCTCCTGGCGAACAAGCTGGTGAAGGCGGTGGCGCCGGGCGCGCACCTGCTGCTGGTCGGGGACGTGGACCAGCTGCCGTCCGTGGGCGCGGGCGAGGTGCTGCGCGACCTGCTCGCGCCCGGCAGCCCGGTGCCCGCGGTGCGGCTGACGAAGATCTTCCGGCAGGCCCAGCAGTCGGGCGTGGTCACCAACGCGCACCGGATCAACTCGGGCCTGCCGCCGGTGACGCAGGGCCTGGCCGACTTCTTCCTGTTCGTCGAGGACGACACGGAGGAGGCGGGCCGGCTGACGGTGGATGTCGCGGCGCGCAGGATCCCGGCCAGGTTCGGCCTCGACCCGCGGCGCGACGTGCAGGTGCTGGCCCCGATGCACCGGGGCCCGGCGGGCGCCGGCGTGCTGAACGGCCTGTTGCAGCAGGCCGTCACGCCGCCCCGGCCCGGGCTCGCCGAGAAGCGGTTCGGCGGCCGGGTCTTCCGGGTGGGCGACAAGGTCACCCAGATCAGGAACAACTATGACAAGGGCGCCAACGGCGTGTTCAACGGCACGGTCGGCGTCGTGACGGCCCTCGACCCGGTCGACCAGTCGCTGACCGTGCGCACCGACGAGGACGAGGAGGTGGCGTACGACTTCGCCGAGCTGGACGAGCTGGCCCACGCGTACGCGGTGACCATCCACCGCTCGCAGGGCAGCGAGTATCCGTGCGTGGTCGTGCCGGTGACGACGAGCGCGTGGATGATGCTCCAGCGCAATCTGCTGTACACGGCGGTGACGCGGGCCAAGCGCCTCGTCGTGCTCGTCGGGTCGCGCCGCGCGCTGGGCCAGGCGGTCCGCACGGTGTCGGCCGGCCGGAGGTGCACGGCGCTCGACGCGCGCCTGTCCGGGGCGATAGGTCTGTGATGTCCTGAATCTCGCGGCACGGCGTGCCAGAATCTTGCCCAATGGCCGACCCCGAGTGCACATCTGGGGCCCAGATGGGGGACAGTGGAGGGAGTCAGGGCACCTCGAAGAAGAGGCACAACGTCGGTGAGGGATGACGTGAGCGAAAACCGCTACGGCGACAATGCAGACGATGCAGTAGTAGTGCGGTACGGCGACGGCGAGTACCGCTATCCGCTGGTGGACAGCTCGGTCGGTGACCGCGGCTTCGACATCGGCAAGCTGCGGGCGCAGACCGGTCTGGTGACCCTGGACTCCGGTTACGGCAACACGGCCGGATGCAAGTCCGCCATTACCTACCTCGACGGGGAACAGGGCATTCTCCGCTACCGGGGTTACCCCATCGAGCAGCTCGCCGAGCGCGGCACGTTCCTTGAGACGGCCTACCTGCTCATCAACGGCGAGCTGCCGACGGTCGACGAGTTGGCGACGTTCCAGGGCGAGATCACCCAGCACACGCTGCTCCACGAGGACGTGAAGCGCTTCTTCGACGGCTTCCCTTCGGACGCCCATCCGATGGCGATGCTGACCTCCGTGGTGAGCGCGCTGTCGACGTTCTACCAGGACAGCCACAACCCGTTCGACGAGCGGCAGCGGCACATCTCCACGATCCGGCTGCTCGCCAAGCTGCCGACGATCGCGGCCTACGCGTACAAGAAGGCGATGGGGCACCCCATCGTCTACCCGCGCAACGACCTCGGTTACGTGGAGAACTTCCTGCGGATGACCTTCTCGGTGCCGGCCGCCGAGTACGAGGTCGACCCGGTCGTGGCGAGCGCGCTCGACAAGCTGCTGATCCTGCACGCGGACCACGAGCAGAACTGCTCGGCGTCCACCGTGCGGATCGTCGGCTCCTCCCAGGCCAACCTGTTCGTCTCCATCTCCGCGGGGATCAACGCCCTGTGGGGCCCCCTGCACGGCGGGGCGAACGCGGCGGTGCTTGAGATGCTGGAGGACATCCAGCGGCAGGGCGGCGACGTCGACAGCTTCATCCGCAAGGTGAAGAACAAGGAGCAGGGTGTCCGCCTGATGGGCTTCGGGCACCGCGTCTACAAGAGCTTCGACCCGCGGGCGAAGATCATCAAGGCGGCTGCCCACGACGTGCTCTCGGCGCTCGGCAAGTCGGACGAACTGCTCGACATCGCGCTCCGCCTGGAGGAGCGCGCCCTGAGCGACGACTACTTCGTCTCGCGCAACCTCTACCCGAACGTCGACTTCTACACCGGCCTGATCTACCGGGCGATGGGCTTCCCGACCAGCATGTTCACCGTGCTGTTCGCGCTGGGCCGGCTGCCCGGCTGGATCGCGCAGTGGCACGAGATGATCACCGACCCGACCACCAGGATCGGCCGCCCGCGGCAGGTCTACACCGGTGTCGTCGAGCGCGACTACAAGCCGGTCGAGCAGCGTTGACGATGTGACGTAGGTCACATCAAATCGTGTGCAACCTTTGATGGAGTCGTGGGTCTAACCGGTCGAGTTGGCGCGGATTCGGCTGGATCCACGCCGACGGCCGTCCGGCCGGGGTCCCGTGGGGGGACGCTCTGAGCGGACGGCAGGAAGCGCCCCGCGCCGGGCCCTGTGGGGGGACCCGTCGGCGGGGCGCTTTTCCGTCCCCTTCTCTGCCCTGACTCCTCGTCTGCCCGGCCGCCCGGGGAGTATGCGGCCGGATTTCGGAGCCGGACTACCCGGCGCGCCCGACGAGTTCGTACCCGGCCTCGTCGACCGCCGCGCGCACCGCCTCGTCGTCCAACGACCCCTCCGCGGTGACGGTGACCAGGCCGGTGTCCGCGGCGGCCGTCACCTCGGTGACGCCGGGCAGGCCGCCGACCTCCTGCTTGACCGCGCCCTCGCAGTGCCCGCAGGTCATGCCGGAAACGCGGTACGTGATGGTGCTCATGGGCGGTGCCCCTCTCTTTCGGTCCCTCGGGCCTTCGGTCCTCGGGAAATCCTCGGTCGTACTGCTCCGTACTCGGCCGAGTGTATACCCCCGAGGGGTATAGGTCACCGGGCCGCACCGGGCCGCACCGGGCCGCGCCGGGCCGCGCCGGGCCGCCGCCCGAGGTCACCGCCCTGGACGGCCGCGCCGTGCCCCGGCGGGCCGCGCCGCCGACCCGGCCGGCGGCGCCGGCCGGCGGCCCCGTTAGCCTCACGCATGCCGTCGCGATCATGTGCGACACGCCGGGACCCGGGCATGGGGGACCCGGCCGGCGGCGGACGCGAACGGCGCGTCCCCGAGCGGAGACGGAGGCCGACGTGGAGCGAAGCGCGAGGTGCCAGGACCGGGAGAGCGCGCCATGACGGGGACGTCCGAGGCCGCGCCCCTCCTGCGGGCACGCGGCCTGCGCAAGGCGTTCGGCGGCACCCCGGTCTTCGAGGACTTCGGCCTCGACGTGGCCGGCGGCGACATCGTGGCCCTCGTCGGCCCGAACGGCGCGGGCAAGTCGACCCTCCTCGAATGCCTCGCCGGAGCCGCGCCCCTGGACGAGGGCACCATCACGATCGCGGGCGAGCCGTCCGACCCCTCGTCGGCCGCGCACTGGCAAGCGGTGTTCGGCGTCCTTGACGACTTCACCTGGCTGCCCGACCTCACGATCGCCGACCACCTGACCCTGATGTCCCCAGAACGCGACGCGCGGCCGGTGCGCGCGGCGCTCGACGCCTTCGGCATCGCCGGCCTGGCCGACCGGCTGCCCGCGTCGCTGAGCGCGGGGCAGCGGCAGCGCGCCGCGCTGGCCACCGCGCTCGTGCGCCCCTGGCGCGTGCTGCTCCTCGACGAGCCGGAGCAGCACCTCGACGCGCGCGGCGTCGACGGCCTCGCCGACCGGCTCGCCGCCCTGGCCGGACCCGACCGCTGCGTGCTCCTGTCGACCCACGCGCCCGCGCTCCTCGCGCGCCTCGGCTGCCGCTCGGTCGCGCTCGGCGCGGGGCCCGCCGCGTGAGGCCCCGTTCCTGGGGCGCCCTCTACGAGCTGGTCGTCGTGGCGGCCATGGCGCTCCTGCTCCTCCACGCGCTGGGCCGTGACCTGCTGCCCGACCTGCTCGCCCGCGCAGAGGACCGCGGGCACGCGCCCGCGTGGGTCGCGACCGCCCTGCTGCTCCCCGTCCTCGGCCTGTGGGCCAGGGCCTGCCACTTCTCCGGGCCGCTGGCCATGTCGGCGGGAACGTTCCAGTGGCGGGTGGCGCGGCACGATCCGGCGGCGTGGCTGCGCCGCGAACGCGCCCTCACCGTCCTCGGCGGCGCGCTCCTCGCGACCCTCGTCGCCGTTCCCGCCGGTATGGCGCTCGCGGCCACGGGCGCGCACCCCCTCGTCCCCGCGCTCGCCCTCTGGGCCGCGCTCCTCGCGCTGCTGCTCCTGGCCTCGCACCTCCAGCGGCGCGACCTCGACGCGGCGGCGCGGCTCGTTCCGCCGCTGCTCGCGGCCACCGGCGTGGTGCTCGCGGCCGGCGTGGCCTGGGGCGCCACGGGCGCGCTGCTCGTGGGCGGCTGGCTGCTCCTGGCCGGGGCAGCCGCCGCGCGCCGCCCCGCCGCCCGGGGCGCCGGACGGCGCGCGGCGCTCACCCCCCGCTGGCAGTTGCACCGGGGGGCGCGCAACAGGCAGGCGCTCAACGCCGGGGTGACCATGCTCGACGCGGACGTCGTCCGCGCGGCCAGGGAGCGCGAGGACGGCGGCACGAGGAAGCCGCTCCCGGCGTTCGCGTACCGCCTGCCCCGGCCGGCCGGCCTCGCGGCGGTCGTCCTGGGGCGCGGCCTGCGCGCGGTGGCCCCGGCCATCGCCCTCGTCCTGCCGCTCGTGTTCGCCGTCGACACGCTGCTCGGTCCTGTGGCCGCGCTGCTCGTCACCGTCCTGCTCGAACTCTTCGTGACCGTGGCGCTGGCCAGGAGCGCCGAGACCTGGCTCGACTCCGACGCCCCGGCGCGCATGTGGGCCGCCCCCGGGCGGCGGGTCCCGGTCGTGCTCTGCCTGCCCGCCCTCGCCGTCTGCGCCGTGCTCGCCGCGGCCGTCTCCCTCGGCATGGCGCTGCCGCTGTCCGCCACCCTCGTGCTGGCCGTCCTGCCGGCCGCCGTGCTCGCCCGCCGCCGGTCCGCGCGCCGCGCGGTACCGGGGGGCGCGCTGCTGGCGACGCCCATGGGGGCGGTGCCGGTCGACCTCGTCAACGGGCTGGTCGCCGGGCCCGACATGGCCCTCCTCGCCCTCCTGGCCACCGCCGCGCAGCTGTGACCCCCGGCCGGGCCGCCGGGGTCCCTAAGGGGCGCCCGGAGCGGTCCCGGAGATTCCCGCGTCGCGCTTCCGCGCCGCGCCCGCCGCATGTCAGGTTTGCCTGACAGGTGAAAGGCGCGGGTGTCGATCGGCGTCCGCGAGCGGGAGGGGACCGGCGGGGAGCATGGACGGAACGCTGTGGATGTACGTGGCCCTCGCGCTCACCACCGCGCCACCGCTGGTGCCCAACGCGGCGCTCGTCGCCTCGGCGGGCGCCCTCGCCCAGGCCGGTGAACTGAGCCTGCCGCTGGTCCTGTTCGTCGTCGCCACCGCGGCGACGGCCGGGGACGCCGCGGTCTACGGGCTCGGCCGCCTCGGTGGCGGCAGGGCGCGTTCGTGGCTGGCGCGCGACGCGCGCCGCCGGGCCGCGCTCGCCTGGGCGGGGGACCGGATGCGCGTGCACGGGCTGCCGTTCGTCATCGCCGTGCGGTTCGTGCCGAGCGGCCGGCTGCTCGGCGGGCTGACCGCGGCCCTCGTCGGCTACCCGGCCCGCCGCTACCTGCTCGGCGCCGCCATCGCCCAGTGCCTGTGGGCCGGTTACAGCGTCGCCCTCGGGTACTGGGGCGGTGGCGCCCTCGGCGGCGTGTGGGCGGCGATGGCCGTCGGCTGGGCCGTCTCCCTCCTCGCCGCCGCCCTCGCGCACCTCGTCGCGCGCCGCCTCAGCCGTTCTCCCCGCCCGGCGCCCGCCGGTGCCCGTCGCGGCGCCGCCGGTGGCGTCCCGGACGGCGCGCCACCCATTCCGTGATGCTCTCCACGTACCACAGCGGCCTGCCGCCCTCCACCGCGTCGGGCGGGGGCAGCAGCCCGTGCTTGCGGTAGGAACGCACCGTGTCGGGCTGCACCCTGATGTGGTCCGCGATCTCCTTGTAGGACCACAGGCGTCGCTCCGTCATCCTCCGTACCTCCCGTTCCGGCTCCGTGCCGGGTCAACGACGCGGCCCGGCCCGCGCCCCGCGCTGTGGCCCTTTCGTGACGGCGGGGCCGCGGGGTGGTGACGGTCGTCACCGATTCCTGACGTTCCGTCAGGTCGTGCGGCGGCGCGCGGTCCAGATCCAGCCGAGCGGGGTGAGGCCGAGTACCCGGGCGACGGAACGGGACGCGTGGTTGTCCGCGGTGGTGCTGTAGAACAGCACGTCGCGGTGCTCGCGCCGGGACCAGGCGGCCACGACGGCCGGCGCGAGGCGCCTGCCGCGGAAGTCGGGGCGGGTCCGGACGCCCGCCTCCGCGCCCGTCGCGTTCGACGCGGGCGTGAAGCAGATCGACACCGGCTCCCGGCCGTGGACGGCCATGGCCCACGGGCCCATGCGGCCGTCGACCAGGTCGTGCCACTCGCCGGGTTCCCAGGTGCGGGGCCGGGCCAGCCGCCGGGCGGCGCGCCGGCCGCCCGCCGTGGAGACGACGACGGGCAGCGGGGCCGGGTCCGGCACGGCGAGGCGGCGGGGGAGGACGAAGCTCGGGCCGCCCTCGACGGACACCGCCCGGTCGCCGAGGGAGGCGACCAGGGAACGCAGCGCGTCGGGTGGGCGGCCGGGAGCGTACTCCTGCGCCACGCCGTCGAGGGGGCCGGGGAGCGCGATCCCCGGCGCGAGGGCCAGCAGCCGCGCGCGGGGGGACCACGCCCACACCGCGAGCACGGAGGGATCCTTCGGAGCGGCCCGGGGCGCCTCCTGGTAGGGCCCGAGCCCGTGGATCGCGTCGATCTCCAGCGCCAGCAGGCTTCGTTCGTCCCACCGCACGCCTCCCCGTGGCACCGGGCGGCCTCAGCTGTTGCGGGGGAAGCCCAGGCCGCCGCCGCCCTCCGCAGGCTCGGGCCAGCGCGAGGTGATCACCTTCCCGCGGGTGAGGAACCGCACGCCGTCGTTGCCGTAGACGTGGTGGTCGCCGAACAGCGACGCCTTCCAGCCGCCGAAGGAGTGGTAGCCGACGGGAACGGGGATCGGCACGTTCACGCCCACCATGCCGGTCTCCACCTCAAGCTGGAAACGGCGGGCCGCGCGCCCGTCCCGCGTGAACACGGCCGAACCGTTCCCCCACGGCGAGGCGTTGATCAACGCGATCGCCTCCTCGTACGACGCGGCCCGCACCACGCACAGCACCGGGCCGAAGATCTCGTCGCGGTAGGCGTCCATCTCCGCGGTCACGCGGTCGAGCAGGGACACCCCGAGGAAGAAGCCCGCCTCGTGCCCCGGCACGCGCAGCCCGGTGCCGTCGAGCACGACCCGCGCGCCCTGGGCCGCCGCGCCCGCGACGTAGCCGGCCACGCGCTCGCGGTGCGCGGCCGTGATCAGCGGCCCCATCTCCGCGTCCGGGTCGGTGCCGGGGCCCACCCGCACCGCGGCGGCGCGCGCGGCGAGGCGTTCCACCAGCGCGTCCGCGGTGTCCTCGCCGACCGCGACCAGCACGGAGACCGCCATGCACCGCTCGCCCGCGGAGCCGTAGGCCGCGCCGACCGCGGCGTCCGCCGCCAGGTCGAGGTCGGCGTCGGGCAGCACCAGCATGTGGTTCTTGGCGCCGCCGAGCGCCTGCACCCGCTTGCCGTGCGCCGTCGCCTCGCGGTGCACCGCGCGCGCCACCGGCGTCGAGCCGACGAAGCTCACCGCCGCCACGTCCGGGTGGGCGAGCAGCCGGCCGACGGCCTCGCGGTCGCCGTTGACGACGTTCAGCACGCCGGCCGGCAGCCCGGCCTCGGCGGCCAGCGAGGCCAGCAGCAGCGCGGCGGACGGCGCCTTCTCGCTCGGCTTGAGGACGAACGCGTTCCCGCAGGCCACCGCGAGCGGGAACATCCACAGCGGCACCATGGCGGGGAAGTTGAACGGCGTGATGCCGGCGACCACGCCGAGCGGCTGCCTGATCGACGCCACGTCCACACCTGTGGACACCTCCATGGACAGCTCGCCCTTGAGCTTCTCCGGGATGCCGCAGGCCAGTTCCACGATCTCAAGACCGCGCGCGACCTCGCCGAGCGCGTCGCCCGGCACCTTGCCGTGCTCGGCCGTGATCAGCGCGGCCACGTCCTCGCGGTGCGCCACCAGCAGCTCGCGGTACCGGAACAGCACCCCGGTGCGCCGCGCGAGCGACGCGCGCCCCCACGAGCGCGCCGCCGCCGCTGCGGCGGCCACGGCCGCGTCCACCTCGGCGGCCGAGGCGAGCGCGACCCGCGCGGTCAGCTCGCCGGTCGCGGGGTCGTGGACCGGCCCGTGCCGCCCCGAGCGGCCGGCGGCCGGCGCGTTGTCGACGAAGTGGCCGATGGTCCTCATGCCGTGCACTCCTTCGTTCTGGCCGTGCGGAACGTGCGAGAGGTGCGGAACGTGCGGACCGCCCGGCGGCCCCGCGCCCGCGGGCGCCGCGGGCGGGGTCACAGGTGGCGGCGGCGGCCCGCGGCCCGCCGTTCGTACTCCTCGCGGGCCCGCCGCGCGGCCGGCCGGGCCGAGGTCTGCGCCACGGGAACGTCCCACCACGCCGCCGCGGGCGGCGCCGTGGCCGCCGGGTCCGTCTCGACGTACACGCACGCGGGCCCCCGGGCGGCGCGCGCCGCCGCCAGCGCGCCCCGCAACTCCCCGCAGGTCGCCGCCCGGAAGACGGTCAGGCCGAGCGAGGCGGCGTTCGCGCCCAGGTCGACCGGCAGCGGGTCGCCGGTGAACGAGCCGTCGGCGGCGCGGTACCGGTAGGCGGTGCCGAACCCCTCGGCGCCGGTCGCCTCCGACAGCCCGCCGATGGACGCGTAGCCGTGGTTCTGGAGCAGCACGAGCTTCAGCGCGATGCCCTCCTGCACGGCCGTGACCAGCTCCGTCGGCATCATCAGGTACGTGCCGTCGCCCACGAGCGCCCACACCGCTGTGCCCGGCGCGGCCAGGCCGACGCCGATGGCCCCGGGGATCTCGTAGCCCATGCAGGAGTAGCCGTATTCCAGGTGGTATTGGCGCGGCGACCTGGCGCGCCACAGCTTGTGCAGGTCGCCCGGCAGCGAGCCGGCCGCGTTCACGAGGACGTCCGCGTCCCCGACGACCGCGTCCAGCGCGCCGATCACGTGCGTCTGCGTGGGGCGGTCGCTCTCGGCGCGCGGGGTGAACGCGGCGCGCGTGACCGCGTTCCAGCGCTCCTTGCCCGCCGTGTACTCCATCACGTACTCCTCCGCGACCCGGTGGCCGTCGAGCGCCCGCGTGAGCGCCGTCAGACCGGCGCGCGCGTCCGCGACCAGGGGCAGCCCGCCCATCTTGTGCGCGTCATGGCCCGTGATCGACAGGTTGACGAACCGGACGGACGGCTCGGCGAACAGCGTCCCGGACGCGGTGGTGAAGTCCGTCCAGCGGGTGCCGACGCCGATCACCAGGTCGGCGCGCCCGGCCAGGTCGTCCGCGACGGCCGAGCCGGTGTGCCCGACGCCGCCCACCTCGCACGGGTGGTCGTGCGGCAGCGCGCCCTTGCCCGCCTGCGTGGTGGCCACCGGGATGCCGGTGGCGTCGGCCAGCTCCCGCAGCGCGTCCTCCGCCTCGCTGTGGTGCACCCCTCCGCCGGCCACGAGCAACGGGCGGCGCGCGGCCCGGATCGCGCGCGCCGCGGCGGTGAGCGCCGCCGGGTCGGGCGCGGGCCTCGGCACCGGCCACACGCGCACGGCGAAGAACGCGTCGGGCCAGTCGAACGCCTCGGCCTGCACGTCCTGCGGCAGGGCCAGCGTCACCGCGCCCGTCTGCGCCGGGTCGGCCAGCACGCGCATCGCATCGAGGGCCGCGGGCACCAGCGCCTCGGGCCGGTGCACGCGGTCGAACCAGCGGCTGACCGGGCGCAGCGCGTCGTTCACCGAGATGTCGCCCGCGCCCGGGTGTTCGAGCTGCTGGAGCACGGGGTCGGCGGGCCGCGTCGCGAACGTGTCGCCCGGCAGCAGCAGCACCGGCAGCCGGTTGACGGTGGCGAGGGCCGCGCCCGTGACCAGGTTCGTGGCGCCGGGCCCGATGGAGGTGGTGACGGCCTGCGCCGAGAGCCGGTTGCGCTGGCGTGCGAAGCCGACGGCCGCGTGCACCATCGCCTGCTCGTTGCGCCCCTGGTGGAACGGGAGTTCGGCGCCGGGCGCGTGGCCGCTCTCGACCAGCGCCTGCCCGAGGCCCGCCACGTTGCCGTGCCCGAACACGCCCCAGCAGGAGTCGATGAGCCGGTGCCGCAGCCCGTCCCGTTCCGTGTACTGCCGGGCCAGGAAGCGGACGAGGGCCTGGGCCACGGTCAGCCGCGCGCTCACCGGCCCGCCCCCGGCGCGCCCGGGGCGTACAACGGCAGCCTGGGATCGGGGACTTCGTCCCGCCAGCGGTCCCTGACCCACGCGTGGTCGGGATGGTCGCTGATCAGCCACGCGCGTTCCGCGTCCGGACCTGCCATGACGTTCAGGTAGTACATGTCGTGCCCGGGCGCCGCGATGGACGGGCCGTGCCAGCCGTCGGGGATCAGCACCGCGTCGCCGCCGCGCACTTCTGCCAGCACGTCCGTGCCGCCCGGCCCCGCCGGGGTGACGCGCTGGTAGCCGACGCCCTCGGCCCCCGGGCCGCCGGGCGCGGCGGCGATCTCGTAGTAGTAGATCTCCTCAAGGCGGGACTCGGCGCCCGGCACCGCCTCGTCGTGCTTGTGCGGCGGGTAGGAGGACCAGTTGCCGCCGGGCGTCAGGACCTCGACGGCGATCAGCCGGTCCGCCTCGAACACCCCGGCGGCGGCGAAGTTGTTGACCTGCCGCGAGCAGGCGCCCGCGCCGCGCAGCTCCACCGGCACGCCCTCGGCCGCGCCCCGGCGCGCGGGCAGCCGGCGCGCGCAGCGCGCGCCGGCCAGCGCGAACCGGCCGCCGCCCGCGGAGGCGACCGTCGCCTCGGCGTCGCGCGGCACGTAGGCGAAGTCGGAGACGGCCGTGAACACATCGGTGCGGCCCGCGAGTTCGAACGTGCGCCCCTCGGCGGTGACCGTGCAGGAGCCGGCCAGCGGCAGCACGATCCACTCGCTGTCACCGGTGGCGAACGTGTGCAGGCCGCCGGGCGCGAGCGGCAGTATCCGCAGCGAGGAGTGCGCCCAGCCGGCGCTCGCGGGCGAGATGTCCAGGCTGTAGGGGCCCGCGCTAGCGGACCCGGCGGGCAGGTGGCGGCGGGCGGCGGCCTCGGTGCGTGCGTTCACGGTCAACGGGTCACGTCCTCACGGCGGTTCCGGCCGGCCGGCGGCGGAGCGCGCCACCGGCCGGGCACGTTCAGAGCAGACCGACGGCGGTGTCCACGGCCTTCGCCACGTCGCCGTCCGGCGGGTACAGCAGGGCGCGGCCCACGACGAGGCCGCGCACGGTCGGCAGCCGCAGCGCGGCGCGCCACCGCCCGAACACGGCGTCCTGGTCGGCGGTCACGTCGCCGCCGAGCAGGACGGCCGGCAGGGTCGTGGCGGCCAGCGCGCGTTCGGTCGCCTCGGGGGCGGCGGCCACCGGCACCTTCAGCCACGTGTAGGCGGAGGTGCCGCCGAGCCCGGAGGCGATGGCGAGCGACGTCGCGACGGCCTCGGCGCCCAGGTCCGAGGTCACCCGCCCGTCGACGCGGCGGCACAGGAACGGCTCGACGAACACCGGGAGCCGCCGCGCCGCCATCTCGTCCACCGTCCTGGCCGCCGCGTGCAGGGTGCTGAGCGACCCGGCGTCGGAACGGTCGATGCGCAGCAGCAGCTTGCCCGCGTCGAACCCGAGCCGCGCGATGTCCTCGGCCCTGTGCCCGGTGAACCGGTCGTCCAGCTCGAACACCGAACCGGCCAGGCCGCCGCGGTTCATCGAGCCGATGACCACCTTGCGTTCCAGCGCGCCGAGCAGCAGCAGGTCGTCCAGGATGTCGGCGGTGCCGAGCACCCCGTCCACGCCGGGCCGCGACAGCGCGAGCGTCAGCCGTTCCAGCAGGTCGAGCCGGTTGCCCATGGCGAGCTTCCGGCCGCCGACGGCCAGCGCGCCGCGCGCCGGGTGGTCCGCGGCGATGATCAGCAGCCGGCCGCGTTCGCCCAGCAGCGGGCGGCGCGCCCGCCGGGCCGCGGCCTCGGCGATCGCCTCCGGGTGGCGGCTGCGCACGGTCACCAGCTCGGTGACGTCGATGCTCACGCGGCACCCCCGGGCGCGGCGGCGGCGAGCAGCGCGTCCACCTCGTGCGCGAACGGCATGGCCGCCGAGCACGCGAGCCGCCCGGCGACGAGCGCGCCGGCCGCGTTCGCGTACCTGGCCAGCCGGTCGGGCGGCCAGCCGGCGAGCAGCCCGTGGCACAGCGCGCCGCCGAACGCGTCGCCCGCGCCGAGCCCGTTCACGACCTCGACCGGGTGCGGCGGCACCTCGGCCACCCGGCCGTCGCGGTGCGCGAGCAGCACCCCGGCGGGGCCGCGTTTGACGACCGCGAGCTCCACCCCGGCGGCCAGCAGCGCCTCGGCGCACGCCAGGGGCTCGCGTTCGCCGGTCGCGACCTCGCACTCCGCCACGTTCCCCACCGCGACCGTGGCGTGCGCCAGCGCGGCCAGGTAGTGGGGGCGCGCGGCGGCGGCGGAGCCCTCGGGCCAGAACACCGGCCGCCAGTCGAGGTCGAACACCGTGGCCACGCGGCCCGCGCCCCCGGCCGCCGAGCGCGCCGCGAGTGCGGTGAGCGTCGCCGTCCTGCTCGGCTCCTCGCACAGCCCGGTGCCGCTCGCCCAGAACACGCGCGCCGCCGCGACGGAGGCCAGATCGAGCTCGTCCGGCTCGATCACCAGGTCGGGCGCCTTCGGCTGCCGGTAGAAGTACAGCGGGAAGTCGTCGGGCGGGAAGATCTCGCAGAACGTCACGGGCGTCGGCAGCCCGTCGACGGGCGTCACCCAGCGGTCGTCGACGCCGAACTCCGCGAGGGCCTGACGGCAGTAGTCGCCGAACGGGTCGCGGCCCGTCCTGCTGATGACGGCCGCGGAACGGCCGAGCCTGGCCGCGGCGACCGCCACGTTCGTCGGGGATCCGCCGAGGAACTTCCCGAACGTCTCCACGCGCGCCAGCGGCACACCGGTTTCGAGCGGGTAGAGGTCAACGCCGATGCGTCCCATGGTGATGAGGTCCAGCGGTCCGGCCATACCCCTCAGGTGTAGGCGCGCCGCGAGCACCTGTCAATGTATTGTCAGGACAAAGTATTGACATGCTCAGCGGGTGGGGAGTTTGCTGCGCGCATCGGCACCCACGGTCCTCCGTGACGAGGGCCGGCCGCGCCCAGCGCTCACACCGAAGTGAGGTTCCGGACGATGAAACGTGTGTATCGCACCGCCGGCGCGGCCCTCTGCGCCGCCGGCCTGCTGCTCGCGACGGCCTGTTCGAGCAGTACGGGCGGCAAGGCCGCCCGCGAGCGGGCCGAGGAGGCGGCAGCGGCGGGAGTGGCCGACACCCCGCGCATGAAGGTGGCGCTCATCACACACGGCGCGCCGGGCGACACGTTCTGGGACACCGTGCGCAAGGGCGCGGAAGCCGGCGCGCAGAAGAGCAACGCCGAGCTGGTCTACGCCAGCGACCCGGCGGTCTCGGGGCAGGCCAACCTCATCCAGAACGCCATCGACCAGGACGTCGACGGCATCGCCATCTCGCTGGCCAACCCGGAGGGCCTGACCGGCGCGATCCAGCAGGCCGCGGAGGCGGGCATACCCGTCGTCGGCCTCAACTCCGGCATGGACACGTGGCAGGACCTCGGCCTGCTGTCGTTCTTCGGGCAGGACGAGACCGTCTCGGGGCAGGCGTTCGGCGAGCGGCTGAACGACGAGGGCGCCGAGCACGCCGTCTGCGTCATCCACGAGCAGGGCAACGTCGGCCACGAGGCGCGCTGCGCGGGCGTGGCCGACACCTTCGAGGGCGAGACGGAGATCCTGTACGTGGAGGGCGCCGACATGCCGTCGGTGCGCGCCACCATCGAGGCCAAGCTGCGGCAGGAGCCCGCCGTCGACTACGTGGTGGCGCTGGGCGCGCCGTTCGCGCTGACGGCCGTCGACTCGGTCGCGGACGCAGGCAGCGACGCGACGGTCGCGACGTTCGACCTCAACACCGAGGTGGTGCCGGCGATCGAGGACGGGCGGGTCGAGTTCGCCGTCGACCAGCAGCCCTACCTCCAGGGCTACCTCGCCATCGACAGCCTGTGGCTGTACCACAACAACGGCAACTTCAGCGGGGGCGGCGCGGAACCCGTGCTCACCGGGCCGGCGTTCGTCGACCGGGACAACATCGGCGAGGTCGCCGAGTACGCCAGGAACGGCACCCGGTGACCGCCCCGTCCCTGCCCCGCCGGGTACTGTCCCGGCCCGAGATGGGCGCCCTCATCGGGGCGCTCGCGGTGTACGTCCTGTTCTGGGCGGTGGCGCCGACGTTCCGGCAGCTCGACTCCCTGTCCACGGTGCTGTACCAGTCCTCGACGCTCGGCATCATGGGCCTGGCGGTCGCGCTGCTGATGATCGGCGGCGAGTTCGACCTCTCGGCGGGCGTCGCGGTCACGTCATCGGCGCTGACGGCCAGCATGGTCGCGTTCCAGTTCACCCTGAACGTGTGGTCGGGCGTGCTGGTCGCGCTCGTCCTGTCCCTCGCGATCGGCGCGTTCAACGGGCTGATGCTGGTGCGGACCCGGCTGCCGAGCTTCCTGATCACCCTGGGCACGTTCCTTATGCTCCAGGGCCTGAACCTGGCCATCACCAAGGCCGTCACCGGCAATGTCGCGACCGACTCCATCCGCGACATGGAGGGTTTCGAGCAGGCGCGCCAGGTCTTCTCCTCCACCCTCGGCATCGGCGGCACCAACATCCGCGTCACCGTCCTGTGGTGGCTCGGCTTCGCGGCGCTGGCCGCCTGGGTCCTGCTGCGCACCAAGTACGGCAACTGGATCTTCGCGGCGGGCGGCGACCAGGACAGCGCGCGGGCGGTCGGCGTGCCCGTGGCGTTCGTCAAGGTCAGCCTGTTCATGCTGGTCGGCTTCACCGCCTGGTTCGTCGGCATGCACCAGCTGTTCGCGTTCAACACGATCCAGTCCGGCGGCGGCGTCGGCAACGAACTCCTCTACATCGCGGCGGCGGTCATCGGCGGCTGCCTCCTGACCGGCGGCTACGGCTCGATCACCGGGCCGGTCATCGGCGCGTTCCTGTTCGGCATGGTCTCCCAGGGCATCGTGTACGCGGACTGGGACCCGGACTGGTTCATGTTCTTCCTCGGCGCGATGCTGCTGCTCGCCACGCTCCTCAACCTCTACGTCCGCAAGCAGGCCACCCGGAGGCGCGGCGCATGAGCGACAACGACACCGGCGCGCGCGCCGGGCGCGAACTGGTCAGGCTGACCGGCGTCGGCAAGACCTACGGCACCAACCGCGCCCTGCACGGCGTGGACCTCACCGTCAGGGCCGGCGAGGTGACGTGCGTGCTCGGGGACAACGGCGCGGGCAAGTCCACGCTGATCAAGATCGTTTCCGGGCTGCACCGGCACAGCGAGGGCGAACTGCTCATCGACGGCGAACCGGCCCGGCTCTCCTCGCCCCGCGACGCGCTCGCGCGCGGCATCGCCGCCGTCTACCAGGACCTCGCGACCGTCACGCTGATGCCGGTGTGGCGCAACTTCTGGCTCGGCTCGGAACTCACCCGGGGCCCCTGGCCCCTCCAGCGGCTCGACATCCCGCGCATGAAACGCGTCGCGGACGAGTCGCTGCGCGCCATGGGCATCGCGCTCGACGACATGGAGCAGCCCATCGGCTCGCTCTCCGGCGGCCAGCGGCAGTCCGTCGCCATCGCACGCGCCGTGCACTTCGGCGCCCGCGTGCTCATCCTCGACGAGCCGACCGCCGCGCTCGGCGTCAAGCAGTCGGGCGTCGTCCTCAAGTACGTGGCCGCCGCGCGCGAACGCGGCCTCGGCGTCGTGTTCATCACCCACAACCCCCACCACGCCTACCTGGTCGGCGACCACTTCACCGTGCTGCGCCTCGGCACGGTAGAGCTGAGCGAGCCGCGCGAGCGCGTCACGCTTGAGGAACTGACCCTGCACATGGCGGGCGGCGCCGAACTCGCCGCGCTGAAGCACGAACTCGCCCGGGTCGGCGGCGTGGACACCGGCAGCCTCCCCGACGCGCCCGCGCGCCCCGGAACTCCCGGGGAACGTGGGGAAGACGACCAGCACACCGGGACCACCGAGGACACCCCGGACGCCCCCGGAGGCCGGGAACGATCCTGACCACGACGGCCACGACGGCCACGACGACCGGCGACCGGCAGCGGAAACCGCAGGAGAGGAACGGCGCGAACGACAAGCACCGCGCGAACGGCGCCGGGCGGCCCCGGCCCGTTCGGCCCGCCGGGACCCGCCAGGCCCCGCGGCGGGACGCAGAGGGAGAGGAAGTGACCTGGCCAGTGACTCAGCCCGTGACACCACCAGCGCACCCGGACGCGACCATCCGCGTCGGCTCGGCCCCCTGCTCGTGGGGCGTCTGGTTCTCCGACGACCCACGGCAGACCTCGTGGAGCAGGTTCCTCGACGAGGTCGCGGAGGCCGGCTACCACTGGATCGAACTCGGCCCGCACGGCTACCTGCCCACGGACCCGGCCCGCCTGACCGACGAACTCGCGCGCCGCGAACTGCGCGTCTCCGCCGGAACGGTCTTCACCGCCCTGCACCGCGGCCCCGCCGTGTGGGACGCCACCTGGGCCGAGGTGCGGCGCGTCGCCGCGCTCACCCGGGCCACGGGCGGCGAACACCTCGTCGTCATACCGGAGTTCTGGCGCGACCCGGCCAGCGGAGAACAGCTGGAGCCCGACGTGCTCGGCCCCCGCCAGTTCGCCGACCTCGCCGGCGGCTCCGACTGGCTCGGCGCGCGCCTGCGCGAGGAGTTCGGCCTGCGCATGGTCGTCCACCCGCACGCCGACACGCACGTCGGGGACGAGACGACCGTCACGCGCTTCCTCGACGCGACCGACGCGGCGTCCGTCTCCCTCTGCCTCGACACCGGGCACTACGCGTACTGCGGCGGCGACAGCGTTCGCCTCATCGAGACCTACGGGGAACGCGTCGGCTACCTCCACCTCAAACAGGTCGACCCCGCCGTCCTCGCCGAAGTCCGAGCCGAGCGGCTGCCGTTCGGCACGG
The DNA here is from genome assembly GCF_020410765.1 of Streptomyces marincola. Lineage (NCBI taxonomy): Bacteria > Bacillati > Actinomycetota > Actinomycetes > Kitasatosporales > Streptomycetaceae > Streptomyces > Streptomyces marincola. The sequence continues at coordinate 2,398,568 of NZ_CP084541.1, read as the reverse complement.
CCGTGCGGCGCGGCGTCATGACCGAGCCGCCCGCCGGCGTACCCGACCTGCCGCCCGTCCTGCGGGCCGCGCGCGCCCTGGGCGTCGACCTGTTCGCCATCGTCGAGCAGGACATGTACCCGTGCCCGCCGGAACAGCCGTTGCCCGTCGCCCGGCGCACCCGCCGTTACCTGGCATCCTGTGGCGCCTGACGCTTCATCAACGCGCCGCGCCGGGCGGCCCGTTGACGCCGGGAACGGGTCGCGGCCCGCCCACCGGCACCGCACGCGCACGATTCGAGGAGCAGCACCATGAGCACCACCGCACCCCTCGGTGTCGCCGTCATCGGCACCGGCCTGATGGGCGCCGACCACGTCCGCCGCATCGACGAGGTCATCAGCGGCGCCCGCGTCGCGGCCGTCGCCGACCCCGACGGCGACCGGGCCGCCGAGGTCGCCGCGCGCATCGAGGACTGCGCCGTGCACACGGACCCGCACGCGGCCCTGGCCGCGCCCGGCGTCGGCGCCGTACTCATCGCGTCGCCAGGACCCGCGCACGAGGAAACGCTGCTCGCCGCGCTCGAACGCGACCTGCCGGTGCTGTGCGAGAAGCCGCTGACCCCGGACGCGGCCTCGGCCCTGCGGGTCCTGGCCGCCGAGCAGAAGCTCGGCCACCGCCGCGTCCAGGTGGGGTTCATGCGCCGCTACGATGCGGAGTACCGCCGACTGGCCCGGCTGCTCGCGGACCGCGAGCTGGGCCGCCCCCTCATGCTGCACTGCCGGCACCGCAACCTCTCCGTCCACCCGTACTTCACCAACGACATGGTCATCAACGACTCGGTCTCCCACGAGTTCGACGCCGCCCGCTGGCTGCTCGGGCAGGAGATCGCCGCCGTCCGCGTCTACCGGCCCACCCCGGCGTCGGTCACCGAAACCGGGCTCAGCGACCCGCAGTTCGTGGTGTTCGAGACCACGGGCGGCGTCGTGGTCGACGTCGAGATCTTCGTCAACGGGGGCTTCGGCTACCAGGTGCAGGCCGAGGCGGTGTGCGAGCACGGCACGGCCCGCATCGGCGAGGCCCACGGCCTGCTCACCAACACCGCCGGGCGCTGGGGCGGCGAGATCGCGCCCGACTTCCTGACCCGGTTCGCCGACGCCTACGACCGCGAGGTGCAGGAGTGGGCGGACGCCGCGCGCCGCGGCGAGGTCACGGGCCCCGGAGCCTGGGACGGCTACGCCGCGGTCGCGGCCTGCGCCGCGGGCATCGAGGCCCAGCGCACGGGCCGCCGCGTGCCGGTCGAGATGGCCGAACGCCCCGCCTTCTACGGACGGTGACCCGCTTGTGGACGTGAAGTTCAGCATCGACCGCACGAGCCCCGTGCCGCTGTACTTCCAGCTGTCCCAGCAACTGGAGGCCGCGATCGAGCACGGCCAGCTCGCGCCCGGCGCCCTCCTGGGCAACGAGATCGAGCTGGCCGGCCGCCTCGGCCTGTCCCGCCCGACGGTGCGCCAGGCGATCCAGGCCCTGGTCGACAAGGGGTTGCTGGTGCGCCGCCGGGGCATCGGCACCCAGGTGGTCCGCAGCCAGGTCAAACGGCCGCTCGAACTCAGCAGCCTCTACGACGACTTGGAGGCGGCGGGCCAGCACCCCGGCACGCGCGTCCTGGACGTCGCGGACCTGCCCGCGCCGCCGGACGTCGCCGCCGCCCTCGGCATCGCCGAGGGCACCGGCGTGCGGCGGATAGAACGGCTGCGGCTCACCCACGGCGACCCCATCGCGTTCCTGCGCAACTACCTGCCGCCGCCCGTCCCCGCCCCCGCGCGGCGCGACCTCGAAGCCACCGGCCTCTACCGCCTGCTGCGCGCGGCCGGCACCACGCTCCACAGCGCCCGCCAGTCGATCGGCGCGCGCGCCGCGACGGAGGAGGAGGCGGCCCTGCTCGCCGAGCCGCCGGGCGCGCCGCTGCTGAGCATGCGCCGCACGGCGTTCGACGACAAGGGCCACGCCGTGGAGTACGGCACGCACCTGTACCGCGCGTCCCGCTACACGTTCGAACTCCAACTGCTGATCCGCCCCTGACCCGACCGCCCGGGGCGTTCCGCCTGTGTCGCGGTGTGAACGGCCGTGAAAAGCACGTGAGCCCGCGCCAACTCCGCCCCCGACTCGTTGACCTGGCCGACACCCGGCGGCAGATTGGGGGCATCCGGCCGTGTGCCCGAGTGGTTGAGGGACTCGCCTGCAAAGCGAGTGACACGGGTTCGATTCCCGTCACGGCCTCCACGCGCGACCAGCACGCACGGAGGGGCGGACCCGATCGGGTCCGCCCCTCCGTCTCAGTTTCCGTCTCACTCGGCGCCGCCCCCGATTCCGCTCATCGGGAGCCGCGCAGGTCCCTGACGACCTCCTCGTGGGGCACTCCCGCCTCGCCCCGCAGCTTGCGCAGCTCGGCGCGGGTGGCGGCCAGTTCGTCCTCCAGGTCCTCCAGCGCTGCGGGACTGACGACCAGCGCGATGATGGTGTCCTCCGCATCGGTCAGCGCGATGTCCTCCCGCGACGCGGCGACCCGCCGGGCCAGCGGCTCCAGCTGCCGTTGCGCGTCCGGGATCGACATGACCCCCCAAGGGCCGAGCTTCCTCAACCCCTCCAGCAGCGTGTGATCACCCATACGCCCACCGTAGTCGCCGTGCGGGTTGAGGACCGAAGCCCCGGACGCGCACGTTTTCGGCGGGGCAGACGGTCCGGCCGGAGACGCGACGTTCGGTGTACTGCCTGTTGCCCGGATCAGGTGAATTTCCGGGCCGCGGCGAAACAACTTCGGGTGGCCCGAAAGGCCGGGGCCGGTCGGGCCGCGCCTCCGGAGAAGCCGTTCGCCGTTCCCTTCACTTCCGCCAGGGGTACCGTCCGAGGTGTCAGCGCAAGGACGGCGACGTGGAGTCTCCTATGCCAGCACCCCCCGCCGTGCCCGTGGAGGGCATCGGCACGCGCATCCAAGCGGTCCGCAAGCTCTGTGGCTTCACCCTGCGCGAGCTGGCGCGCCGCGCGCACGTTGCCCCGGCCCAGATCTCCCGTGTCGAGAGGGGACAGCGCTACTCGAGCCCCAGCGTCGTGGCCGGCATCGCCCGCGCGTTGAGCGTCAACGTCAGCGTGCTGTACGGGCAGCCCTACATCCAGATGCTGCAACGGGACCGGCTCGACGTGCTGCTGACTCCCATCGCCGCCGCGTTGGACGACTGGGACGTCGTTCCAGAGGAGACCGACCCGCCCCCGCGCCCGTTGCCGGTCCTTGAGGCGGACGTGCGGTTGCTCGGCGCCAGGCGGCAAGCGGGCCTGCAATTCGAACTCGCCGAGGCACTACCCGGGTTGATCAGCGAGGTCAACCACGCCACGCTGGTGCACGACCGGCAGGGCCGGGACCGTGAGCGCGCGTACTGGCTCCAGGCCGAGTTGGGGCGCGCCGCCTACGTGGCGGCCCGGCGGCTCGGCTTCGTGGACCTCGCTCGGCACGCTCTGGGACGCATGTCGGCCGCCGCTCCTCACTCAGGGGACCCCCGGCAGGTCGCGATCGAACGGTGGGACCTGGCCCGACTTCTGGGCGACGCGGCCCGCCACGACAAGGGGTACCGGCTGGTCCCTCAGGCGCTGCGCGACCTGGAGGACGACGGTGCCACCGGAACGCGGGCTGTCCGGGGCGCGCTCTACCTCGAAGCCTCGGTCCTCGCCCGGCGCGCCGGGGACGGCGGGGCCGTGACCGGCCTTCTCGACGCCGCAGGGGAGCTGGCGGCCTGCGCCCGGAGCAGGGTGTGTGGCCTTGCCCGAGCGGAGAGGGGCTTTCGGGACCATGCGCGGAGCCCGGAGCGCGCGTCGACGTCCGAAAAGCTTTCCGTACTCCGCCGAGTCCGGTCGGCAGGCCGCCCGCGCGGCTCGTTCCCCGGACTCGGCGGTGCGTTAGCCCTTTCGGGTGGCATCGTCCGTCGCTGTCACGGAGCGGTGCTGCGGGTGTAGTGGTCGGCGATCTCGTCGCTCGTCGTCAGCCACACCCCCGGGTGCCGGACGATGTACTCAAGTGCCTGCTCCAGGTACCGGTGGCGGAAGGGCTGGTTGATCACGAACGGGTGCAGGACCAGGGACATCACCCGGCCGCTGCCGGCCGACTCGGCGTACAGCTGGTCGAGCTGGTCGGTCACGACGCGCACGAACTCCGGCCCGCTGAGGGCCTTGCCGACGAACATCTGCACGTCGTTGATCTCGATCGAGTAGGGCACGCTCAGCATGCCGGGCACGTTCAGGCGGTACGGCTGGTCGTCGTTGGCCCAGTCGAGCACGTACCGCAGGCCGAGTTCCGCGAGCAGTTCCGGGGTGTGGTAGGTCTCGGTCAGCGCCGGACCCAGCCAGCCGAGCGGCCTGCGGCCTGTGGCCCGTTCGATCGTGCCGACCACGTCGGTCAGGTAGGCGCGTTCCTCCTCGCGGGGCATGTCGGCCTGGAGGGTGGAGTTGTTCCTGCCGTGCGCGGCCCAGACCCAGTCCCGCTGCCTGCCCGCCTCGATGATCCGCGGGTACCGCGCGGCCACGTCGGAGTTGAGCATCACGCTGGCCCGCACGCCGAGCCGGTCGAGCGTGTCGATCAGCCGCCAGATCCCCACCCGGGGGCCGTAGTCGCGCCAGCCGTAGTTCAGCGGGTCGGGGGACAGCTCCCTGGTGTCGGCGAAGATGCTGGTCGAGGGCCGGTCGACGCGGTAGTGCTCGACGTTCACGGCCAGGTAGAACGCCACGCGGGCGCCTCCGGGCCAGTGGATCGGCGCGCGGTCGACGATGGGGCTGTAGTCGAACAACTGATTGTCCATGAGGCTCACTTCCGGTCCCTCGGGTACGCTTCGGTGCGTCGTCCGGCGCCGATCGTCCAACCCTCACACCGGTGGAACGGTCAACACGGAGCCTTGTGAGGTGGCCCACATGCGCATCGGTGAGCTGTCGCAACGGACCGACACCTCCCGGCGGTTGCTGCGCTACTACGAGGAGCAGGGGCTGATCGTGGCGGCCCGTGCCGCGAACGGCTACCGCGAGTACGACGAACGCCTCGTCGACCGGGTGCTCCAGATCAGGGGGCTGCTCGACGCCGGCCTGCCGACCCGGATCATCCGGCAGATCCTGCCGTGCCTCGACACGCCGCGCACCATCTACTTCCCGGACGCGACACCGGAGATGATCGCGACCCTGACGCGCGAACGGGACCGGATGACCGACCGCATCCGGTGCCTGGCCCGCAACCGCGACGCCATATCCGCCTATCTGGACGCGGTGCTCGCCTACCGGCCCGAGGCGAGCGGCGACTGACGCCGGGCCGCCGTGCCACCGAACGGCACCGGCGCCCGCCGGTGGGGTGGGCCCGGTCGCGCGCCCTGCCGCACGCCCCCGCGGGGCGGCTACCGTCACGTGCCGTGAGGGCCGCCCGCCGGGCGCCCGCCGGAGCATGGGAGGGAACGTGGCAGGTCAGCACGGCCGTGGCGAGGGAGAGACGCAGGACAACCTGCCGGGGACGCCGTTCCAGCCGCCGCCGCCCACGCCGGACAGCCCGCCGCCCTCGGGGTCGGGCGTGCACCGCAAGGACGACGAGAAGGACGAGGAGTGAGCCGTCCGGCCGTGGCGCGCGCGCCCGTCGGGCCCGTGCCCGCCGGGGCGGGCGCCCCGTGGGCGGAGGTCCTGCGCAGTCTGCCGCGCGCCGTGTTCCTGCCCGACCTCATCTGGCCCTACCACCCCGACGGCACGGGGCCGGTGGCGGCCGTGCGCCGCGCGGATGAGCCGGAACGCTGGTGGGCGGCGGCCGACGCGGATGTCCCGGTGGTCACGCAGTGGGACGACGGCGTGCACGCCGGCGCGTCCCCCGGGCGCGTGCCGACCAGTTCCGCGTCCGCGCCCTCGCTGGTCGCCGCCATGCTCGCCGCGCTGGACGCCGAGCCGGGCATGCGCGTCCTCGAAGTGGGCACGGGCACGGGCTGGAACGCCGCGCTCCTCGCGCACCGCCTCGGCGCCGGGCACGTCACGAGCGTGGAAGTGGACGAACGCGTCGCCGCCCGCGCCCGGCGCGCCCTGCGCAGGACCGGCCTCGGCGTCCGGGTGGTCACCGGGGACGGCCTCCTCGGCGCGCCCGGCCGCGGGCCGTTCGACCGCGTCGTCGCGACCTGCGGCATCCGGTCCGTTCCCCCGGCGTGGCTCGCGCAGGTGCGGCCGGGCGGCGTGATCCTGGCGCCCTGGGGCACTCCCTACAGCTCCCTCGACGCGCTGGTGCGGCTGACCGTCCGGGCGGACGGCACGGCCGACGGCCGGTTCCTCGCGCTCGTGGAGTTCATGAAGGCGCGCGCGCAGCGCTCGGCCCTTCCCGACTACCCCCGCGACCTGCCGGTCACGGACACGACCACGGCCGCGTGGCCGCCGCCCGGCCCGTGGCACCCGTTCCCCTTCCTCGCCGGGCTGCGCATGCAGCGGGCGGCGCACGCCGTCGAGACGCACCCGGACGGGCACACGCAGTGGCTCTACGACCTGGCGGGGGACGGGTGGACGGCGGTCGTGCGCCGGAACGCCACCGGGCCCGGCGCCGTCGTGCGCCGGGCCGGGCGGCGGCGGTTGTGGGACGAACTGCTCGCCGTTCACGACTGGTGGCGGGCGGCGGGCAGGCCGGGCGTCGAGCGGTTCGGGCTCACAGTCGCGAGGGACGGCATGGCGACCGCGTGGCTCGACGCGCCCGGCCACGGACTCGCGCCCGGGTGAGGCGGCGGCGGAGGCGGGGGCGGGGGCACCGATGAGTTCGCGGACGGTCCGGAGTCGGAAAGGGGAGCACAGGACCGATTTCGAGTGAAAGGCGCGATCGTGAGCAGGTTGCTGTACTCGGTCACCATGTCGCTGGACGGCTTCATCGCCGGTCCTGGGGGAGACATGTCGTGGCTGACGGAACACCTCGACCCCAACCCGCTGGTCGAGGAGCTGATCAGCGAGGTGGGGGCGCTGCTCGTCGGGAACCGCACGTTCCTGGGCAGTGACCCGTACGAGGGCATGGAGGGGGAGGGCGAGGCGTTCGGCGGCGGCTGGAGCGGGCCGCAGTTCGTCGTCACCCACAACCCGCCCGCGAAGACGCCGCCCGGCTACACCTTCGTGACCGACCTCGACGAGGCCGTGGCGCTGGCCAAGGAGGCCGCCGGCGGCTCCTATGTCAACGTGCTCGGGGCCGACATCGCCCGGCAGTGCGTCGAGGCCGGGGTGCTCGACGAGATCCTGGTGTCCCTCGCGCCGGTCATGCTCGGTGACGGCGTGCGGCTCTTCGAGCGCGAGGGCGGCGCCCCCGTCCGGCTCGAACGCCTCGCCCAGAGCGAGCTGCCGCATCCGACGACCGTCCGGCTGCGCGTGGTGCGTTGAACGGGCGGTGGCGCGGGCTCCGCCGCCCGACGCCACCGCGCCCCGCACCGCACGCCGCGGGAACGCCAGTGCCGGGGGCCGTTCAACGCCTCGGGCGCGGGCCCGCGATGCGCAGGGCGTGCACCACGTCGTGCACGCCGGACGTGAGGGTGAGCAGGTCCCGGTTGAGCAGGCTCTCGGCGGCGCGCAGGTGCGCGCGCACGGTGTTGCGGCTGATGCCGAGGCGCCGCCCCGCCTCACGCGCGTCGGTGTTGGCCTCGATCCACACCCGCAGCGTGCTGCCGGGCCCTGGGCGGTCCAGGTCGGCGAGCGGCTTGAGCAGGTCGGCCGCCCAGGTCGCGGCGGCCCCCGTGCGCAGCAGCGCGTCCAGCGAGGGGCCCGGACCCTCCCCTCGCCGGCCGCGCGCGGGGGGCCAGGGGCCCGAGCCGGCGACGGACAGGGCCAGGTCGAGCGCGGCGCGGGCGCGCACGTCGGTCAGGTCGAGGCCGAGCAGCGCCTCGGCGCGGCCGATGTGGGTGGTGACGGTGTTGCGGCTGATCCCGAGCAGGCGGGCGACGCCGGACCGGGAGACGGACACGGCCAGCCGCGCGATGTCGGAGGTCAGCTTCGGCGCGGACGCGAGCGGATCGAGGAACGCCCCGGCCCACGCGGGCGCCGCGGGCCGGGGCAGCAGCCGCGCCAGCGGCAGCCGGCCGCGGTAGTCGGCCACCCGGTCGGGCAGGTTCCTGGCGACGGCGAGCGCGTGCCCGGCCTCCGCGTACGCCTCGGCCGTGGCGGCCAGCGGGTGCGGGCCGCTGACACCGAGCGCGTAGTGCGGGTTGTTGAGCACCAGGCGCCGCAACGTCGCGTCGTGCCGGTCGGGTGGCACGCCGTCGGGTGAGGCCGCGTCGAACGGGCCCGCTTCCGGCGGGCTCTCGTCGTCGGCGAGCACGCAGATGAAGTGGTGCGGGTGCACCGGGCAGGGCACCATCAGGCCCGCGCCGTGGTAGCCCGCGGCGTCCTGGTAGGTCTGCGCGAGCCGGTCCCGGTCGCCCGGCGCGCAGTGCAGCAGGTGCACGCGCACCCGCGTGGCCGACAGGAGCCGGGGCACGGCCCCCGTCGTCATGCGGCGCGCGAGGTCGGGGTCGCCGGCCATCAGCGCCGTGAACACGGCGAACCGCAGTTGCCGCGCCTTGTCCTGGTACCCGCGCGCGGTGCGTTCCGCCAGGTGGGCGCGGCGCGCGACGGCGATGACGCTGCCGGCGTGCGAGGCCAGCGCGGCGGCCTCGCGGTCCAGCGGCGCGTCGCCCGCCGTGACGAGCACCGGGCGCGGGGCGCGGGTTTCCAGCGCCTCCACGTGCACCTGCCGGCCGCCGGCCTGGGTGGCGACGGCGGCGAGCGCGCCGCCCGCGACCCGGGCGAGTGCCGGGCGCAGCGGGTCGAGCAGGTCGTGCGGGAACCCTTCGCTCGCGGCCTCGGCCGTGCCGGTGTCCGTCACCAGGGCGAATTCGGAACCGGTGTGCCGACGCAGCCAGTTGAGCAACTGCTCCGGCTCCGTGGGGGGTTCGGCGGACGCGTACCGCCTGAGTTCCATGAGCAGCCGGGTCAGCAGGCCGTCAAGCCGGCCGTTCCGCCACTCGATCCGCCCGTTCCGCACGGCCGTGCCGCCTCCCTCGCGAGTTCTGATGCCGATGGCCTGCCGACCCGGCGGGGCCGCCGCCCGGCACCGGGGGGCGCCGCGCGGCGCCCCGGGGCGTGGCATGCGCGTGTCACTCTCGCATCCTTCGCCCCTCCGTGCGCACCGGCGGGCGTCGAGTGGGCGCTGAAGTCGGGTTTTTCCGGTATGCCCCGCGCCCGCGTTCCCACTGCCGTTCCGTGGGGACGACGAGGTGGGCGCGCGGCCGGTTCCTGGCGGGGCGCGCGTTCCGTGCCGCCCGCGGCCCGGGAGGCGTTCAGGGCCGGGCGCGCTCCACGCGCCGGCGCGGGCGGCTCACAGCGCTCACCACGCTCACAACGGCCGGCACAGCACCGGGTTCTCCAGCTCCAAGCAGGGCCGGTGGTCGCGGGCGCGGATGATGTCCTGGCCGACCTCGTTGGTGAGATAGCGCAGGAAGCTCGCGGCGAGCGAGTCGGGCGCGGGTTCCCCGTAGGTGTAGGCGAACTCGGTCTCCCAGAACGGGTAGGCGCCGTGGTCGGCGGCTTCGAGGGTCGCGGCCTGTCCGTCGATGCGCAGCGGCAGGATGTCGTCGCGCTCGTTCACGCGGCCGAACGTGCGGCGTGTGCCGGAGTCCGCGTGCCGGCTGATCAGGCGCACGGGCCGGTGGGCATGCTTCGGGCAGGCTTCCGCCGCTGTCAACCGCCCGTTGGCGCCGCTTTGCCGGGCGCGGCCACGGCTGGTTCCTGGGGTGCGGGAGCGCGTTCAGGTGCTGCGGCCGGCGCGGGTGCGGCCGGTGCGCCGGCGGGCGTTCGGGGACGGCCGGGCCGCTGGGGGCGCTGGCCGAGGAGCACGCCGGTCAGCACCAGGACGAGTCCGACCAGTTGCCAGGCGGTCAGCGTTTGGCCGAGCAGCAGCAGCCCGGCCAGCGTGGCCACGATCGGGTTGATCAGCCCGAGGAACGCGACGGAGGCGGCGGGGAGCCGTTCGATGCCGCGGAACCACAGCGCGTAGGCCAGCGCGGTGCCGATCAGGCCGAGGTAGGCGTACCCGGCGGCGTTGCCGGCCGTCATGGCGGGCGGCGGGCCCTCGACGGCCAGCGCGAGGGGCGCGAGGACGAGGCCGCCCGCGGTCAGCTGCCAGCCGGTGAGGGCGAGCAGTCCGACGCCGGGCGGGCGGCCCCACCGTTTGCCGAGCACGACGGCGAACGCCATCAGCGTCGTGGCCACCAGCATCGCCGCGACCCCCGTGGCGGAGAACGCGGCGTCGCCGCGCAGCACGAGCAGCGCGACCCCCGCCACGCCGATGAGTCCGGCGAGCAGGGAGACCGGCGCCGGTCTGATGCCGAGCAGCCCGGCGCTGAACGCGATGACCAGCAGCGGGGAGACCGCGCCGATCGTGGCGGCGACGCCGCCTGGCAGCTGGTAGGCGCCGTAGAAGATGAGCGGGAAGAAGGCGCCGATGTTGAGCATGCCGAGCGCCGCGGCCTTGCCCCACCACGCGCCGCGGGGCAGCCTCCGGGTGACGGCGAGCAGCAGCAGCCCGGCGGGCAGGGCCCGCAGCGCCGCGGCCAGCAGCGGCCGGTCCGGCGGCAGCAGCTCGGTCGTGGTGATGTACGTCGTGCCCCAGGCGGCCGGCGCGAACGCGGCGAGCGCGGCGACGCCCCACCGCCGGCCCCCGGGTATGGAGACGGACACGTGACCCCTCTCAACGCTGATTTTCTCAACGTTGAGATAATCGTACGAGTCATATGCGTCCGTCAAGTTAATGAACGTTGAGCTATCGGTAGGGTGCGTGCATGCCCGGGAGTGAAGAAGAGACCGACGCCGTCGACGAACTGCGCGGCCAGTGGGAACGGGAGCGCCCCGACCTCGGCGGCCTCGACGCCATGACCCTCGTCGGCCGCGTCAACCGCGCCTCCCAGCACCTGCTGAAGGGCATGAAGCCGGTCTTCGCGCAACACGGCCTTGAGTTCCCCGAGTTCGACGTGCTGGCCTCCTTGCGCCGCTCGGGCCCGCCCTACGAGCTGACCGCGGGCGGGCTGCTGCGCGCCGCGATGGTCACCTCGGGCGCCATCACCAACCGCCTCGACCGCCTGGAGCGCAAAGGGCTCATCGAACGGCGGCAGGACCCCGACGACCGCCGCGCCGTGCGCGTCCGCCTCACCGGCGCCGGCTTCGACCTCATCGACCGGGCCGTCGTGGACCACGTCGCCAACGAGGAACGCATGCTCGCCGGGCTCGACCCGGCCGACCGGGCCGCCCTCGACGCGCTGCTGCGCCGGCTGCTGATCTCCTTCGGCGACACCAGCCTCGGCCCGAGGTAGCCGCGTCCGGCGCCGTGGCCTCAACGTCCCCACCGCACCGGGGCGTTGCCCCGAACGGTGCGGCGGAGTGCGCGGAACGCGGCGCCCCGGGCGGTTTGCCCGGCCGGGCGCACCGTACCCTCGTTCGGGTGATTCGCGTCGGTGCGGGGGAGTGTGCGGAACGATGAGCGCCGGGACCGGTCCCCGCCGCGTCGACGCGGCGGTGCGGCGCCTTCCGGCGCTGCTGCGGGTCGCGGCGGCCGGGCCGCTGGCGGCGTTCGCCGGTCTGCTGGTGTGGATCGCGTGGGGCGACCCGGACCAGCGTCTCGCGCTGCTGCTCGGCCTGCTGGGGCTCGCGGGGGGCGCGTTGCTCGTGCTGGCGGCGCACCGCCTGGTGGCGGGGCGCGTGCATCCGACCGACGCGGCGCGTGCGGTGCTCGACGCGCCCAGCGGGGTCGTGCCCTCGCGCGCGCTGCCGGCCGCCGTTCCCCGGGAACGCGCCGCGCGGCTGCGGTGGGGCCTGACGGGTATCGCCCTGATCTGCTGGGCGCTCAGCTTGCCGTTCCTGGCCTGGGGCGACCCCGGGCCGCCCGCACAGGTCGAGGAGATCCGCCGGGCCGGGGGCGTCGTCGCGGAGGTCCGGGTCATCGACGAGTGGGACACGGAGCACCACCTCGGGCAGGGACGCGGCCAGCGCATGCCGTCGTCGGACTCCTGGACGCAGACACTTCAGGTGGAACTCGTCGACGAGGCCGGCGACACGCACGCGGCCACCGTCCGCACACGCAGTTCGTTCCACCGCTCCTTCGGCGACACCGTCCGGGTCATCTACGCGCCCTCGGCCCCGCACCTCGGGGCCTGGGCCGGAGACGACTCCAGGCCGCTCACCAAGAGCTGGCACAGCAATTTCGAGGGGTACCAGGAGGACCTGCCGCGCATCCTCGACGGCAGGACGCTGTCCGCGTACGAGTTGTGGATCTGGGTCGGGCTCGTGTGCGTGCCGCTCGCGTTCGTCGTCGCCCTGGCGCGCGGCGCCTGGGTCCGGTTCGTGACCGCGCCGGGCCCCGGCACCCGCGCACTGCGGGGCGTCGTCCGAGGCGGGCGTGTCCAGTCCGAGGACGGCTGGAGCGTCGCGTTCCACCCCGAGGGCATGACGCCGCGCAACGTGCTCCCCGCCTTCGAGGGCCGCACCGGCTGGCTGCTGTGGGACGCGGACAAGCCGCGCGAGCACTTCAAGTCGCCGGGCAAGCAGCGCGGCAAGAAGCTGCCCGCCTTGGTGACCGGCCGGGAGGCGGTCGCGGTGCTCGTGCTCGACAACGGCTGGGCGGTGCACGGCGACGCGTGGTTCCCGGCGCCCGAGGACCCGGCCGGAGTGGGCGTTCCCGGCCCCGAGGTGCCCGCCGTCGACAAGCGCCGCCGCGTACGCCTGTGGTCGGCGCGCGGGCTGTGGCCGCTGACGTTGTCCAACGGCGCGCTGGTGCTGTACGCGGTCGTGCTGGTGTGCAGCGGGCTGCTGTTCACCGACGTGCTGTCCGGGTGGCCGCGCTTCGTGACCGCGCTCGTCGGCGCCGGGTCCCTCGGCATGGCGTACGGCGGCCACTACCCCGAGCAGGACGACCGGTTCACCGCCAAGGAGTAGCGGCGGCATCGATGATGCCGCCGATTTCTGCCGCGATGGCACGGGCCTCCTCGACATCATTCGCTTCGGCCGCACGCGCTTCGAGCGCGCGCAGGCGTGCCGACCGGTCCGGATGGCGCTCGATGGCTGCCTGGACGGCCCACTGCGCGACGAAACGCCGCATCGGCGCCGCGTTCACCTGGTCGCGGGCCTGCTTGAGGGCGACGGCGCGTTCGGCGTCGAACGCGGGCAGCGCTTCCGGAGCGAGAACCGCGAGAGCGGCCCGCAACTCCTCTGGCGCACCCGGGGACTGGAGGAGCCCCGACGCACCGGCGGAGGAGTCCGACGACGCCATGTTCATGGTCTCTCCTGATCCCTTCTGCGATGCTGCCGGACGGCTTCTCCCATGAGGCAGGCGATCTTAAGTGCATGCGGCTGTGCCGCTGACGTTGTCCCACGGGCGCGCTGGTGCTGTACGGGGTGAAACGACGTCTGCGCCAGGAGTTCGCGGACGCCGTGAAGTCCGGGGAGTTCGACGTCGAGGAGATCATCGAGAACACCGGCCCGGTGGGCACGCGTCCCCGGGACGGCGGGCGCGGCGCGGCGTGAGCGTTCCTCCGGCGCTCAGAGGACCGGTGCGGGGCGAGGCATGTGTAAATTACACATGTGGATGCCGTGCGAAGCTGGGCAGAGGTGGGCGAGCGCATCGCTGAGGCGCGTCTCGCCGCAGGGCTGAGCCAGGGAGACCTGGCGGCTCAGGTGAACCTGGAGCGCACGGCCGTCGTGCGGATGGAGGCGGGCGAGCAACGCATCACGGCACTCGAACTGTCCCAGCTGGCCGAGGTGCTCGGCGTCCCGCTCGGACATCTCGTCACGCGCCCCCCGGCAGCGTTGGTCTCGCGGCGCAGCGCACTGGAGGAGAGCGCGGGCGCTGCCTCTCGCGCGCGGTACCGCTTGGACGCGCTTCTGGAAGAGCACGCCCGCCACGCCCGGTGGCTGATCGATCACGGCTTTCTGACCCCGCCGCGCCCGGACGACCGCCTTCAGCGGTCCCGAACGGGCGAGATCGACCCGGTCTCCCTCGCCGGGGCGGCCAGAGAGGTGATCGGCCTCGCATCCGGCCCGTTGGGCACTCTGACGGACGTCCTGGAGCATCTGGGGTTGTACCTGACCGTCGTCAATGAGACGGCGGAAGGCGCGTCCCTGCTCCTCGACGGGCACGGAGTGGCCGTCATGAGCGGCCGGTTGCCCCCCGGCAGACGACGCTGGACGGCGGCGCATGAACTCGGCCACCATCTTCTTCAGGACGAGTACCACAGTGACGTGGGGGTGGCGGCCGGGCGGGAAGAACGGGAGCACCTGATCGACCAGTTCGTCGACGAGTTCCTGATTCCCGCCGCCGACATGCGCCGGGCCTGGGACGAAGGCGATCACAACGGTGAGCACCGCGCGTTCCTGCTCACGCTGTCGGCCCACTACCGTGTCTCCTGGAGCGCGGTGGTGAACAAGGCTTCGCGGCTGGGGCTGATCACCGGCGAACAGGCCAGAAGGCAGAAAGCGGACACGCCCCTGCGTGGGGACTTCCTGGCCGTGTACGGCAGCGAGCCGGTTCCGGACCTGGAGATGGGAGCGACGGGGCCGCAGTGGCGTCGTGCCGCACTCGCGGCATGGGCCCAAGGCGCCATCACGGCGCCCCGCGCGGTCGAGTTGCTTTACGGAGCGATCACGGAGGACGACCTTCCCGGCCGGAACGTGGAGGAGTGCCTTCCGTGATGCCGACGTCCCCCGCGCATGCACGAGCGCCGATGCTTGTGTGGGATGCCTCACCGCTCCACCACGCCATCAAGGCGGGAAAGATCGATGTACTGGCCGACATCGCTCGGAACGGGGGCGGTGCGCCGCGCCTGAACGTGACCACTCAGGCAGTCGTCAGCGAACTGGAGCACTACCGTCTGCCGGTAGTCGATCTGACGTGGCTGGACGTGGTGCACGTCGATGACCTGGACGAGATCGAGTCCCTGGTCCGGTGGATGACCAGGGTGTCCGGCTCGAAGTCGAACCAGGGCGAAGCGACTGTCCTCGCGTGGGCCGAGGTGCACGGCGCCATCGCTGTCCTCGATGACGCCGATGCCCGCCGAATCGCTCGAAGAGAAGGCCTGGAGGTGTGGGGTTCGCTGCGTGTTCTGGCCGAGTCGGTGAGCAGCGGGTACGTCACGTCCTACGTGGCCACCACCCTGGTGGACGCCATGATCGAATCGGGCGCCAGGTATCCCGCTGCCTGCTCCCGAGGACGGTTCATCCACTGGGCGAAGGACGCCGGCCTTCTGTAAGCCCCGGCGTTCCGCCGTAGAGGCGGGTCACTCGGCGCCGACAGGTCACCAGTGGCGGGGCCGGGGGAGTCGGGGGTCGACGCGGCGGGAAGCCCACAGGACGGTCGTGCGCTGCATCGTGAACGTCTCGCCGGTGGCGAAGTGCAGCCGCTTGCCGCCCCGTTGCACAGCGGTGAGGTCGTGCACCGTGAACGCCTGCCCCCCGATCATGACCTGGTCCCCGCGCCGCACGGTGGCGGCGTCGATCTCGATGGCGACAGTGACTCCGGGAGGGGGCATCACCGGTCCTCCCGCCTTTCCATCGCGGCCAGGTGCTCCCTGACCGCCGCTTCGAGCTGCCGCGCCTCCCGAAGTAGTTCCTCGGTCCTGGCAGCGACGGAGCCCCGGTCGGCCGGGTCGGTGTGTGGCGCCTCCGCCGGACCCGGTTGGTCCGGGGCGGGCGGGTCGTCGGTCTGTGCCGTGTTCATGGGCTCACCTGCCGATCAGCAAGTATGTTCGGGCTGTACCCGTACGGTGACGGGCTCGTCACTCAGGATGTAGGGTCGGTTGCCTCTTGAGCACGCGAAGTAAAGGCGCCATGCGACAAGTTGGCGGGAGCGTGCGGCGATGTGGGAGGTCAGCGCGATGGAGGAGGACAGCCCGGCGGAGAGCTTGAGCCCGCTGCACGGCTTCGGTTTCGAGGTCAAGGAGGTGCGGCTGGGCCGGAAGCTCACCCAGAAGCACCTGGCTCAGGGTGCCGGTTACTCCGAGGCGTACGTCAGCAGGGTCGAGAAGGGGCAGCTCGTGCCGAGCGAGCGTTTCGCCCGGGGGTGCGACCTGGTGTTCGGTACACACGGCATGTTCCAGCGGCTCAGGCGACGCCTGGAGGCGAGCGATCATCCGCTGTGGTTCGTGCCGTACGTGCAGTTCGAGCGGAAGGCCGTGCGGATACTGGACTTCTCGACGGGCCTGATCATGGGACTGCTCCAGATCGAGGACTACGCCAGGGCCGTCTTCCGCGCGGCCAACCCCCGGGTTCCCGAGGACATCATCGAGGGCAAGGTCGCCGCGCGCATGCGCCGCCGCGAAGTGCTGGCTCGCGCGGAACCGCCGAACCTGTGGCTCATCGTGCACGAGGCGGCACTGCGCACCGAGGTGGGCGGCCGGGACGTCATGGCCGCCCAGCTCGAAGATCTGCTGCGCATGGCCGCTCTGCCGCATGTGGACCTTCAGGTGCTGCCGTTCGCGGCAGGCGCTCCGGACGGGCAGATGCGGCCGTTCACCCTGCTCGGCATGGCGGACGGGCCGACGGTGCTCTACGCGGACGGCCCGCGCGGCGGACGAGTCTGGGACGTGGCCGCCATGGTGGGGGCGGCGGCCGATACCTATGATCGGTTGAGGGCACACGCGTCGTCTCCTGACGACTCGGCGGCCTTCGTTGAGTCCTTGGTGAAGGAGTACCGGTCATGAACGGTGGTCGTAGGCTCGATCTGGCTGCTGCCGAGTGGTTCGTGTCGTCCTACAGCGGTGGCGACGGGGGGCAGTGCGTCGAGGTGTCCCGCAGTTTCGCGGGGTCGGGTGCGGTGCCGGTGCGTGATTCGAAGGCGCCGACCGGTGGGGTGCTCGTCTTTGGATCGGGCGGTTGGGCGTCGTTCGTCGCCGCTGTCAGGCGCAGCAGCCTCACCAACTGAGCGGCGTCCCGGGCGGGTTCAGTGGTCGGCCGGGGTCTGGCGGAGTAGGAGCAGGCCGGGGTCGGCCACCGGCCGCAGCAGGGAGAACGTGAGCTGCCGCGTGCCCCTTCCGTCGCGGACTTCGGCGGTCACCGGCCGGAAGTCCGCCACCGCGCGGCAGTTCCACCAGTGGGCCGCGTCGGGTAGTTCGGCGTGCAGCTGCCGGACGATCTCGGTGGCCCGTGCGTCTTCGGGTGCGTGACCGACGGCGGCGCGGTACTGCTGGTAAAGGCCGCGCAGCAGCGACTCGGCCACCTCGGGCGCGGCGCGTTCCGGCAAGCCCGAGGCCAGGAGCAGCAGCAGGTTGTCCCGTCCCCCGGGGATCGGCCCGGGGCCGCCCCACAGGCGGCGGTGGGCGGCGTTCACCGCGAGGATGTCGAGGCGTTCGTCGAGCGCGGCGGCCGGGATGCCCCGCCAGGCGTCGAGCAACGCCCGGATCTCCGGGCCCGCTTCAGGGCGTCTCCGCCCGGCGAGTGGCGCGTCCGGGAGGTAGCCGGCCAGCGCGAGCGCGTGCCGGTGCGCGGCCGGGTCCATACGCGGAGCCCGGCAGACGGCGTCGATGACCTGCCGCGAGGTGGCGACGCGGCCCTGTTCCAGCCATGTGTACCAGGCGACACTGACCCCGGCGAGCGTGGCCACTTCCTCGCGGCGCAGGCCCGGCGCGCGCCGCCTGCCGCCGCTCCGCAGCCCGACCTCGTCGGGGGCGAGGGTTTCACGGGACGCCCGCAGGTGGGCACCCAGTTCGCGGCGCAGCGTCACGTCCATGGTCTCGATCGTAGGGCGCCCGCGGGCGAGGGAGGGCAGCCTGTGAGTGCCACTCACAGGACAGGCGGTGACCTGCCGCCACGCCGTGTGCGGCGCGAGGCTGATGGCCATGACGGACGACGACACGACCGGGCGGCGCCCCGCCGCCGACGCCCCGCCCGCCCTGTGGCGGTTGCGCAACGACTCCTCGGACCGCGCCGAACCCCGAGTCCTGATCCGGGTGTTCATCGAACCGGGGGCCTACGACGAGGCCGTCGTGTTCTACGAACGGCTCCAGTGTGTGACCGCCGACGCCCGGTTCGTGTTCGGCCGCCTGCGGCTGGCCACGGTCGGCGCCTTCCTGCTGATCGAGGGCTCCGACGAGGACCTGCGGCCGTTCCGCTCCACGACGGGCACGCTGCTGGTGGACGACGTGCGGCCGTACCACGACCGGCTGGTCGCGGCGGGCGCGGAGATCGTGTGGCCGCTCCAGAAGGTGCCGACCGGCGCCGCTTTCAACGCCAGGCATCCCGACGGCACCGTGGTGGAGTACGTGCACCACCGCCCCGACCGGCACGGCCGGTAGGCGGCGGCCCCAGGGGTGCGGCGATGGGAGAGGAGCCGGTCACGGGGTATGCCCGTGACCGCGAAAGGGCCGGGCGAGTTCGGAATCATGGTGAAGTGGCCGGGATCCACGCTACGGCGGCCATCGCCGATCTGCTGGAGAACCGGAAGGACGCGGGTGGCTGACAAGGACTCGTCGGAGCGGCTGCGCGCGGGGCTCGTCCGGCGTCTCTCCGAGCAGGGCGTGCTGCGAACTCCTCAGTGGCGGGACGCCGTTATGGCGGTGCCGCGCGAAGCCTTCCTGGCCGACGGGTGGTTCGAGCACGAGGACGCGGGCTGGTACCGCCCCGCGCTGCTCACCGACGGGCCCGAACGGCTCGCGCGGGTGTATGAGGACGACACGCTCGTCACGCAGGTGGCCGGGGCCGTCCTCCCGCGCCAGGTCGAGGGGCGCATCGCCCATCGGCCCTCGTCGTCGTCGACCGCGCCGGGGCTCGTGGTGCGGATGCTGGAGGAGTTGAACGCCTCCTCGGGAACGCGGGTTCTGGAGATCGGCACCGGCACGGGCTATTCGACCGCGCTCCTCTCCCACGTCGTGGGGGAGGAGAACGTGACGTCCGTCGAGGTCGACGCCGACCTCTCGTCCCGTGCGGGCGCGGCCCTCGGCGGGCTGGGCCACTGGCCCGGCCTGGTGGTCGGTGACGGGCTGGCCGGCCACGCGGACGGCGGTCCGTACGATCGCGTCATCGCCACGTGCGGAGTGCGCGCCGTTCCGCCCGAGTGGATCGCGCAGACCCGCCCAGGAGGCGAGATCCTGGTCACGGTCTGCGGGTGGATGAACGCCTCGGAACTCGTGCGGCTGGTCGTCGCTGAGGACGGAACGGCGAGCGGCCCGGTGCTGGGCGGGCGCGTTTCGTTCATGCTCGCGCGAGCGCACCAGCCGCCGCCGCTGGGCCTGCTGCCGGATCTCGACGCGGCGGGGGCCGAGCCCACGGACGTCGGGGGCGGCGTGCTTGAGGACTGGACGGCGCGCTTCGTGGCGCAGTTCGCGGCGCCGCGGGCCCAGCGGTTCACGCTGCCGCGCAACGGGCGGACCGAGCACGTGGTGATCGACGTGTCGGCCGGGGCCTGGGCGGCGGCGTTCGAGGACGGCGGGCGGTGGCGGGTCAGGCAGGGAGGTCCCGCCCGGCTCTGGGACGCGATCACCGAGCAGGTCACGCGCTGGCGCGGTGCCGGGAGCCCGCCCGCCGAACGCCTCCGGCTGCACGCCGGTCCCGGCGGGCAGCGCCTCACCTGGTAGCCGCCCCGGCGGGAACAGCGGCGGCACCGGCGGGCGGGGTCAGGGGGCGAGGACGTCCAGTTCCGCGAGCGCGCCCGTGGTGATCTCGCGGGTCAGCCGCTCGGCGCGCTCCGCGTCGCGGGCGCGTATCGCCTCGGCGACCTGGACGTGCAGGGTCACCGCGGCCGGATCGGGGTCGGTGAACATGACGTGGTGCTCGGTGCGCCCGGCGAGCACCTCGGCGACCACGTCGCCGAGCTTGGCGAACATCTCGTTGCCCGACGCGCACAGCACCACGCGGTGGAACGCCACGTCGTGCACGAGGTAGCCGTCGAGTTGCTGGCCGCGTGAGGTGGCGACCATGCCGAGCGCCTGCTCGGTCAGCTCGGCGCACTGTTCCGGCGTCGCCAGCCGGGCCGCGAGGCCGGCCGCGACCGGTTCGACGGCGGACCGCAGCATGGTGAGGGACCGCAGCTGGCGGGGCCGGTCGGGGCCGGCCAGCCGCCAGCGGATGACCTGCGGGTCGAAGACGTTCCACTCGTCGGCGGGCCGCACGGTCACGCCGACGCGGCGGCGGGACGCCACCAGGTGCATGGACTCCAGGACGCGGACCGCCTCGCGGACCACCGTGCGGGACACGTCGAAGCGCCGTTCGAGCGCGTCGGTGCGCAGAACCGTCCCCGGTGGGTACTCACCGGATGTGATCTCGGGTCCCAGGCACGCCAGCAGCTTCGCGTGCAGCCCCCGCCCCTCACTGGTCATGGATCTCCCATGGCAGGCCCGTGGTGTGGTGGTCCATCGTCACTGACACCCTACGTGTCGCCCCACGCCCTGTAATAAGTATTACATTTTGGTGAAACACTCTTGAATATGTACTACTCAAGGGTGAGCCTGGTCGGCACCAGTCGAAGAGCACGGTGAGGTGCAGATGTCCGCCAGGCATGTGGTGGTTGTCATGGGGGTGTCCGGGATCGGCAAGTCCACGGTCGGCGCGCTGCTGGCCGAGGAGGTCGGCGTTCCGTACGCGGAGGCCGACGCCTTCCACCCGGAGGCCAACATCGCCAAGATGAGTTCCGGCGTCCCCCTGAACGACGCCGACCGCATGCCCTGGCTCGACGCCATCGGGGCCTGGGCCGCCGGCCGCGCGGGGCGCGGCGGCGTCGTCAGCTGCTCCGCGCTCAAACGGGCCTACCGCGACCGGCTCCGCGCCGCCGCGCCCGGCCTCTTCTTCGTCCACCTGGCGGCCGACCGCTCCCTGATCGCGGAACGGCTCAGCCACCGCCGGGACCACTTCATGCCGGAAGCGCTGCTCGACTCGCAGTACGCCGACCTCCAGCCGCTCCAGGCGGACGAGCGCGGCGTCACGATCGACGTCACGGCGGCGCCCGAGACCGTGGCGGCCGAGGCCGCCGCCGCCCTGTCCGCGTACGAGAACACCGAGGAATCAACGGAGACTTCTCATGGAAGCCATTGAGCCGGCCTACGGCACGGCGGTCCTGCTGCTGATCGCGGCGGGCGCCGTCGCCCTCCTGCTGTTGCTGATCATGAAGTTCAAGCTGCACGCCTTCGTGTCGCTCGTGCTGGTCAGCGTTGTCACGGCGCTCGCCGTCGGCTTCCCGGTCGCCGAGATCCCCGACGCGTTGATGTTCGGGTTCTCCGACACCCTCGGATCCGTCGCCCTCCTGGTCGCGTTCGGCGTCATGCTGGGCCGGCTGCTCGAAGTGAGCGGCGGCGCCCAGGTACTGGCCGACACCCTGGTCAACAGATTCGGTGAACGGCGCGCGCCGTTCGCCCTGGGCGTCGCGGCCCTGCTGTTCGGCTTCCCGATCTTCTTCGACGCCGGCCTGGTCGTCTTCCTGCCCATCATCCTCACCGTGGCGCGCCGCTTCGGCGGCTCGCTGCTGCTCTACGCGCTGCCCGCGGCGGGCGCGTTCGCGGCCATGCACGCCATGACCCCGCCGCACCCCGGGCCGGTCGCCGCGGCCGACGTGCTCGGCGGCAGCATCGGCGTCACCATGCTGGTCGGCATCCCGGTCGCCGTGGTCGCCTGGTATGTCGGCGTGATGCTCGTGTCGCGGTGGATGGGCTCCAGGATCCACATCCCGATCCCCGAGGTGCTGTTCGGCGAGGCCAGGGACAGCAACGGCCGGACCTCCGGCGAGCGCGGCGAGGACGGCGCGGAGGCGGCCCCCGGGCGGCCGGCCCCGTCGTTCGGCCTGGTGCTCCTGCTCCTGCTGCTGCCCCTGGTGCTGATCTCCCTCGACACGGTCACCGACACGCTCGTCACCGCCGGCACCCTCGACGAGGAGGCGGGCTGGGTGCAGTTCCTCAGCCTGCTCGGCACCACGCCCGTGGCGCTGCTGATCACCGTCCTGGTGGCCATCGCCCTGCTCGCGCGGCCCCGCGCCTCGTCGATGTCCGACGTCACGGCCACCCTGGACGAAGCCCTCGGCCCGATCTGCTCCATCATCCTGATCACCGGCGCCGGCGGGATGTTCGGCGGCGTGCTGGAACTCAGCGGCATCGGGGGCGCGCTCAGCGACTCGCTGTCCGACCTCGGCATGTCGCTGATCGTGCAGGCGTTCGTCATCTCCGCCCTGCTGCGCGTCGCCCAGGGCTCCGCGACGGTGGCGCTCACCACCGCGGCCGGCCTGATCGCGGGCCCGGTCGCCGCCGCCGGCCTCGGGGACTTCCAGATCGCGCTGCTCGTCATCGCCGTCGCGGCGGGCGCCACGGTGCTCTCGCACGTCAACGACTCGGGCTTCTGGCTGGTCAGCCGCTTCTTCGGGATGGACGAGAAGACCACGCTCAAGACCTGGACCGTGATGGAGACCACCCTCGGTGTCTCCGCGTTCCTGGTCGCCGGCGGCCTGTGGCTGGTGGTGTGACCGTGCCGGGCCCGCCGCGCCGGCGCGGCGGGCGCCCGGCGCCTCACGCCGGCCCGGCGGTGACCATCCACAGGTGTCCGTCCGGGTCCGCGAACGCCCCGGAGTAGCCCCAGGGCTGCTCGCCAGGCTCGGTGACCACGGCCGCGCCCGCCCGGCGGGCGCGGCCGATCAGTTCGTCCACGCCGGTCGCGGAGCCGGCGCTCACCGTGAGAACGCACTCGCTGTGCCCGGGCTCGGCCACGCGGTGGTCCCCGGTGATCCAGTCGAACCCGCCGGTCGGGATCAGCGTGATCCGCAGACCGTCGTTCAGCGCGAACGACAGCGGCTCGGGAACGCCGTCCTCGGCCGGCTCGCCGATGGGCGTCAGGCCCAGGCCGTCACGGTAGAAACGGTGCGAGACCTGCCGGTCCGCGATCGGCAGGGCGACGGAAACGGTCGTGACGTGCTGCATCGAGGGTCCTTTCGTGGCGGTGGGGGAACGGGGCCGGGCGCGGCCCCTCACCCGTTGGACCCGGCCGGCGGCCACGACTCATCGGTCACCTCAGGCGCGGCGCCACGACTTCTGAGGTGCCGCCGTCAGCGGGGGGATGACCAGGGCCATGCCGGAGCAGCCCCAGCTCCTCGTCCAGCCGGGCCAGTTCGTCCGCGGCCTCTTCGCGCCTCGCATCGTCGGCCCGCAGGTACTGGCGCAGGTCGGCGAGCCTGATCCGGCGGTGGCCTCCCACGAGCCGGTAAGGAATCTCGCCGGCGTCGAGAAGGCCGATCAGGTACGGGCGCGACACGTTCAGCATGTCGGCGGCCTGCCGGGGCGTGAGCACGGCGTCGACCGGGCGAGCGCCGTGCGGCCGTGGGGGACCGGCGTTCACCAGTCCATTTCGTCCGCCGCCCGCAGCTCCGCGTCGTCCGGCGGGCGGACGCCGTCGGGCAGCGGCGCCGGCCGGCCCTCGTAGTAGGAGCGGATTTCCTCCGCCGCCCCGGCCTCCGCCTCCGCCCGTTCCGCATCTGTCATACGACCAGTACAGACCGTCATCGCCGGGCGGTCAAACGCGCCTCGCCCCGCCGCTTCCGCTGCGGTCCGTGCCCCGGGCGTGGCCGGTTGTGACGGGAGGGCTTTACGCGCGGCCCGTCCTCGGGTACCTACCCTGCATCGTCTCAACGAGGAGATGGCGGGATGCGAAAGCGGACCAGGCGGGCCGCCGCGGCGGCCGTGGTCGCGGGCGCGGGGCTCGCGCTCGCGGCGTGCGGCGGATCGGACTCCGGCGGGACGGGCGGCGCGGCCGAGTTGACGATCTCCGCGAACGCGGTGGCCGGTGGCAAGAACACCGAGGAGGCCGAGTGGATCGAGGACTGGGTCATTCCCCGGTTCGAGGCCGCGCAGGCCGAGGCCGGGGTGGAGGTCGACGTCTCGTTCGAGCCGAGCGGCGTCGACGACGAGCAGTACAAGACGCGGCTCGCGCTCGACCTCCAGGCGGGCTCAGGACCCGACATCCTCACGCTCGACGGCATCTGGGTGGGGGAGTTCGCGCAGGCCGGGTACATCGAGCCGCTGCCCGAGGGGGACTGGGAGGGCTGGCGGCACATACCCGAGGCCGTCGCGGGCCTGGCCACCTGGGAGGGCGAGGTGTACGGGGTGCCGTGGGGCACCGACGGGCGGGTGCTCTTCTACCACAAGGAGCTGTTCGCGCGGGCGGGCCTGCCCGCCGACTGGCAGCCCCGTAGCTGGGACGAGGTGCTGGCGGCGGCCGGGCGGCTGGCGGAGCTCGACGGGGTCACGCCCCTCCAGCTGAACGCCGGCACCGCGATGGGCGAGGCCACCACGATGCAGGGCGTGCTGCCGCTGCTCGCCGGGGCGGGCGAGGAGATCCACGACGGCCGCGCGTGGACCGGCGCGAGCGACGGGCTGCTGCGCGTGCTCGACCTGTACGAACGGGTGTACGGCGGCGGGCTGGGCGACCCGGTGCTCCAGCAGGAGGCGCAGGGCCGCGACCGCTCCTTCGAGCAGTTCGCCGAGGGCGAGTTGGGCATCCTCGTGGAGGGCGACTACTTCTGGCGCGCCGTCGTCAACCCCGAGGGCGGCACCGCCCCCATGGACAACCGCGACGAGGCCGTCGGCTGGGCGCTGATCCCCGCCGCGGAACCGGGCGCGGGGGTCGGCGGCCAGGACTTCGTCAGCATGTCGGGCGGCAGCGTGCGCGCCGTCAACGCGGCCGGCGGCCATCCCGAACTCGCCCGCGAGCTGCTGCTGTTCATGAACTCGGCCGAGGCGCTCACGGCGGCGGTCGAGGGGGACGCGCGGATCACGGCGCGCACCGACGTCAACGAACGGGTGCTGGCCGGCGACCCGATGCTGTCGTTCGTCGCGGATGAGGTGCTGCCGCTCACCACCTACCGGCCGCCGCTCGCGGAGTACCCGCGGGTGTCGGTGCTGCTCCAGGAGGCCACGGGCGCGGTCGCCACCGGCGAACGCGACGCTGCCGAGGCGGCCGGGGACTACGCGGACGGGCTTGAGGATGTCACCGGTGGCGGCGGCTGACGCCGCGGGGCTCGGCCGGCGGCGGGCGGCGGCGTTCGTCGCGCCCGCGCTGCTGCTCATCGCCGGCTTCCTGGTGTTCCCCGCGCTGTGGACGGTCTGGCTGGGCGCGACGGACTACCGGCTCACCGGATTCGCCGCCGCCGAGCCCGAGTTCACCGGCCTCGACAACGTGCGCCACGCGCTCGGCGAGGACAGCTTCACCCATTCCCTCGGCCTGACGCTCCAGTTCGTGCTCGGCTCGGCCGTCCTCGGCCAGGCCGTGCTCGGCTTCGCCATCGCGTGGCTGCTGCGCGAGCGGCGCGGCGCGCTGCGGCGGCTGGTCGAGGCGCTGGTGCTGCTGGCGTGGATCCTGCCCGGGTCCGTCGTCGCGTTCCTGTGGATCGCGCTCCTCGACCGGAACGACGGGACCCTCAACGCGCTCCTCGGCACGCCGGGCACGGCCTGGCTGGTGGAGCACCCGATGGCGGCGATCATCGTGTTCAACATCTGGCGGGGCACCGCGTTCTCGATGATGCTCTACGCCGCCGCGCTCAGCACCGTGCCGCCGACCCAGCTGGAGACGGCGCGGCTGGCCGGGGCCTCGCGGTGGCAGCAGCTGCGGGACGTGGTGCTGCCGGCCATCCGCGGGCACGTCCTGACGAACCTGCTGCTGATCAGCCTGTGGACGTTCAACGACTTCACCCCGTTCCTCCTCACCGGCGGCGGCCCGGCGGACGAGACGGAGACCATGCCGGTGTTCATCTACAAGACGGCGCTGTTCAACGGCGAACTCGGCTACGGGGCCGCTCTCTCGGTGCTGATGCTGCTGGTCAACCTGGTGATCGCGCTGGTCTACGTGCGGCTGCTGCGCCGCCGCGACCCCGGCGCGAGCAGCGGGAACGGGACCGGGGCCGGGGCCGGGCCCGTGGCGGCGGAACGGGCGGGCGCGCCGTGACGCCGGGCCGCGCGGCCGGGGCCGTCCTGAGGTACACCGCGCTCGCCGCCGTCCTCGGCTTCTTCGCGCTGCCGCTGCTGTGGCTGGCGTTCGCGCCGTTCGACCGCGCCCCGTCGGTGGCCGCGTCGCTGCCGCGGTTCACGCTCGACAACTTCCGCGAACTGCTCGACAACGAGAACGCGGTGCGCTCGCTGCGCAACTCGCTGCTGCTCGCGGCCGGTACCGGCGGGATCGTCGTGGCGTTCGCGGCGAGCGCGGCGTACGCGCTCAGCCGCGTGCGCCTGCCGGGGCGGGACGCGCTGCTGTACGCGCTGCTGCTGCTGTCGTCGATCGTGACCGGCACGGCCGCGATGGTGCCGCTGTTCAACCTGGCCTACGAACTCGACCTCATCGACTCGCGGCTCGGCGTCGTCCTGGTGCTGTCCGGCGGCCTGCTGCCGAGCGCGATCTTCATCCTCAAGGACTTCACCGACACCACCCCCCGCTCGTACGAGGAGTCCGCGCGGGTCTTCGGCGCCTCGCCGCTCCAGATCGTGGCGCACATCGTCGTGCCGCTGATCCGGCCGGGACTGGCCACCATCGCCGTGTGGTCGGTGGCGCAGGTGTGGGGGAACTTCCTGATCCCGTTCCTGCTGCTGCGCTCGCCGGAGAAGTCGCCCGCGGCGGTGGTGATGTACACGTTCTACACCGAGGGCGGGCAGCCCGACCTCGCGCTGATCTCCACGTTCTCCCTGCTGTACTCCCTGCCGGTGGTGGCGATGTTCCTGTTCGTCTCCTCGCGGTACGGGTTCCGGTTCCACGGAGGGATCAAGCACTGATGGCAGCCATCGAACTGGCCGGCCTGCGCAAGACCTATCCGGGCGGCGTCACCGCGCTCGACTCGGTGGAACTGTCCATCGCCGACGGGGAGTTCTTCGCGCTGCTCGGCCCCTCCGGGTGCGGCAAGACGACGCTGCTGCGCACGCTCGCGGGACTTGAGGCGGCGGACGGCGGCGCGGTGCGCATCGGCGGCGAGGACGTGACGGCGCTGCCGCCGGGCCGCAGGGACGTCGCGATGGTGTTCCAGGACTACGCGCTCTTCCCGCACATGACCGTGTCGGACAACATCGCCTACCCGCTGCGGATCAAGAAGGTGGGCGGCGCGCAGCGGCGGGCCAAGGCGGCGGAGACGGCCGGGGCGCTGGGGCTCGGCGCGCTGCTCGACCGCCGCCCCGGAGAGTTGTCCGGCGGGCAGCAGCAACGGGTCGCGCTGGCCCGGGCGATGGCGGTGCGCCCCCGCGCGTTCCTGCTGGACGAGCCGCTGTCCAACCTCGACGCGCGGCTGCGCCTCGAAGCGCGCACGTTCCTCAAACGGCTCCAGCGCGAGCTGCGCGTCACGTGCGTGTTCGTCACGCACGACCAGGCGGAGGCGCTGGCGCTCGCGGACCGGATCGCCGTGCTGGACGCGGGCCGGGTGCGGCAGACCGGCACGCCGGTCGAGGTGTTCAGGCGGCCGGCCAACACGTTCGTCGCCTCGTTCATCGGCTCGACCCCGATGAACCTCCTCGACGGCGTCGTCGCGGAGGACGGCCGCGTCCTCGTCGGCGGGGTGCCGCTGCCCGCGGGGCCGCACGGCCTCGCCGCGGGGGAACGGGTCACGTTCGCGGTGCGGCCCGAGTACGTCGGCCTGCGCGGCACGCCCGCGCCCGGCGCGCTGCCCGGCCGGGTCACGGTCGTGGAGCACCTGGGCAGCACGCGGCTCGTGACGCTCGACGGGGACGCGGGCCCGGTGCGGGCCGTCGTCGACGAGGACGCGCCGCTGCCGGCCGGCGGCACCGGGTGGGTGGTGCCGCGGCCGGAGCGGGTCCTGCTCTACGACGCGGACGGCGAGCTGGTCGCCGCACCCCCGGAGGCGGGCGAGTCCGCCCCCTGGGCCCGCTGATGCGCCCGGCCGCGCAGCGTCAGCAGCACCGAGGCGGCCACGGCCGAGATCAGCGAACCGAGCAGCACGGCCACCTTCACGTGCTCCTCCATCGCGGGCGCCTCCGCGAACGCCAGCTCGGTGATCAGCAGCGACACGGTGAAGCCGATCCCGGCCAGCATCGCGCCGCCGAGCACGTCCGGCCAGGTCAGCGACGGGTTCAGCCGCGCCCTGGTGAACCGGGCGGCCAGCCAGGTCGCGCCGAAGATGCCGATCACCTTGCCCGCGACCAGGCCGAGCGTCACGCCCAGCGCCTCCGGCTCGCGCACCAGCGCGCCGAACGTGTCGCCCGAGACCGGCACGCCGGCCGCGAACACCGCGAACAGCGGCACCGCGACCGCCGCCGAGAACGGGTGCACGATGTCCTCGACCTTCTCGGCCGGGGACTCCTTCTCCAGCGTCCCCGTCGTGCTGCGCAGCAGCATGCCGATCGCGACGCCCGCGATGGTGGCGTGCACGCCGCTGTTGTACATCAGGCCCCAGATGACCAGGGCGAGCGGCACGTACACGTACCAGCCGCGCACGCCGCGCCGGTGCAGCAGGGCGAAGAGGGCCAGGCCCGCGAAGGCGCCGAGCAGCGCCCACAGGTTGAGGTCGGAGGTGAAGAAGATCGCGATGATGATGATGGCGATCAGGTCGTCGACGATCGCCAGGGTCAGCAGGAACGTGCGCAGCGCGCCCGGCAGCCGGCGGCCGACGACCGCGAGCACGCCGAGCGCGAACGCGATGTCGGTGGCCATCGGCACCGCCCAGCCGTCCATGCTGCCGCCGCCGATGCCGACCACCGTCGCGTAGATCAGCGCGGGCACCGCCATGCCGCCGATCGCGGCCACCACGGGCAGCGCGGCGGCGGCCGGGCGGCGCAGCTCGCCGACGGTCAGCTCGCGTTTCAGCTCGATGCCGGCGATGAAGAAGAAGATCGCGAGCAGCCCGTCCGAGGCCCAGTGGCCCACCGAAAGCTCCAGGCCGAGCGCGGGAATGTCGAGGTGGTGGTCACGCAGCGAGAAGTAGTCGTCACTGATCGGCGAGTTCGCGAGCAGCAGCGCCAGGGCGGCGGCGATCAGCAGGAACGCGCCGCCGGTGACCTCAAGGCGCAGGAACTCCGCGACCGACCTGCGGTCGCGTTCCCGCTCGACTTCTGGGTCCTTGGCCGGGCGGAGGAACGGCAGGGAGGGGCGCGTCGCCATGATGCGGGACCTTTCGGGCTGGACGGACATACGTGAGCATTCGCCGACCAGACTTCCCGGCACACCGTGGCGCCAGAGTCACTCTCTTTACGCCTTCCTGACACCGTACCCCCACCCGGCCCATCCATCCCGGGCGGATCAGTGCGGCTCAGCGCAGTTCTGTGAACGCCTCCACCGCCTGCGTCCTGCCGGTGACGATGATCACGTCGCCCCGCTCGACGACCGTTTCCGCCGTCGCGTGCGTGAAGTCCTGGCCCGGCCGCTTGATGCCCACGACCGTCACGCCGTGCTTGGTGCGCACCGCGCTGACCCCGAGCGGGACGCCCGTGGCCACGTCCGGCGCGATCGTCTTCACGAGCGCGAAGTCGTCGTCGAACTCGATGAAGTCGAGCATCCGCCCCGACACCAGGTGCGCGACGCGTTCGCCCATCTCGTACTCGGGCAGCACCACGTGGTGCGCGCCGAGCCGCTCCAGGATGCGGCCGTGCTGGCGGCTGATCGCCTTCGCCCAGATGTTCGGAACACCGTCGTCCAGCAGGTTCGCCGTGACGAGCATGCTCGCCTCGATGTTCGTGCCGATCGCGACCACGGCCGTGGTGAACTCGTGCACCCCCAGCTGCCGCAGCACCTCCGCGTCGGTGCAGTCGGCCACCGCCACGTGGGTGAGCGCGTCGCTGTGCTGCTGCACGATGCGTTCGTCGTCGTCGACGCCCAGGACCTCCCAGCCGCGCCGCATCAGCTCCTCGGCCAGCGAGCTGCCGAAACGGCCGAGGCCGATCACGGCGATCCGCTGGTCACGGGCCTCGCGCGCGCCGTGGGTCTGGGCCAGCCGTTTGCCGCGCCTGCGGCGCAGCGAGTGCAGGTGATTGCTCATGGTCACCCTATGATGGGCCGTTCCTCAGGATGCTGGTAGCGCCGGGTGCGCTCCCGCAGGGCCAGGGCCGACACCAGCGTGATCGGACCGACCCGGCCGATGAACATCAGGAAGATGACGATCAGCTGCGCCGGGGTGGGCAGATCGGCGGTCAGCCCCGTGGTCATGCCCACGGTACTGAACACCGACACCGTCTCGAACAGCACCAGGTCCGTGCGGGCGTCCACCATCGCGAGCAGCGCCACCGTCGAGACCATCACCACACCGACGCCGAGCAGCGCCACCGTCAGCGCCTGCCGCAGCACGTGCGGTGCCAGCTTGCGGCGGAAGACGCCCGAGGTCGGCTCGCCGCGCACCTCGGCCAGGATGGCCACGGCGAGCACGGCGAACGTGGTCACCTTGATCCCGCCCGCCGTGCCCGCGCTGCCGCCGCCGATGAACATCAGGACGTTCGTGGCCAGCAGCGTGGCGGGCTCCATCGCGGCGATGTCGGTGGCGTTGAAACCGGCGGTGCGGCTGACCGCCGAGTGGAAGAACGCGCCGAGCATCTTGTCCTCGGCGGCCAGCGGCCCGAACGTGCCCTCGTTCGACCACTCAAGGCCCAGCGTCAGCGCGAAGCCCACGGCGAGCAGCGCGCCGGAGACGATCAGCGTCAGCTTCAGGTGCAGCGACCAGCCGCGCGCCGCCTCGCCGCGCCGCCGCCGCGCGTACTGGTGCAGCAGTTCGATGATCACGGGGAAGCCGAGCCCGCCGAGGATCACCGCGACCGACACCGGCACCAGCACCCACGGGTCGGCCGCGAACGCCGTGAGGTTGTCCGAGCGCAGCCCGTGCCCCGAGTTGTTGAACGCCGCGACCGCGTGGAACACCCCGTAGTACAGCGCCCGGCCGAACGGCATGTCGTAGCCGAGCACGAAGCGGAGCGTGAGGATCGCGGCGGTCACCGACTCCACGACGAGCGTGATCAGGGCCACCCGCAGCAGCACGCCGCGGACGTCGCCGATGCCGATCCTCGTCTCCGCCTGCGCGTGCAGCGTCATGCGCAGGCGCAGCTTGCCGGCGACGAGCAGCGCGAGCAGCGAGGCCAGCGACATGATGCCGAAGCCGCCGGCCTGCACGAGCAGCAGGATCACGCCCTCGCCGAACCCGCTCCAGTAGGCGCTGGTGTCCACGATCGTCAGGCCCGTGACACAGACCGCGGCGGTCGCGGTGAACAGCGCGGTCAGCGGGTCGGGCGCGCCGCCGTCGGCGGTGGCGAGCGGCAGGGCGAGCAGCGCGGTGCCCAGGGCCACGGCCACGGCGAAGGCGACCGCGACCGCGCGGGCCGGATGGAGGCGGAAGATCGCCCGGCGCAGCGGGGAGGCGGAGGTGGGAGAGAAAGAGGGGGACGCCACGTCGATCGCCGTTCCGAAATCTCCTGGGTGCTTGCCGCGTGACAACCGGCCCACCCTAACGCCGCCCCGGCGGCCCGCCGCCGTTTCTTAACGCGGTCCTGGCACAGGTGTCGCGGAAGCGGAACCGGCGGGGCCAGGACCGCGTGAGGAAGGGGGACGGGAGCGCGCGCCGACGCGGGGGGAGCGGGGCATGGAGGACTTCTTGGAGACAGCGGGGCGGTTCCCCGCCGTCGTCTTCTCCGTGCCGCTCGCCGTCGTCCTGCTCTACTGGATCTTCTCCGTCGCGTTCGGCGTGGGCGCCTCCGTCGCCGACGGCGTGGACGGGGCCGACGACGGGGGCGGCGACCGGGACGGGGGCGCCGCGGCCCTGGCACCGTTCGGCCTGGGCGGGGTGCCGCCGGCGATCCCGCTGTCGCTGCTGACGGCCTTCGCCTGGTTCACGGCCATGGCCGGTACCGAACTGCTGACGGAGGACTGGCAGCGGGCCGCGACCCTGCCCGCCGCGCTCGGCGTCGGCTGGCTGGGCGCGTGGCTGGCGGCGCTGCCGCTGCGGCGTGTGTTCGCGGCCCGGCCGGGAACGCGCCACCGGGACTTCGTCGGCCGCGTGTGCGTCATCCGCACCGGCCGCGTCACCGCCTCGTTCGGGCAGGCCGAGGTGGCCGCCGACGACGGCGGCACCGCGATCGTGCAGGTCAGGGCCGAGGGGCCGGAGGCGGACGAGCTGACGGCCGGGCGGCGCGCGCTGATCTTCGACTACGAGCCCGAGGGCGGGTTCTTCCGCGTCGCGCCCTACGACTTCGGCGATCCGGCACCGGAGCAGAACCGTTTCACTGCCTGACCGCGTCCTTCACGGCGCGGTGCACAGATCTTCACGGGTCCACGCGGGCCCGCACGAGAGGGGGGCCTCACACCGTCATGGAGACCATCGGCATCAGCCTCGGCGTGCTCATCGCCGTGGTGCTGATCATCCTCATCGCCGTCCTGTTCCTGCTCACCCGGCTGTTCCGCAAGGTCGAGCAGGGCAAGGCGCTCATCATCTCCAAGGTCCGCAAGGTCGACGTCACCTTCACCGGCGCGGTGGTGCTGCCCGTGCTGCACAAGGCCGAGACCATGGACATCTCCGTGAAGGCCATCGAGATCGGCCGCACCGGCCGCGAGGGCCTGATCTGCCGCGACAACATCAGGGCCGACATCCGGATCTCGTTCTTCGTCCGGGTCAACAAGACCGTGTCCGACGTCATCAAGGTCGCCCAGGCCATCGGCACCGAGCGGGCCAGCGACCGGGCCACCCTCCAGGAGCTGTTCAACGCGAAGTTCTCCGAGGCGCTGAAGACCGTCGGCAAGCAACTGGACTTCGCCGACCTCTACACCAAGCGCGAGGAGTTCCGCGACCGCATCATCGACGTCATCGGCACCGACCTCAACGGCTACAGCCTGGAGGACGCGGCGATCGACTACCTGGAGCAGACGCCGCTGTCCCACCTCGACAAGAACAACATCCTCGACGCCCAGGGCATCCGCAAGATCACCGAACTGACCGCGGCGCAGAACGTTCTCACCAACGAGTTCAGGCGCACCGAGGAGAAGGAGATCACGCGGCAGAACGTCGACGCCCGCGAGGCCGTGCTCGAACTCGAACGCCGCCAGGCCGACGCCGAGATCAAGCAGAAGCGCGAGGTGGAGACCGCCAGGGCCCGCGAGGAGGCCGAGACCGCCCGGGTCCAGGCCGAGGAGCGGCTGCGCGCGCAGACCGCCGTCATCAGGACCGACGAGCAGCTCGGCGTCCACCACGAGAACCGCGAGCGGGAGATCGTCGTCGCGCGCCTGAACCGCGACCGCGTGGTGGCCGTGGAGAACGAGCGCATCGAGAAGGACCGGCTGCTTGAGGTCATCGCCCGCGACCGCGAGACCGAGCTGCGCCGCATCGCCAAGGACAAGGAGATCGAGGCGGAGAAGCGGGAGATCGCCGACGTCGTCCGCGAGCGCATCGCCGTCGAGAAGACCGTCGCCCAGCAGGAGGAGGACATCAAGAAGCTGCGGGCCGTCGAGGAGGCGGAACGCGACCGGCAGGCCCTCATCATCCAGGCCGAGGCCGAGGCCCAGGAACGCCTCGTGAAGGACATCAAGGCCGCCGAGGCCGCTGAGGTCGCCGCGGAGCACCGCGCCCGCGAGGCCCTGACCATGGCCGAGGCCCGCCGCAAGGCCGCCGACCTCGACGCCCAGGCCGCGATCCGCCTCGCCGAGGGCAAGCGGGCCGACGCGGCGGCCGAGGGCCTGGCCGAGGCGGAGGTGCAGGAGCGGATGGCCGACGCCCTCGCCAGGACCCGGCACGCCGAGGCCGAGGCCGCGCGCGAGATGGGTCTGGCCGAGGCGCACATCGCCAAGGAGAAGGGCCTGGCCGACGCCGAGGCCACCCGCGAGGGCGGCGAGGCCGAGGCGGGCGCGCTGCGCGAGCGGATGCTCGCGGAGGCCGCGGGCCTGAAGGAGAAGGCCGAGGCCATGGCCGCGCTCGACGCGGCCGGACGCGACCACGAGGAGTACCGGCTGCGCCTCGAAGCCGAGAAGGAGGTGCGGCTCGCCTCCGTCGACGTGCACCGGCAGATCGCCGAGGCGCAGGCGGCGCTCGTGGGCACCGGTCTGGAGAACGCCAAGATCGACATCGTGGGCGGCGACACCGTGTTCTTCGACCGCCTGCTGGGCGCCATCGGCGCCGGGAAGGGGCTCGACGCGTTCCTCGACCGCTCCGAGCACGCCCGCACCCTCGCCGGGCCCTGGCTGGACAAGGAAGGGTCCACGTTCACCCGCGACCTCGGCGCCATGGTGGCCGGGCTGGGCTCGGGCGGGCTGCGCGACCTGACCGTCGCCGGTGTGCTGACCTCGCTGATCTCCACGGGCGGCGACGACTCGGGCCGCCTCGGCAGCCTGCTTGAGACCCTGCGCGGCCAGGGCCTCGCGGACCTCAAGGTCACGGAACTGACCGGGAACGGGACCGTGCCCGTCGCCGCGGGGCCGGTGGCCGACGCCGTCGTGGGCCACGCGGCCGGCACCGTCTCGCTGGCCAAGTAGCCGGCCGGCCGCCGGCGCACCGGCGCCGGCGGCCGGGGACAAGCGCACGCATGGGCACGCATGGGGGAGTGGACAACGTGACCGAGCCGAACGACGCCCTGCGCCCGCGGCACGCGGACGACCGGGGGGCCGCCGACGCGCCCGCCGAAGCGAGCGCGCCGGGCGGGGCGGACCCGACCGGCGCGTCCGCCGACGCGGGGGACGGCGGCGATTACACGGTGCTGCGCGACCGCATGCGCGCCGCGGCGGACGAACTCGCCCGCCGCGCCCACGCGCTCAACGCCCGGCGCACCGAGACGTTCGGCGGCTTCGACCTCGAACTGCTCGCCACCGCCGAGCTGCGCACCGAACGGCCCGCCGTGCCCGCCGACCTCGTGCAGGTCGGCGGGCTGCTGCTGGCCGGCCACCACGACCCGGCCGGCCGCGGCGGCCTCACCCTGCACCGGCGCACCGGCACGGCCCTGGCCCCGGCGCCGCGCGACGCGGTGCCGGGACTGCTCGACGACCCCGCCTTCCAGCGGGACCTCGACGAGCTGTACCGCTACTTCCAGCACGCGCGCCTGACCCGGCTGCGCGTCACCGGGCCGCTGCTGCTCGCCGTCTTCGCCACGGGCGAGCGTTCCTCGGACATCCGCGTGCTGCGCTGGCGGCTGCACCCCGACGGCCGCCCCGAATACCTCGACGCGAAGGGCGAACGCGACCACCTCGCCCCGCCCGCCGACGCCGTCACGTGGCAGCCGGCCGGCCGCGACGACCACGTGCCCGGCACCCACCCGCACATCAACGTCCGCGACACGCTGTACGTCTCCACCGTCGGCGGCTCCCTCACCGTCAAGACGGAGAACGACACCACCACCCCGGACGGCGTGTACGGCGAACCCGTCGACGACCCGATCCAGTCCCTCGCCGACGCCCGGCTGTGGCACGCCCGCGTCGGCCCCCTGCTCCTCCTGCGCGTCCTGCCCTACCGCGAGAGCGCCCCGCGCCACCTGGTGCACAACACCCGCACCGGCGAGGTGGTCCGCCTCGACGGCATCGGCCGCGACTGCCGCGTCCTGCCCGACGACCAGGGTCTGATCTTCCCCGGCGGCTACTACCTGTCGGCCGCGCCCGCGGGCGCGGCGGCCCGCACGTTCGACACCGGGACCGAGGGCCTGGCGTTCGACTCCCTCGTGCGCTCCCCGAACGGCGAGGACCTGCTGTACGTGTTCCGCGACGGGCGCGCGGACCACGAGGCCCGCGCCCTCCTGCTGCCCTACAACCGCATCCGCAAGGAGGTGGCCGCGCCGCTGGCCGCCCACGGCTTCGCCCTGTTCGACGACGGCACCCTCGCCCTGACCCGCGCGGGCGACGAGGAACGCGACCCCGCCCGCGCCCACCCGGTGCAGCTGTGGCGCACCCCGTTCGTCTCCGAGGCACACGCCGGGCAGCAGCCGCGCGACGACGGGCCGTTGGGCCGCGTCGGCAACGCGGGACTCGTCCGCGGCGTCTCCGACGCGCTGACCCTCGCCGCGCTCGCCACCGACCTGGGCGAGGGCGCGGCCGTGTTCGACGCCGTCGTCGCCGCCTGCGACCGGCTCACCGACCAGCACCCCTGGCTGCGGCTGCCGGGCACCGGCGCCCTGCACGAACCCGTCGCCGCGCTGCGCGCCGCCGCGACCGCCGTCATCGGCGAGTACGCACGCGTCGCCGAACTGCGCGCGCGGGCCCGCGCCGCCCTCGACGCCGCGGACACCGACGCCACCGCCCTGCTGCGGCGCGCCCGCGGCGAGGCGCACCGCACCGCGCACGACTGGGTCGCCCTGCTGACCGAACTGCGCCGCGCCCAGGGGCGCGCGGAAACGCTGCGCGGCCTGCGGCACGCCGACCCGGCCGCGCTCGACGCGCTGGCCGCCCGGCTCGGCGAAGGGCTCGCCGCGGCCGGACGCCGCGCCGTCGCGTTCCTCGCCCGCCCCGACGCGTTCGACGACGTCGTCGCCGCCGTCGGCCGGCTCGCAGAACGCGCCGCCGAGGCCGAAAGCGTCGCCCGCACCGAGCCGCTGGCGGCCGAGATCGAGGAACGGGCCGACGCGCTGCGCACCGTGACCGACGTCGTCGGCGGCCTCGACGTCGCGGACACCACCGTGCGCACCGCGCTGCTCACCCGCGTCGGCGAGGTGGTGGCCGCGGTCAACCGGGCCCGTGCCGCCCTCGAAGGGCGCCGCCGCGATCTCGCTGAGGCCGAGGGCCGCTCCGAGTTCGCCGCCGAGAGCGCGCTCCTCGGCCAGTCCGTCGTCGCCGCGCTCGCCGCCGCCCGCACCCCGGAGGAGTGCGACGAGCAACTGGGCCGACTCCTGCTCCAGGTCGAGGACCTCATCGCGCGCTTCGGCACCGCGCCCGACTTCCTCACGCACCTCACCGAGCGGCGCGAGGAGATCCAGGAGACCTTCGCCGCCCGCAAGCAGGCCCGCATCGACGAACGGGCCGCGCACGCCCAGCGGCTGGCCGAGTCCGCGGAACGCCTGCTCGCCACCGCGGTCCGCCGCGCCGCCGCGCTGCCCGACCAGGAAGCCGTCCACGCCCACTTCGCCGCCGACCCGCTGGTGGCCCGCGTCCGCGCCACCGCGCGCGACCTGCGCGCCATCGGCGCCACCGTGCCCGCCGACGAACTCGAAGGACGCCTCGCCGCCGCCCGCCAGGAGGC
The DNA here is from genome assembly GCF_020410765.1 of Streptomyces marincola. Lineage (NCBI taxonomy): Bacteria > Bacillati > Actinomycetota > Actinomycetes > Kitasatosporales > Streptomycetaceae > Streptomyces > Streptomyces marincola. The sequence goes on along the minus strand of NZ_CP084541.1, from coordinate 2,361,484 downwards.
ATCCCGCGCCCTGCGCGACCGCGCCGACCTGTACGGGGCCGACGGCCTGCTCCGCCTCGGCCGGCACCACTTCTCCGTCACCGCCCAGACCCCCGAACTCACCCTCGTGCCGCACGGCGAAGGGCTCGCGTTCGCCGTCACGGGCACCGACTACCGGGCGCCCGTCGACGACCCCGCGCTCGCCGCCGCCCCGCACTTCCGCGACGAGCCGCTGCCCTCGGAGTCCCCCGAGGTCTACCGCGCCGAGCACCTGGCCGCCGCCGTGCTCCCCGCCGCCCTGGCCGAGGGCCGGGGCGGCGCGCGGCCCGCGGACCTCGTCCGCCGCGCCGCGGAAGCGGCCTGGGACGAGGGCTACGACCGCGGCGTCCACGACCACGACGCGACCGTCGTCCTCACCGCGCTGCTGCGCCTGCACCGCGGCGCCGACCTGCTGCGCCACCCGCCCGCCGTGCGGGCCGCGGCCCAGCTGTTCTGGGCGCACGGCTGCGACGACGCGCGGCGCACCGCGTGGGCCACCCGCGCCAGGTCGCTGGACCGGGCCCGCGCCGCGTTCGGCGCCGACGCCGTCGGCCCGGCCGCCGCCGCACTGATCACCGAACTCACCGGCGCCGCGGCGCACTTCGCCACCGAACGGCTCGGCGAGGACGCGCCGCAAGCCGTCGGCCCCTACCTGTTCGACGAACTGGCGCGCGGCGGGCCCGCGTTCGTCACCGGGCCGGGCGCCCGCGCTCTGCTCGACGACTTCCGCGCCGCCGCGGGGCCCGACGGCGCGCGGGAACTGGCCGGAGAGCTGAAGGAACTCGGCGACGACCTGCCCGCGCGCCGCGAGCTGCTGGCCGCCTGGCTCGGCGCGTTCGCCGCGAGCACCGGCCGGGGGACCGCGGAGCTGCCCGAGGCCGTCGCCGTCGAACTGTGCGCCGACACCCTCGCCCACCGCGCCGTCGACGCCGAACTCACCGCAACGGCCACCGGCCTGCTCGGCAGCCACCCGCGTGTCAGCGGCGGCGAACTCACGCTGCGCCTGGACGAGTTCCTCACCAGAACCGAACGCTTCCGCACCGACAGGGTGCCCGCGCACCGCGCGTGGACGCGCCGCCGCAACGCCCTGCTCGACGCCGAACGCGACCGCATGCGGCTGGCCGCGCTGCGCCCGCGACCGCTGCCCACGTTCGTCCGCAACCGCCTCATCGACCAGGTGTACCTGCCGCTGATCGGCGACAACTTCGCCAAGCAGCTCGGCACCGCCGACGCCGCGCGCCGCACCGACAGCCAGGGCCTGCTGCTCCTGCTCTCCCCGCCCGGCTACGGCAAGACGACGCTGATGGAATACCTCGCCGCGCGCCTCGGCATGATCTTCGTCAAGGCCGACGGGCCCGCCCTCGGCCACGGCACCACCTCGCTCGACCCGGCCGCCGCGCCGGACGCCGCCGCCCGCAGGGAGATCGAGAAGATCAACCTCGCGCTCGAACTGGGCACCAACGTGCTGCTGCACCTCGACGACATCCAGCACGTGTCGCCCGAACTCCTCCAGCGGTTCATCCCGCTGTGCGACGCGCAGCGCCGCGTCGACGGCGTCCGCGCCTCCGACGGCGAGCCGGCCACGTTCGACCTGCGCGGCAAGCGGTTCGCGATCTCCATGGCGGGCAACCCGTTCACCGAGTCCGGCAGCCGGTTCCGCCTGCCCGACATGCTGGCCAACCGCGCGGACGTGTGGAACCTCGGCGACATCACCGCCGGGCGCGCCGACCTGTTCGCGCTCAGCCACATCGAGAACGCGCTCACCGCCAACCCGGTGCTCGCCCCGCTCGCCGGACGCGACCGCGCCGACACCGAACTGCTGGTGCGCATGGCCGACGGCGACACCGGGGCCGCCGCCCGGCTCGCGCACCCGTACCCGCCGGCCGAACTCGACGGCATCCTCGCGGTCCTGCGGCACCTGCGGTACGTCCAGCGCACCGTGCTGGCCGTGAACGCCGCCTACATCGCCTCCGCCGGGCAGGACGACGCGACCCGCACCGAGCCGCCGTTCCGCCTCCAGGGCTCCTACCGCGACACCAACGCGCTCGCCGCGCGCGTCGCGCCCGCCATGAACGAGGCCGAACTCGACGCCCTCATCGACGACCACTACACGGCCGAGGCCAGGACCCTGACCGGCGGCGCCGAGGCCGCGCTGCTGAAACTCGCGGAGATCAGGGGCCGCCTGACCCCCGAACGCGCGGACCGCTGGGCGGCGGTCAAACACGCCTGGCGCACGTCCGCGGGCGCGGGCGCGCGGTGAACCCGTCCGCTCTCCGGCGCCGCGCGGACCGCCCCGGCCCGGGCGCGGACCGCTGCCGGTACAGCACCGGCGCGGACGACCGGGCCTGGCTGGCCGGGGTCCTGGCGGCGGTGGGCGTGCCCTACCGCGTCGAGCGCCCCGCTGAACTGGCGCGCGCCACCCGGGACCTGGCCGCGCGGGACGGCGCGGCCTCGGCGCGGCGGCCGTGAGCGGCGGGCCGGGCGGGGGCGCGGCGGTAGAGGCCGGGGCACCTATGTGCCGACGGAAGCCGAAGGGCGGTGTCCGGCGCGCCGAAAACGCGCCACGGGCACCGCCCTTCCGGCCGGAACGGGTCAGCCGCGGATGGCGCTTTCCAGACCGGTGTCGGTCTCCTCCATCGCGTCCGCGGCCGTCTTCAGGAACTGGCCCATGCCCTGGAGACCTTCGAGCACCTTCTTGGCACCCTGCGTGAACTCGCGGTACGACTCGTCGAACGCGCGCGAGGAGCGCGAGGTCACGTAGCCGTCCGACACCAGGCCGTCGATGAAGCTCTGAAGCTCCTCAAGCTTGGCGTCCATGGTCTCGTACTCGGAGATGAGCCGGTCGCCGGCCGTCCGCATTTCGTCATATGTCACATTGATGTCAGACATACGGTTCCCCTCCTCGGTGGAGCGGAGGGCCGTTCCCCCCGCTGGACTGGCGATGGATGACGCGGCCCCGTGTTCGATGGCGGCACCACGATCACCTCAGCCTACGTCCGCCAAGCACACGGCAACACCCCCGGTCAAGAGGGCCTCCACGGCGCCCGGCGACACATAGGACGCCGGGTGGCGGCGGGCGGTTGCACCCCGCTTATGCACCAGTTGTCATGCAGGCGCAAGATGCGATTATGGTCATGTCCAGCGAGCACCTTGCTGTGGCACAACGGGAGGACAAGCGTGCGCCTGACCCTGACAGTCGTCGACCCGGTCGGGGGGCAACGAGCCGACACGGTCGTCGACGCCGCCCCGGAGACCCGCATCGGGGACCTCGCCCCGGAGTTGACCCGGCTGGTCGGCGGCAGGCTCAGTCCGCAGGCCGCCATGGCCGGCGCAGGCGGGATGCCGGGCGGCCCCGCCGACGGCGCGCACCTCTTCGTGAACGGCGACTACCTCGACCCGGCGCTGACCCTGGCGGAAGCGCCGCTGCGCGAGGGATCGGTCGTCAGCCTGCACAACCCCAGCGGCTGCTGGCCCGGTGAGCCGAGCGGCATCGTCGAGTTCCGCGTCGTCGGCGGCCCGGGCGCGGGCGCCGTCCACCGGCTCGGCAGCGGGCGCGTGGAGATCGGCACCGGCGAGCAGGTGCACATCCGCGTCGACGACCCCTCGCTCCCCGAGCACGCCATGACGCTGCGCGTCGCCGCGGACGGCACCTGCAAGGTCACCGTGTACAGCGAGACGCGGCCCACCCTCGACGGCCAGCCGTTCAGCCACACCGAGGGCGACCGCGCCGACTGGAAGCTCGGCAAGCAACTCGCCATCGGCGACACCCTGTTCGAGCTGACCCCCTACTTCCCGCCCGACGCGGCCCTGAAGGCGTCCGAGGACGGCGGCGGCCTCGACTACAACCGGCCGCCGCGCCTGCTGCCGCCGGAGCGGCAGACCGCGTTCACCCTCCCCAAGCCGCCGGGCGACCGCGAACGCCGCCCGCTGCCCTGGCTGATGGCGCTCCTGCCGCTCGTCGGCGCCGTCGCCCTCGCCTACTTCACCGGCCGCTGGCTGTTCCTCGCCATGGCGTTCATGAGCCCGGTGATGCTGCTGTCCAACTACTTCATGGACAAGAAGCGCGGCCGGATCTCCCACGCCAAGAAGGTCGAGGAGTACAACGAGCGCAAGGCCAGGATCGAGAAGGACGCCAGGGACGCCCTCATCGCGGAGCGGTTCGCCCGCCGGCACGCCGCGCCCGACCCGGCCACCGTCCTCACCCAGGCCACGGGACCGCGCACCCGCCTGTGGGAGCGCCGCCGCACCGACGAGGACCACCTGCTCATCCGCGTCGGCACCGCCGAACTCGACTCCGAGGTCGTCCTCACCGACCCCCAGCAGGACGAGCACAAGCGGCAGGTGTTCTGGAAGATCGCGGACGCCCCCGTGACGCTGCCGCTGCGCACCCTCGGCGTCATCGGCTTCGCGGGCCCCGGCGACACCGCGCGCGCACTCGGCCGCTGGGCCGTCAGCCAGATCGCCGTCCTCGAAAGCCCCGTCGACGTCCAGTTCTTCATCCTCACCGACGGCTCGGGGCAGTACAGCTGGGACTGGGCGCGCTGGCTGCCGCACGCGCGGCCCGGCGCGGAACACGAGGTCAACGCGCTGATCGGCAACGACGCCGAGACCGTCGGCGCCCGCGTCGCGGAGCTCACCGCGCTGCTCGACGCCCGCCAGAAGGCCGCCAAGGAAGCGGGATCGCGCGGCGGAACGTTCAAGGACCCCGACATCGTCGTGGTGTTCGACGGCTCCCGCCGCATGCGGTCCCTGCCCGGCGTCATCAGGCTGCTGACCGAGGGCCCCCGGGTCCAGATCCACGCGCTGTGCCTGGACGACGAGGAGCGCTTCCTGCCCGGCGAGTGCCAGGCCGTCGTCGTCGCCGAGCCCAACCCCGACCGCGTCAGCCAGGGCGGCACCCGCAACCCCGGCTACGCCACCGGCTTCCACACCTTCCTCGCCGTCCCGGGCGCGGGGGTGCCCGGCCAGCCCACCGGACCCGCGCCCGCGCAGGCGGCCGACCGGCTGCGCGTCGAGCAGACCGGCGCGTGGCGCATCCGGGGCGTGCGGCCCGACTGGGTGCGGCCCGAGTGGTGCGAACTGCTGGCCCGTTCCCTCGCCCCGGTGCGCGACATCAGCGGCGAGTCCGAGGACGCGGCCCTGCCCTCCGCCAGCCGCCTCCTCGACGTGATCGAGATGGAGCCGCCCACCGCGGGCGCCGTCGCCACCCGCTGGCGCCTGGGCGGCCAGTCCACCGAGGCCGTCATCGGCGAGTCCTACGACGGCGCGTTCGCCATCGACATCCGCCGCGACGGACCGCACGGCCTCATCGCCGGCACCACGGGCTCGGGCAAGTCCGAACTGCTCCAGACCATCGTCGCCTCGCTCGCGGTCGCCAACACCCCCGAGAACATGACGTTCGTCCTCGTCGACTACAAGGGCGGCTCGGCGTTCAAGGACTGCGTCCAGCTGCCGCACACCGTCGGCATGGTCACCGACCTCGACAACCACCTGGTGGAACGCGCCCTGGCCTCCCTCGGCGCCGAACTCACGCGCCGCGAGCACATACTCGCCGGCGTCGGCGCCAAGGACATCGAGGACTACCAGGACCTCATGCGCCGCTCGCCCGGGCGGCTCCAGCCGATGCCCCGACTCCTCATCGTCATCGACGAGTTCGCCTCGATGGTCCGCGAACTCCCCGACTTCGTGAAGGGCCTGGTCAACATCGCGCAGCGCGGCCGGTCCCTCGGCATCCACCTGCTGCTCGCCACCCAGCGCCCCAGCGGCGTCGTCTCGCCCGAGATCCGCGCCAACACCAACCTGCGCATCGCGCTGCGCGTCACCGACGCCAGCGAGTCCTCCGACGTCATCAACGCGCCCGACGCCGGCCTCATCGCCAAGTCCACGCCCGGCCGCGCGTACGTCCGCCTCGGCCACTCCTCCCTGGTGCCCTTCCAGTCCGGCCGCGTCGGCGGGCGCCGCCCCGGCGCCGTCGACCCGGCCGCCCGCATGCCGTGGACCGGCCGCCTCGACTGGAACGACCTCGGCCGCGCCCAGCTCAAGCGCCCGCCGGGCGCCGCGTCCCAGGAGGAGGAGATCACCGACCTCAAGGTCCTGGTCGACGCCGTCATCGAGGCCGACCGGCAGCTCGGCTTCGCCAAGCAGCACAGCCCGTGGCTGCCCGCCCTGCCCGAGCGGGTCCTGCTCCGCGACCTCGAACACCCCGTGCCCGCCGGGCCGCTGCCCGCCGCGCCGTTCGGCGTCGAGGACCTGCCCGAGCAGCAGGCCAGGCGCTCGGTGGCCATCGACTTCAAGACGTTCAGCCACATGATCGTCGGCGGCGCCGCGCGCAGCGGCCGTTCCCAGCTGCTGCGCACCATCGCGGGCTCCCTCGGCTGGATACACTCCGCGGCCGACGTCCACCTCTACGGCATCGACTGCGGCAACGGCGCCCTCAACGCCCTGGTGAAGCTGCCCAACTGCGGCGCGGTCGTCAGCAGGAACCAGACCGAGCGCGTGCGCCGCCTCATCCGGCGGCTGCGCCAGGAACTCGACCGCCGCCAGGAGATGCTGGGGCAGGACGCGCTCGCCGACATCGGCGAGCAGCGCGCCGCCGCCGCCCCCGAGGGGCGGCTGCCGCACATCGTCGTGCTCCTCGACCGGTGGGAGGGCTGGGTCTCCACGCTCGGCGAGATCGACCACGGCGCCCTCACCGACGAACTGTTCGTCGTGCTCCGCGAGGGCGCGAGCGTCGGCATCCACCTGATCATCACGGGCGACAGGTCCGTGCTCTCCGGCCGGATCGCGTCCCTCACGGAGGAGAAGTTCACGCTGCGGCTCTCCGACCGCGCCGACTACTCCAACGTCGGCATGGCGGCCCGCAAGGTGCCGGAGACGATCGTCGACGGCCGCATGTTCCGCAACCAGGTGCTCACCGAGGTGCAGGTGGCCGTCCTCACCGAGGAGCTGTCGGGGCAGGCCCAGGCCGCGGCCCTGACCACCATCGGGGACTGGGCCGCGCAGCGCGACGCCGGACTGCCGCGCGCCAGGCGGCCGTTCCGGGTCGACGTGCTGCCGAGCCGCCTCACGTTCACCGACGCCTGGGGCATGCGCGACCCCGAAACCTCCAACTCGCCGCTGTGGGGCCTGGTCGGCGTCGGCGGCGACGAACTCATGGCCTACGGGCCCGACCTGGCGCAGGGCACCCCCGCGTTCATCGTCGCGGGTCCCGCCAAGTCCGGCCGCTCCACGGTGCTGACGATGCTCGCCAGGTCCTTCCTCGCGCAGGGCGTGCGCGTGGCCATCGCGGCCCCGCGCCCCTCGCCGCTGCGCGACCTGGCGGGCCAGCAGGGCGTGGTCGCCGTGTTCACCTCCGACGACCTGTCCGAGGCGGAGGTGCGCGAGGCGATGAGCACGTCCTCGCCGCAGCAGCCCATCGTGTTCCTCGTCGACGACGGCGAGGACCTGCGCCGCTGCGACGGCGGCGACGAGCTGAAGAACGTCATCACCAAGGGCACGGAGCTGGGCCGCTACCTCGTGCTCGGCGGCGACGAGGGCGACATCTGCGGCGGCTTCTCCGGCTGGCAGGTCGACGCGAAGAAGGCGCGGCGCGGCGTGCTGCTGTCCCCGACCACGCACCGGCACGGCGAGCTGATCGGGGCCAAGCTGCCGCGCAGCGCCGCGAGCGAGCAGCCGACGCCGGGGCGGGCCATCCTGCACCTGGGCGACGGCACCCCGTTCACGGTCACCACCCCCGCCCCCTGACCCCGGCCCGGCGCCGACCCGGCGCCGACCTGACCACGGCCCGGCGCCGGCCGCCCGAGGACGCGACCCCGGGCGGCCGGCGCCGCGGTCGCGGGGGCCGGGCCCGGAGCGGAAATTCGGTGTACCGCCCCTCCCCCCGGGAAGCACAATGGCGGCCATGTCCTTGGCCACTCCCGCACTGCGCACCCCCCGCCTGCGACTGCGCCCCTTCGCCGAGACCGACACGGACACGCTCTTCGCGCTGCACAGCCGCGCCCATGTGATGCGCTACTGGGACTCACCGCCGTGGAGCGAACGGGCCCGCGCCGAGCGCTTCATCGCGACGTGCCGGAAGGTGGCGGACGAGGGCACCGGAGCCCGGGTGGTCATCGAACGCGCCTCCGACGGTGCCTTCGTCGGCTGGTGCGGTCTGACCTCATGGAATCCGGTCCACCGCAGCGCGTCGTTGGGCTACTGCCTCGACGATGCCATGTGGGGCCGCGGCTACGCGACGGAAGCCGCGCACGCCCTGCTGCGGTGGGCGTTCGACACCCTGGACCTGAACCGGGTCCAGGCCGAGGCCGATACGCGCAACGCGGCGTCCGCCCGGGTCCTGGAGAAGGTCGGATTCGTGCGGGAGGGGACGTTGCGCGAGGACTGCGTCGTGAACGGCGAGGTGTCCGACTCGTGGGTGTTCGGGTTGCTCAGGCGGGAGTGGCGGCCGTCGGCCGTGCCGGCCCCGGCCCGCTGAGAATCCCCGCCGTTCATCCCCCCGCCGGCCCGAAGCGCGCGACGGGCCGTGCGCGGCGGCCGCTCGCCACGCGACGACCCGGGCCGCAGGCCCGCCCCTACGCGCCGGTGGGTCCGGGACGATCGGGGCGGTCGCCGGCTGCGTCGGGCCGTGCCGCGTCCCCCGCCCGCGCGGGGCGTCCGGGCGGCGGGGCCGCGAGGGCGCGCAGCGTGTCGCGGGCGTGGGCCAGCTCCGCGAGCCTGGACTCGACCTGGCGCAGCAGACCGGCGACGAGGTCGGCGTCAGGCCCGCTGGGCGCCCGGTCGCTGTCCCGCACCGCGAGGATGTGCCTGATCTCGGCGAGCGTCAGGCCGGCGACCTGCGCGCCGCGTATGAACATCAGCCGGTCGGCGCTCTCCGGCGGGTAGTCGCGGTAGCCGGAAGGCGTGCGCGGCGGTTCCGGCAGCAGCCCGGCCTGCTCGTAGAACCTGACCGTCTTCGTGGTCACCCCGGCCGAGTGGGCGAGCGATCCAATGCGCATGCCTCCAGCATGTGCGCGCGCCCGGCCGGCGGAAAGGGCGCTTATTCGACGGCCGTGAGGAACTGGGTGGCGGCCAGTTCCGCGTACAGCGGGCTGCCGTCGAGGAGTTCCGCGTGCGTGCCGACGGCGAGCACCCGGCCCGCGTCCATCACCACGATGCGGTCGGCCGACGTCACGGTGGACAGCCGGTGCGCCACCACCAGCACCGTGGTCTCGCGCGCGACGGCGGTCACCGTGTCGCGCAGCGCCGCCTCGTTGACCGCGTCGAGCTGCGAGGTCGCCTCGTCGAGCAGCAGGAGCCGTGGGCGCCGCAGGAGCGCGCGGGCGATGGCCACGCGCTGCCGTTCGCCGCCGGACAGCTTGGTGCCGCGGTGGCCTACCAGGGTGTCGAGGCCGTCGGGCAGCCGGGCCACCAGCTCTTCGAGGCGCGTGGTGCGCAGCGCCGCCGCGACCGCGTCGGGGCCCGCGTCCGGCGCGCCGAACAGCAGGTTCTCGCCCAGCGTGCCGGAGAGCACCGGCGCGTCCTGCTCGACGTAGCCGATGGCGGCGCGCAGTTCCGCGACGTCCCAGTCGGCGATGTCGCGGCCGTCGAGCAGCACGCGGCCCGCAGTCGGGTCGTAGAAGCGCTCGATGAGGGAGAACACCGTGGTCTTCCCGGCGCCCGAGGGGCCGACGAACGCGGTCATGCCGCGCGGCGGGACGCTGAACGTCACGCCGTGGTGGATGTAGGGGAGTTCGGAGGTGTAGCGGAAGCGCACGTCATCGAACGCGACCGCCGCGGGGCGTGCGCCCGGCGCGGGAAGGGGCGCGGGCGCCCGTTCCGGCTCGCCCGGCATGGCGTGCACCTCCTGGATGCGGCTGATCGCGGCGGCGCCCACCTGGTACTGCGCGACGGCGCTGACGAGTTGCTGGATGGGCGACATCAGGTAGAAGACGTACAGCAGGAAGGCGACGAGAGCGCCGACGTCGATGGCGCCGGTGGCCACGCGGGCGCCGCCGACCGCGAGCACGGTGATGAACGCGACCTGGGTGGACAGGCCCGCGGTGTTCCCCGCGAGGGCCTGCCACTTGGCGGCGCGGACGCTCTGGCGCCAGGAGTCCTCCGCGGCGGCGTGCACCGCGTCGCGTTCCCGTTCCTCGGCGCCCGAGGCTTTCACGGTGCGCAAAGCGCCGAGCGCGCGCTCCAGGGCGGCTCCCATCCGGCCGACGGACTCCTGTGCGCGCTTGCTGGCCCGGTTGATCGCGGGCACGATGCCGCCGATGACGAGTGCGGCCAGCCCGATGACGCCGACGGTCACCGCGAGCAGCACCGTGTCCACCAGGCCCATCATCACCAGGGTGGCCACGAGGGTCAGGCCGCCGGTGCCGAAGCCGATCAGCGAGTTGGTGGTCATGGCGCGCAGCAGGGTGGTGTCCGAGGTGGCGCGCGCCAGCAGGTCGCCCGGCTCCACGGTGTCCACCGCGGAGATGCGCAGGCGCAGCAGCGTGGCGGTGAGGGAGCGGCGGGCGGTGAGCACCACGGACTCGGCCGTGCGCTGGAGGACGTAGGAGCCGAGGGCGCCGATCCCGGCGTTGGCGATGACGAGCAGGCTCATCAGGAGCAGGGCGCCCGAGATGGAGCGGTCGGCGGACAGGTCCGCGATCAGGTCCTGGGCGACGAGCGGCAGCGACAGCCCGGCGGCGCCGGTGGCGAGCGAGAGCACGGCGCCGGCCGCGAGCGCCTTGCGGTGCGGCCTGACATAGTCCAGCAGGACACGCCAGGCGGCGGGGGGCTGATCCGTGACAAGGGGGGTGAACACGCGTTCACCCTACCCACGCTTGGTCACACGTTCGGATTGCGGAGTGACGTTCCGTCCTGCTTGACTTCGGCCAGCCGTTGTCGCGGTGCTTGCAACTGACACGGGTCCACCGCCGGTTGATGGGTCCGGCCGGGCGCCGTGCGGGTGGGACGGCGCGCGTCGGTGCGATCCTTCCGGCGTGTGCGTGAGCAATTTGTGGGCTGTAGACCCCTTTTGGGTGGGTGCAATGGAAATACCGGCGGCGTTGGCCGTCTGTCTGGTGGTCGGCGCTGTGCCGGCCGGGTCGTTCGCCGCCATGTGGTTGCGGCTGCAACGACGCCACCGACGGCTGGACGTGGAGATGCGGCGCCGCAGTGCGGACGCCGAAGCCGAGGTCGCCGCCCTGCGCGACCGGCTGACCGAAGCCGCGCGCCGGGAACGGCTGTTCGCCGAGGAGGCCGAGCACCTGGTCGGGCACCGGCTGCCCGCCATGGCCAAGGCGCTGCGGCACGCGCACGTGCGGGTGCCGGGCGCCCGCCATCCCGAGTTGCTCGACGCCCCGGGCGGCAAGGCACTTGAGTCCGTGCTCGCCGGGGTGTCTTCGGCCGTTCTGGGGGAGCGCCGCCGGGTGGACGGCGCGGCGCAGGCCGCGATGCGCGGCGCGACGACCAAACTCCAGACCATGTGCTACCAGCTCCAGACGACCGTCGACGACATGCTGCACAAGTACGACGATCCCGACCTGGCCGAGCAACTGGCGGGGCTCGACTACCTGAACGAGCAGGTCCTGCGCCGCCTCCAGGTCACGCGCGTGGTGTGCGGGGCGGGTGCGGGACTCGTGCGCACGAGTTCGCCGCTGCGCGCGCTGGTGATGGGCGCGAGCTCCCGCATCCCCAGCTACGAGCGCGTCCAGATCCTCGACCACCTGCCCGAGCCGGTGGCGGTCGCGGACCGCGCCGCCGAGCCGGTGGCGATCGTCATCGCCGAACTCATGGCCAACGCCGTGCACCACTCGCACGGTTCGCTGCCGGTCGAGGTGTCGCTGCACCAGGCGCACAACGGTGCCGTCGTGGTCATCAACGACGCCGGGATCGGCATGAACGCCGACGAGTTCGGCCGGGCCAGGCGCCTGCTCTCGGGCCGGGAGGAGATCCACCTCGCGGAGCTCGGGGACCCGCCGCGCTCCGGCTTCGCGGCGATCGGCGAGATGTGCCGGCAGTACGGCATCGCCGTCTCGGTCGAACCCTCGCACTACGCCGGGGTCAAGGCCGTGGTGTTCATCCCGAGCGAGCTGATCACGCCGGTGACCGAGGACCTGCCGATCCCCGCCCCCGTGTCGCGCCCCGCGCCCACGGCGGTCCCGCCCACCGTGGCGCCCCACGCGCCGGCGGCCGACCCCGCCGCCGCGGCCGGCGTTCCGGCGCCCTCCGCCGCCGCGGCCCCGGCGCCTCCCGCCCCGGCACGTCCCGGCCCCGCGGCCCCGGCGGCTCCCGCCAAGGCGGCCGGCGACGCGCCGCCCGCCCTCCCGCAGCGCCGCAACCGCCGCGCGCACCCCGCGCCCGCGGCCACCGGCGCCACCGCGTCCGCCACCGGGGCCGTCGCGGTGGGCGGGGTCGCGGGCCGCGCGTTCCGCGACCCGGAGGAGGCCGCCGCGCGGATGGGCGCACTTCAGCGGGGCACCGCGCGGGGACGGGCCGAGGCGCCAGGACCCGTGCCCGAGCACGACACCGAAAGGGATAGCCGATGAACGCCCGAGTCCCCGCCACGAAGCAGAAAGTCGACCTCTCGTTCGTGCTGACGCCGATCCTCCAGGTTCCCGACGTCCAGCACGCCATGGTCATCACCGCGGACGGCTTCTACGAGGCGCACTCCGGCCTCGACACCGAGACGGCGGAGAAGCTGTCCGCCGTGCTGGCCTCCCTGCTCGCCTCGGGGCGCGGCACCAGCCAGACCTACTACGGCGGGGAGACGGTGCTGCGGCAGGTCATGGTCGAGACCTACGACGGGTATGTCTTCGTCATCCCCGCCGCCGAGGGCACGTACCTGGCCGTGTTCACCGGCCCCGGGGTCGCGATGGACAACGTCTCCTACGAAATGCAGAAGCAGGTCCAGACCCTGGGGAAGGCCATGGTCAGCCCGCCCCGGGGCGACGTCGGCCGCGCACCGTCGGGCGACGACGGCCGGTCGGCCTGACCGGCCCGGCGGGCCGGACCGCGCGGCAGGGCGAAGCCCGATCGCCGGGCCGCTCGTTGACCGATGCGTGTGCCTCCGCGCAAGGGAGAATCGATGAACCGGCGGCTGATTCCGCCCTACGTCTGGACTGGCGGCAGAACGCGCCCCAGCCGGAACGTCCTCGACCGGCTCACCGTGCTGCGGTGCGCCATCGAGGAGATCCCGGGCGACGTGACGCCCGCCGGACAGCGGGTGATGGAGATCCTCCAGCAGGGCGCGCTGCCGCTCGCCGAAGTGGCCGCCCATCTGTCCCTGCCCGTCAGCTTCGTCAAGGTCCTCGCCAGCGACCTCTTCGACCAGGGGCTCCTCATCGTGCGGGCGCCCCTCGCGCTCACGACGGGCGAACAGCCCGACAAGCACATCCTCGAAAGGGTGATCCGTGGACTTCGCGCACTCCAGTAGGGGCATCTACCTGCGCAACCCGGACCAGCAACTGGTCAAGGTGATCGTCAGTGGCCCGTTCGGCGTCGGCAAGACCACCATCATCCGCACCCTGTCGGAGATCCCGCCGCTGCGGACGGAGGAGGTGATGACCGCCACCGGCTCGCTTGTCGACCACCTGCACGGGGTCAGGGACAAGACCACCACGACCGTCGGCCTCGACTACGGCCGCATCTCCCTGGGCGACGACCTGGCGCTGTGCCTGTTCGGCACCCCGGGGCAGAAGCGGTTCCACGCCCTGTGGGAGGACCTGACGCGCGGCGCGCTCGGCGCGCTGGTCCTCGCGGACACCCGGCGGATAGGAGATTCCTTCGAGGTGATGGGCATGATCGAGGAGCAGGGCATCGAGTACGCGGTGGCGCTCAACGACTTCCCCGACTCGCCCCACTACCCCGAGGAGGACCTGCGGCAGGCGCTCGACCTGGCCCCGGACACCCCGCTCGTCACCTGCGACGCCCGCGACCGCGGCACGTCGCTGAACGCGCTGCTCGCGCTCGCCGAGCACGTGCTGAAACTCCCCGCCCTGGAGCAGTCGTGACCAACGACCCCATGCAGCCGGTACCGATCTACGGACCGGACTTCGCCGCGGACCCGCACGCCGTCTACGCGAAGCTCCGTTCCTACGGCGCCTGCGCCCCCGTCGAACTGGCCCCCGGGGTCCGGGCGACGCTGGTGACCGGCTACCGGGCCGCGCTCGAAGTGCTGCACGACACCGACACCTACTCCAAGGACCCGCGGGTGTGGCAGCACACCCTGCCGGCCGACAGCCAGTTGCTGCCCATCCTGATGTGGCGCGCCAACGCCCTGTTCAACGACGGCGAGGTGCACGCCCGTTACCGCCGCGCCACCACCGACAGCCTGGCCCTGATCGAGCCGCACGAGCTGCGCGACCTGGTGCACCGCTCCGCCGACGCGCTGATCAGCGGCTTCGCTGACCGCGGCGAGGTCGACCTGATCAGCGAGTACGTGCGGCACCTCCCCCTGCTGATCTTCGGCGGCGTCTTCGGCGTCCCCGAGGAGGCGAGCCCCCGCCTGGTGGCCGGGGCGAACGGCATGTTCGACGCCCACTCGCCCGAGGAGGCGCACCACGCGAACGACGAGTACATCAACCTGCTCGCCGAACTCGTCGCGGCCAAGCGGGAGAGGCCGGGACACGACTTCACCTCGTGGCTGATCGACCACCCGGTCGAGCTGAGCGAGGAGGAGGTGATCGGCCAGCTGGTGACGACCCTCGCCGCCGGCTACGACCCGCTGGTCAACCTGATGGGCAACGCCCTGGCCCGCATGCTGTCCGACCCGCGCTACTACCGGACGGTCTCAAGCGGCGCCCTGACCGTCACCGACGCCATCACCGACGTGCTGTGGAACGACCCGCCCGTGGCCAACTACTCCGCGCACTACCCGCGGCGCGACGTCGACCTGCACGGCACGTGGATCCCGGCCGGCACCCCCGTGCTCGTCTCCTACGCGGCGGCCAACACCGCGCCCTGCGACCTGCCGCCAGGACCGCGTTCCGACTCGGGCGCGCACCTCGCGTTCGCCGCCGGGCCGCACGCCTGCCCCGCGCAGCAGCCCGCCGTGCTCATCGCCACCACGGCGATCGACCGGCTCACGTCCTGGCTGTGCGACATCCGCCTCACCGTGCCCTTCGCCCAACTCACCTGGCGGCCCGGGCCGTTCCACCGCGCCCTCACCGAGCTGCCGGCCACCTTCACGCCGATCGCACCCGATCAGAAGGGGACAAGCCCGTGGACCGTGAGCCGATCGTCCTCGACCCCACCGGAGCGGACGTCCCCGGTGAGGCCGCGCGTCTCCGCGCGGAAGGCCCCGCCGTCCGTGTCCTACTCCCCGGCGGTGTCGGGGCCTGGGCCATCACCAGTCACGCCCTGATAAAACGGCTGCTGACCGACCCGCGCGTGTCCAAGGACGCCCGCAAGCACTGGCCGGAGTTCATCGCCGGCCGCATCCCCGAGACCTGGCCGCTGTACACGTG
Source organism: Streptomyces marincola (assembly GCF_020410765.1). Taxonomy (NCBI): domain Bacteria; kingdom Bacillati; phylum Actinomycetota; class Actinomycetes; order Kitasatosporales; family Streptomycetaceae; genus Streptomyces; species Streptomyces marincola. Next base: position 2,346,029 of record NZ_CP084541.1, on the reverse strand, counting down.
GGTGGCGGTCAGGAACATGTTCACCGCGCACGGCATGGACCACACCCGGCTGCGCAAGCTGGTCGCCCCGGCGTTCACCGCCCGCCGCACGCGCGCCCTCGCCCCCCGCATCGACGACATCACGCGCGACCTGCTCGACGGCATGGCCGCCCGGCCCGCGGACCAACCGGTCGACCTGCGGGCCGCGTTCGCCCAGCCCCTGCCGATACGGGTCATATGCGAGCTGTACGGGGTGCCCGCGCACCTCCAGCCCGGGATGCTGCGCACGATGGACAGCATCTTCCGCACCTCGGTACCGCCCGAGCGGGCCGCCGCCAACTACCGCCAGCTGTACGAGATACTCACCGAGTTGACCGCGTTCAAACGGGCCAGGCCGGACGACGACCTGGCCACCGCGCTGATCGAAGCCAGGGACGGCGACGACCGGCTCACCGAGCAGGAACTGCTCGACACCCTGCTGCTCGTGCTCTCCGCCGGGCACGAGACCACGGTCAACCTGCTGGCCAACGCCGTCATGGGACTGCTGGCCCACCCCGCGCAGCTCGCGCTGGTCCGCTCCGGCCGCGTCGGCTGGGACGCGGTGATCGAGGAGACGCTGCGCTGGGCCCCCTCGGTGGCCAGCCTCCCGCTGCGCTACGCGACCGAGCCGATAGCACTCGACTCCGGGGTGACCATAGACACCGGCGAGGCGATCCTCGCGGTGTTCGCCGCAGCGGGGACCGACCCCGAGCAACACGGCCCCGACGCCGCCGTGTTCGACGTGACCAGGCCGCCGCGCGACCACCTGGCGTTCGGCCACGGCGTCCACTACTGCCTGGGCGCCCCGCTGGCGCGCATGGAGGCGCGCGCCGCGCTGCCCGCGCTGTTCGAGCGCTTCCCCGCCATGGAGCCGGCCGACCCGGCGCCGCCGCCCATAGAGTCCTTCATCTCCCACGGGCCCGAGGTGCTGCCGGTGCGCCTGGGGCGCGCGCGGCCGCACGCGGCGGAACGGGCGCCCGGCGCCGCGTGAATGGAACGGCGCGCGCGGGGGCAGAATGCCGGAGCCACCGGAAGGGGGCTGAGCACGGGCCGGCGGACCGGCCCGCGCGTCCGGCGGGACTTCGACCTGCTTCGACCTGCCAAGGAGCCGACTCATGTCACCCCGCACCGCACCGCTGCGCGCCCCCGCGCGGCACCCTTTGCTCCGCACCGCGGCGCTGGCCGCGTTCCTCCTGCTCGCCCTGCTGATCCCGCGGCCGGCCCAGTCCGCCGAGCCGGTCCGGATCATGCCGCTCGGCGACTCGATCACCGGTTCCCCCGGCTGCTGGCGCGCCCTGCTGTGGCAGGACCTCCAGGCGGCCGGGCACACCGAGGTCGACTTCGTCGGCACCCAGGCGCCGCAGGGCTGCGGCTTCGCGTACGACGGCGAGCACGAGGGCCACGGCGGCATCCTGGCCACCAACATGGCCGCCCAGAACCAGCTGCCCCCCTGGCTGGCCCAGACCTCGCCCGACATCGTGCTCATGCACCTGGGCACCAACGACGTGTGGAGCAACCGCTCCACCGACGCCGTCCTGGCCGCCTACACCACCCTGGTCGGGCAGATGCGGGCCGAGAACCCGGACGTCACGGTGCTGGCGGCGCAGATCATTCCGATGGCGCCGACCTCGTGCTCCGCGTGCGCGCAACGCGTCGTCGACCTCAACGCGGCCATCCCGGGGTGGGCGGCCGGGCTGAGCACCGAGCGGTCGCCGGTCGTCGTGGTCGACCAGTGGACCGGGTTCTCCACGGCCACCGACACCGGCGACGGCGTTCACCCGAACGACTCGGGCACCAGGAAGATCGCCGACCGCTGGTTCCCCGCGGTCGCGGCCGCGCTGTCCTGAAGCCGGCGGGCGCCGCCGTCCTGAGCCGGCGGGCGCCGGCCAGGACGGCGACCGCGGCCCGTCAGGTCGGCGGCGGCGCGGGCGGTGGCGCGGGCTGGGGGCGCGGCTCGGGATGGTCGGGCCCCGGCGGCGCGGGCGGCACCGGGTCGGGCTCGGGCGGCGGCATCGGCTCGGGCGGCGGCCCCGGCGGCGGCGCGGGCGGCGGGCCCGGCACGGGACCGGGGAGCGGTCCCGGGGTGGGCCCGCCCGGATCGGGCGGCGGCGTGGGCGACGGCGGCACCGGGTCGGGGCCCGGCTGCGGTGTGCTCATGAGCGCTCTCCCCTACGGCGGCTCGGCGATGCGCTGAGATCCTTCCGGGTGCCCCGCCGCGCCGCGCCGAAACCCGCGCCCGCCCCGTTCCCGGTGCGCCCCGACGTCTCACGCGCCCCCGGGCAGCCCGCGGCGGCCGACCGAGTCGAGCAGCCGGCGCGCCGCCACCGCCGCCCCGTCGGCGCGGACCGCGCCGGCCACGGCGCCCGCCCGCGCCCGGACGCCGGGCGCCAGGGCCGCCGCGAGCGCGGCGGACAGGGAGCCGAGGGTCGGCCTCGGGCCGTTGTGCGCCGCGCCGATGCCGAGCTCGGCCACGCGGGCGGCCCAGTAGGGCTGATCCGCGATCTGGGGCACCACCACCTGCGGCGCGCCGGCCCGCGCCGCCGCCGTCGTGGTGCCCGCGCCGCCGTGGTGCACGACGGCGGCGACCCGGGGGAACAGCGCCTGCTGGTTGACCTCGCCGACGGCGAAGCAGTCGTCCGCGTCGTCGACCGGCGCCAACTCGGCCCAGCCGCGCGCGAGAACGACGCGGCGGCCCTGCGCGCGGACCGCTCCGACGGCCACCCGGGCGATGTCCTCGGGGACGTACGAGGCGATGCTGCCGAAGCCCACGTACACCGGTGGCGCCCCCGCGTCCAGGAACGCTTCGAGATCCGCGGGCAGCGGACGCTCGTCGGGCAGCAGCCAGGCCCCGGTCTGCACGAGGTCGAGGTCCGTCATGCCCCGCGAGGGGCACAGCGTCGCGTCCGCCGCGAGCCACGGCCGGGCGGTGAACACGTGGTCGCGTACGTTGTCCACCGGTGGCAGGCCGATCGCCGCCCGGTGGCTGTTGAGCGCGTCGCCGTACAGCGCGTTCACCCGCCGGGCGTCCGCCTCCCACAGCGCGTCGAGGTCGGTCACCTCCGGCGGGGACTGCGTGCCCGGCCTGGCCCCCGGCGGGAAGTGCCGCGACGGCATCCCGTAGAGCTGGAAGCACGCGTACACGTAGGGGATGCCCCGGTGTTCGGCGACGTCCCGCGCGCCGGCCGGCAGCAGGCCCGTGGCCAGCAGCGCGTCACATCCCTCGGCCGCCTCGCCGAGCGTGCCGAACCGCGCGGCGACCAGCTCGGCGGCGTAACGGAACGCGTCGTCCGCCGTGGGCGGCCTCGGCCCCGCGACCATCGGGCGCACCGGCGGGCCGAGCGGGACGAACGGCACGTCGGCCCGCGCGAGCAGCGCCGCGAACTCCTCGTCCGGCGGGACGCACACCCGTGCCTCCGCGCCGAGTTCCCGCAGGCGCACCGCCAGTGCCACCACCGGTTCGACGTCTCCGCGCGATCCCACCGACGTCAACAACACGCGCATGCGGCGTCCTCGTTCCTGTGAATGCCGGGCTGAGCCGCCGATTGTGCGCCACGGCCCGGGCCTTGTGGCAAGCCCCCCGGTGCGCTATACGTTGAGAGTGGCAAGGAGCGAGGTCTCCTTGCCTTTCGCATGCGGGAGTCGCGCACGGGCTCCGTTCCGGCGCCCGCCCGTGCCGCGGCGGCTCGCGCGCCGGGCACCCGCGCCCCGCCCCCTCGCGCCGGCCGGCTACCGGCGCGCCGGTGCGTCCCCCGGCATCCGCCACCACCAGGCCAGGGCCGGCAGCGGCAGCGGCCGGTCGTCCGGCGCGGACGGCCGGCCGCTGAGCCGGACCCGCCCCGGGGGCGGGGCCCCGCCGCGCCGGTAGCCGTCCGGGCGCACCGACCAGTCGAGGTGGCCCCGCACCCACGTGGACAGGCCCGCGAGGTAACGGCGCACCGGCTCGGGCGCGCCCGGCTCGACGCGGGCCCGCACGGTCTGGAACCGCTGCATGACGCGGTCCCGCCCGGCCACCGCGCGCAGCAGCGCCTGCGCCGGCGGGCAGCCGTACTCGCGCGCGGTCAGGTCCACCAGGTCCCGCCGGCCGCCGGGGCGGGACACGCCCCTGGCGCGGGCGACGATGTCGCCGTCCCACGCGACGAGCGTCGCGCACATCTCCGTCAGCGCCCTGATCTCCGGGCGCAGCGCCTGGGCGGTCGGCAGTTCGTACCCCTCGACGACATCGAGCAGCGCGACGCACGCGGGCGCCGCGCCGGAGTGCAGGTGGTGGACCGCCCAGTCGTTCAGCGAGGGGGCGGCGCCGGTGCGCCGGTGGGCTCCCTCCCAGACCAGGCCGGCCAGGTAGTGACCGGTCGCCGCGATCCAGCGGTCGAGCTGCACCGGCGTGGCCAACGCCTCGACGCGCAGCCGCAGTTCGCGCAGCGCCCGCGCCCACGGGTCGCCGCCGGGGTCGGCCCACGGGGCGTCGAGCACGCGCCGCAGGCGGCAGCTCGCGGTGGCGAGCCCGGGCCACGAGCGGTGCGCGGCCGTTCCCGCGGCGGCCAGGTCGTCGAAGGCGAACAGCCACATGCGGTAGTCGGCCACCAGCCGGACGCCCTCGCTCGACCCGCGCGGCAGCACCCGGGCCGCCAACTCGCCCGCGCGCGCCCCCGCGAGCCTGGCCCGGCCCGCCTCGTCGGCGAACAGCCCCCAGGCGGCGAGCCACGCGCGGCACTCGGCCTCGATCCGCTCGGCCTGGGGGTGCACCGCGGGGGCGATCGGGCAGTAGAGCACGGGCGGGTCGGTGACGGGCGCGTCGGTACCGGTCTCGCGCACGCGGGTCTCCTCTCGGCAGCCCTCCGCAGTCCCCGCGGTCCCGCCGGCTGACTGGCTGACTGCTTCGTGCCCCGCGCCCGTGCGCGCGCACACCCCGTGCGCCCGGCGCGTGGTGGTGCGACGACCGGACAGCGCGCGCGGCGGCGCGGCTGGGTGCCCCTGCTGAGCACGCCGGCGCTCGTGCGGTCTCCGCGCGCGACCTCGCAGGCCTCGGTCGAGGCCCGGCCGCGAGCGTCCACTTCGCCGACGCCCTGCAACCGCGCAAGCCGGGCTTCGATCGCGTGCAGGTGAGGGACCGCATCGGCCTGGCCGCCGCCCTGCTGGACGAAGATGATGCCGAACGCGGTGCCGCCGGGGCCCACCAAGCCCTGGACGCCGCCGCCCGCATCGACTCCGTCCTGGTGGCCGCCCGTCTCAACACCCTGCTGGACGCCACCCGGCCCTATGACACCGCCGCCGTCCAGGACGTCCGTACCAGAGCACGGGACTTCGCCGCCACTCACCCGGAGACCTCAACGGCCCGAGACCATCGAGGACATGGCCAAGCACCGCCGTCCCGGACCCGCGAACCAGCCCCCCGCGTGCCGTCCCGCGCGTGGATGCCGCCGACCCGCTGTCCGCCTACGACAAACGGCGCCGCCCCCCGATGGACACCTACCGCCGCCACCGGCCCATCCACGGCGGTGCCGGCCACCTCCGGCCCGACGAGCCCCGGGTCTTGGAGGAGTGGAACGCGTTCGCCTACCGGATCACCGGTACGACGCCGGACCTCGCCACGGCCCAGGCATGGACGAACGAACTGCGGGTCGAGGACGGTCCGGCATAGGCCGGGCCCACCCTCGGGCAGTGTCAACTGCCCTGGTAGGTGGGCAGGGTGAGGGCATGGCCTTTTCCTGGGCCACTCCACCGTGGCAGCGGAACCGCTGACCGGCGAACTGCCGGGCCCCCGCGATCCTTCCGGCGTGGTCTTCACCGTGGCGTCCAACACGACGAGCGCTGGCCACCTGCGCACCCACCACCGTCATGCCATTCGAACGAGTTACCCGGTCAATTGAGGGACGGGGTAATTAGCTCGTGCGTGAGAACTCGGCATGTGCGATGACAATTTCGATATGACAATCGTACATTGCTTGGGGAAATAGGGTTCAGAAACGGGCGAACGTCCGCAACCGTTACCGCGGCTGTGGCCCGGAGTCGGGCGCGAAATGCCTGGTCCGTGCGGTGGTCGGGCCGCTTTCCGGGTGTGCCGCGCACCCCCGGTCCACCGCTGGTGAACAGCCGTCAGGACCACGTTGCACCGCACTTGGGGGGCGGCGATAATGACGGCGACAAGGCTGTCCATAGGCCAGGCGAAAATCGGATGCGCGCGTTCGAAACCCCACACGTCCCGCACTTGGAGTGCCATGGCGCCCCTCTCCGCAAATTTTCCACTCGTCATCGGTGTGAGCCCCTTCGGGGAGTCTGACGCCCGGCTCGTGGCCGCCGTCTGCCGGGCCGGCGGCCTCGGCGTTCTGGACCTGGGGCCCGGCGGCCGGCGGGCGGCCGAGGAGCTGTTCCGGCTGCGCTCCTGGGCGGTGGCGCCCTTCGGGGTCCGGGTGTCCGCCGGCTGCGCCCTCCTGCCCGAGGACGTCGGAGACGCCCCCGACCTCACCGTCGTACTCGGCCACGGCGCCCCCTGGCGCCCCGCCGACCTCCCGGCGCACTGGCGCGTCCTCGCCGAGGTGACCTCGGCGGCGGAGGCCGAGGCCGCCGTCGCCGCCGGCGCGCACGGCCTGATCGCCCGCGGCAGCGAAGCCGGCGGGCGCGTCGGCACGTTGAGCACCTTCGTGCTCCTCCAGCAACTGCTCGCCGACGGCCCGCCCGGCCGTCCCGTGTGGGCCTGCGGCGGCATCGGGCCGCACACGGCCGCCGCCGCGCTCGCCGGGGGAGCCGTGGGCGTCGTCCTCGACACGCAGCTCGCGCTCCTCGCGGAGTCCTCGCTGCCCGAGCGCACCGCCGCCGCGCTGCGCCGGCTCGACGGCACCGAGACCGTCGTCACCGAGGAGGGGCACCGCGTGCTGCGCCGCCCCGGCGCCGCCGACGGCGCGGAACGCCCGCTGCCCGTGGGCCAGGACGGCTACCTGGCCGCCGAGTTCGCCCGGCGCTTCGGCACCGCGGCCCGCGCCGTCGCGGGCGTCGGCGCCGCCGTCGCCGCCGCGTTCCAGGACGACGCGCCCGCCCGCGCCCTGGCCCCCGGCTCCCCGATGAGCCGCGCGCTCGGCACCCGGCTGCCCCTCGCCCAGGGCCCCATGACGCGGGTGAGCGACCGCCCCGGGTTCGCCGCCGACATCGCGGACGCGGGCGGCCTGCCGTTCCTCGCGCTCGCGCTCGCCACGGGCGAGCAGACCGGTGAGCTGCTGACGGCGACCGCCGCCGTGCTCGGCAGCCGCCCCTGGGGGGTCGGGCTGCTCGGCTTCGCGGACGAGGAGCTGCGCGCCGCGCAGCTCGCGGCGGTGCGCGAGCACCGGCCGAGCCACGCCGTCATCGCCGGCGGCAGGCCCGCGCAGGCCGCCGCGCTCGAAGCCGCGGGGATCAGGACGTTCCTGCACGTCCCCACGCCCGGGCTGCTGCGGCAGTTCCTCGACGCGGGCAGCCGCAGGTTCGTCTTCGAGGGCTCCGAGTGCGGCGGCCACGTCGGTCCGCTCAGCAGCTTCGCGCTGTGGGAGGCGCAGGCCGCCGTTCTCGAAGCCTTCCTGGACGGCGAGGCGGCCGGGGGCCGCGAGCGGCGCGAGGGCGCGCGGGACGGCGGGCCCGGCATCGAGGTGCTGTTCGCCGGCGGCATCCACGACGAGCGTTCCGCGGCCATGGTCGCCGCGCTCGCCGCCCCCCTCACCGCGCGCGGCGCCGCGGTCGGCGTCCTGATGGGCACCGCCTACCTGTTCACGGAGCAGGCCGTCGCGCGCGGCGCCATCGGCCCCGTCTTCCAGCGGCAGGTCGTCACCGCGGGCTCCACCGCGCTCCTGACCACCGCGCCCGGGCACGCCACGCGGTGCGTCACCAGCCCGTTCACCGGCGAGTTCGACGCGGCCAGGCACGCGCTCAAGGCCGCGGGCGTGCCCGACCGCGACGCCTGGCCCGAGCTGGAGAAGCTGAACCTGGGCCGGCTGCGCATCGCGAGCAAGGGCGTCGAGCGCGTCGGTGACGACCTGGTCGGCACCACGGAGGAACGGCAGCTGGCCGCCGGGATGTTCATGGCCGGCGATGTCGCCGTGCTCAGGTCGGCCACCACGACCGTCCACGACCTGCACCACGCCGTCGGCCCCGGCGCGGCGGGGCACTTCGCGGCGCGCGCCGCCGAGCTGCGCGCCCGGCTGGGCCCCGCGCCCGCCGCGCCGCCCGCGCCGCTCGACATCGCCGTCGTCGGCATGTCCTGCATGTTCCCCGACGCCGCCGACCTGGGCACCTTCTGGGCGAACGTGCTCGGCGGCCACGACTCCATCACCGAGGTGCCCGGCGAACGCTGGGACACCGCCGTCCACTACCGGCCACCGGGCGGTGAACGCGGCGGCGGGGACGGCGGGACGGCGACGAGTCCGTCCAAGTGGGGCGGCTTCCTGCCGCGTATACCCTTCGACCCGCTGGCGTACGGCATCCCGCCCGCGGCGCTCGGCAGCATCGAGCCCGTCCAGCTGCTGGCCCTCGAAGCGGCCCGCGGCGCCCTCGCGGACGCCGGGTACGACCGGCGCCCGTTCGACCGCTCCCGCACCTCCGTCGTCTTCGGCGCCGAATCCGGCAGCGACCTGTCCCAGGCCACGGCCCTGCGCGCCGTCCTCCCCGCCTACCTGGCCGAGCTGCCGCCCGGACTCGTCGAGCAGCTGCCCGCCCTCACCGAGGACTCCTTCCCCGGCATGCTGGCCAACGTCATCGCGGGCCGCATCGCCAACCGCCTCGACCTCGGCGGCGCCAACTACACGGTCGACGCCGCCTGCGCCTCCTCGCTCGCGGCCGTCGACGCCGCCTGCAAGGAACTGGCCGCGGGCACCAGCGACGTGGTGCTGTGCGGGGGCGCCGACCTGCACAACGGCATCAACGACTACCTCATGTTCGCCTCCGTCGGCGCGCTCTCGCCCACCGGCCGCTCCCGCACGTTCGACGCCGAGGCGGACGGGATCGCGCTCGGTGAGGGCGTCGCCTGCGTCGTGCTCAAACGGCTCGCGGACGCCGAGCGCGACGGCGACCGCGTCTACGCCGTCATCGAGGGCGTCGGCGCGTCGAGCGACGGCCGCGCCCGCGGACTGATCGCGCCCAGGCCCGAGGGGCAGCGCGCCGCGCTGCGCCGCGCCTACCGCGCCGCGGGCGTCTCGCCGGCCGACGTCGGGCTGATCGAGGCGCACGGCACCGGGACCGTGGTCGGCGACAGGACCGAACTGGCGGTGCTGACCGAGGAGTTCACCGAGGCCGGGGCCGAGCCCGGGCGTTGTGCGCTCGGCTCGGTCAAGTCGCAGATCGGGCACACCAAGTGCACGGCCGGGCTCGCCGGGCTGATCAAGGCCGTGCTCGCCCTGCACACCGGCACCCTGCCGCCCACCGGCAACCTGACCCGGCCCAACCCGGCCTGGGACCCGGCGAGCAGCCCGTTCGCCTTCCACACCGCCCCGCGCCCGTGGCCGCTGCCCGCCGCCCGGCGGCGGGCCGGGGTCAGCGCGTTCGGCTTCGGCGGCACGAACTTCCACGCCGTGCTGCGCGGGCACGACGCGCCCCCGCCCCCGCACGGCCGCGCCGTGTGGCCGGCCGAGCTGTTCACGTTCCGCGGCGCCGACCACGCCGCCGCGGCCCGCGAGGCCGAACGGCTGCTCGCCGCCGCCGAGGGCGGCGCCGCGTCGCTCGCGCGCCTGGCGTACGAGAACGCGCGGCGCTCCGACGCGGCGGCGGGCCCCGTGCGCGTCGCCGTCGTCGCGAGCGGCACGGACGAGCTCGCCGTCCTGCTGCGCAAGGCGCTGGCCGGCGGCCGCGACCCGGTGGCGGGCGTCCACATCGCGGACGCGGCCGGGGGGCCGTCAGGAGGCCCGGGGAAGGTCGCGTTCCTCTTCCCCGGTCAGGGCAGCCAGCGGCCGGGGATGTTCGCCGAGCTGTTCCTCGCCTTCCCCGAGACGCAGGACCACCTGGCGCTGGTGCCGGGGCTCGCGGACGTGCTGTTCCCGCCGGCCGCGTTCGACGAGGAGACGGCGGAACGGCAGCGGGCCGCCGTCACCGACACGCGCGTCGCGCAGCCGGCGCTCGGCGCGGCGGGACTGGCCGCGTTCGACCTGCTGACCCGCGCGGGCGTGCGGCCCGACCTCGCGGCAGGCCACTCCTACGGGGAGCTCGTGGCCCTGTGCGCGGCCGGGGCGCTCGGCCCCGAGGCGCTGCTCCGGCTCAGCTCCCTGCGGGCCGAGGCGCTGCTCGCGGCGGCGGGCGAAGACCCGGGGGCCATGGCCGCCGTGCCGGCCCCGGCCGCCGACGTGGAACCGCTGCTCGCCGCGGCGGCCGAGGAGAGCGGCGGCCGGGTCGTGGTGGCCAACCGCAACGCGCCGGCCCAGACCGTGATCTCCGGGGACACCGCGGCCGTCGCCGCGGCCGTGGCACGGCTGCGCGCCGCCGGTCTTCGGCCGAGGCCGCTGCCCGTGGCCTGCGCGTTCCACAGTCCGCTGACGGCCGGCGCGGGCGCCGCGTTCGCGGATGCGCTCGCGGAACACCGGGTGCGCGCGCCCGAGTTCCCTGTCCTGGCCAACCGGACGGCCGCGCCCTACCCGGCCGACGGGGACGGGGTCCGTGCGGAGCTGGCCGCCCAACTGGGCGCGCCGGTGCGGTTCGTCGACCAGATCGAGGCCATGTACGCGGCCGGCGCGCGCGTGTTCGTCGAGGCCGGTCCCGGCGCGGTGCTCACCGGTCTGGTGCGCGCGATCCTCGGCGACCGGCCGCACCGCGCCGTCGCCGTCGAGGCGCGTCCTGGCGCCGGCCTGCGCGGGTTCCTCACGGCCCTCGCGGAACTGGCCGTCGCCGGGGTCGAGGTGCGCACCGGCTGGCTCAGCAGGGGCAGGGAGGGCGCGCCCCCGCCCGAGCGCGCCCCGGGCTGGACCGTGGACGGCCACCTGGTGCGCACCGCGGACGGCGAGCCGGTGGCGGGCGGCCTGCGGCCCGCGCGCCGCCTGCCGCCCGCCCCGGCCGCCGCCGCGGGCGGCGGGGGCGAACGGGACGCCGTGGTCGCGCAGTTCCTGGCGACCAGCAGGGAACTGGTCGCGGCGCAGCGCGACGTGCTGCTCTCCTACTTCGGCGGCGCGCCGGCCGCCGGCCCGGTCCCCGGCCACGCGGCGCCCCCGCCGCCGGAGGCGGCGGCGGGGACGTGGCCCGCGGCGGTGGCGGAGCGGCCGGGCGCACCGGCCGTTCCCGCGGGGTCCGCGGGCGGGGCGGCCGGGCGCGGGCCGTCGGCGGAGCCGTTCGAGACCCCCGCGGCCTCCGGGACTTCCGGGACTTCCGGAGCTTCCGGGACTTCCGGGACGGCGTCGGCCGCGGGCGCGCTCGACACGGTGCTCGCGGTCATCAGCGAACGCACCGGCTATCCCGTCGACATGCTCGACCCCGACCTCGACCTTGAGGCCGACCTCAGCATCGACTCCATCAAACGCACAGAGATCGCGGGCGAGTTGGCGACCCGGCTCGGGGGCCCCGGCACGGCGCCGCTCACCGACGCCGAGGTGGACGAGCTCTCCGGCGCGCGCACGGCGGCGGCCATCGCCGGCTGGCTGGACGCGCGTTCCGGCGCCGCGCCCGTGCCCGCCCAGCGCTCCGCGCCCCCGCGGGCCGCGCCCACCGGGGGCGTTGCGGGCGCGCCCGCCGCGCCGGAGCGTGGCCCGGCCGCCTCGAAGACGGGTGTTCCGGCCGACGCGGCCACCGCACGCCCCGCCGGGGCGCCGGCCGCGCCCGCGCCGCGGGACGGCGCCGGGGCGGTGGACGGGACGCCCGCGGGAGAGGCGCCGAAGCGGCTCGTGCCGCGCCGGGTGCCGCTCGGCGCCCAGCCCGAGCCGCAGGACCTGGCCGGGCGGCGCTTCGCGCTCCTCGGCGGCGGCCGGCTCGCGGACGCCGTCGCCGCCGCGCTCGCCGCCCGGGGCGCGCAGGCGCTGCCCCGGGACGCGGGGCACCTGCTGACCGCGGCCGAGGGGCCGCTCGACGGCGTGCTGCTGCTCGCGCCGCTGGCGGAGGCGGCGGAACCGGTGCTGCCCGGCGCGTTCCCCGTGCTCGCGGCGGCCCTGCGGGCCGACCCGGCCCGGCTGCTGTGCGTGCGCCCGGCGGCGGGCGCGAGCTCAGGCTCGGGCGCGGGCTCGGGGCTCGACGGGTTCTTCCGCACCGTCGCCAGGGAGTACCCGGACGTCCTGGCCCGCGTCGTCGGCGTCGACCCGGCGGCCCCCGCAGAGGAGACCGCGGCGCTGCTGCTCGGCGAGCTGTCCGGCGCCGACCGCGAGCCGGTCGTGGAGCACACGGCCGGGGCGCGGTACGGGTTCGCCCTCGCGGCGGCCCCACTCGGGCCGCCGCCGGGCGGGGCCCCCGACGGCGCGGCGCTCGGGCTCGACCGCGAGTCGGTCGTGCTGCTCGCGGGCGGTGCCCGCGGCATCACGGCCCACATCGCGTGCGCGCTCGCCGCCGCGACGGGCTGCCGCGTCGAACTGCTCGGCCGCACGTCCCAGGCGGCGGGCCCTGAGGCGCCCGACACCGCGGGCGCCGCGGACCGGGCGGCGCTGCGCGCCGCGCTGGCCGCGCGCGGCGGCAGGAGCCCGGCCGCCATCGAGCGGGAGGCGGGGCTGCTGCTCGCGCAGCGCGAGGTCGCGGCGACCCTCGCGCAGCTCGACGCGCTCGGCAGCGAGGCCCGTTACCGGTGCGCCGACCTGCGGGACGCGGAGTCGGTGCGCCAGGCGGTGAAGGCCGCGCACACCCGGTACGGCCGGCTGGACGGCGTGCTGTGCGCGGCCGGGATCATCGAGGACCGGCTGATCGCGCAGAAGACGCCCGAGTCGTTCAACCGGGTGTTCTCGACCAAGGTCGACGGCGCGCGGACCCTCCTGGACGCGGTGGCGGAACTGCCGCGGGGGCCGCGGTTCGCGGTGCTGTTCGGCAGCGTCTCCGCCGTCCTCGGCAACCGCGGGCAGTGCGACTACGCCGCGGCGAACGACGCGCTCGAAGGGGTCGCCGCGGCCTGGGCGGCGCGCACCGGCCGGCGCGCGCTGACCGTGCACTGGGGACCGTGGGCGCCCACGGGCACCCACCCCGGGATGGTCACGCCGGAGCTGAGCCGCGACTACGTCAGGCGCGGGGTCGGTCTCATCGACCCGGACGCGGGCGCGCGGGCCCTGCTCGACGAGCTGGCCAGGGGCGACGGGTCGGAACTCAGCGTCGTGTACACGTCGGCCGACGGGTGGGGCGCGTGACGGCGGCGGGGGACGCGTTCCCCGGGGTCGCGATCGTGGGCATGGCCGCGCTGCTGCCCGGCGCGCCGGGGCTCGACGCCTACTGGCGCAACCTGGTGGCCGGTGCCGACTGCATCACCGACCTGCCGGGGCACCGGATCGACCCGGCCTACTACCCGGACCCGGTGTACTGCCGGCGCGGGGGGTTCGTTGACGAGTTCGCGGAGGTGGAGGCGGCCAGGTTCGGCATCATGCCGAACGCCGTTCCTGGCACCGAGCCCGACCAGCTGATCGCGCTCTCGGTGGCCGCCGACGCGCTCGACGACGCGGGCGGGGCGGCGCGGCTGCCGGACCGCGACCGCGTCGGCGTGGTGCTGGGGCGCGGCGGCTACCTGTCGCCCGGCCTGGCGCGCCTCGACCAGCGGGTGCGCACCGCCCACCAGCTCACCCGCACGCTCGGTGAGCTGGTCCCCGGCCTGAACGAGGAGCAACTGGCCCGCGTGCGTGAGGCGTTCACCCGGCGGCTCGGGCCGCAGGAGCCCGAGCACGCGATCGGCCTCGTGCCCAACCTCGCCGCCTCCCGGCTGGCGAGCCGCCTGGACCTGCGCGGCCCGGTGTACACGGTGGACGCGGCCTGCGCGTCCGCGCTGGTCGCGGTCGACCAGGCGGTGTCCGCGCTGGCCTCGGGCACCTGCGACGTGATGCTGGCCGGGGGCACGCACCACTGCCACGACATCACGCTGTGGAGCGTGTTCGCGCAGCTCAGGGCGCTGTCGCCGAGCCAGCGCAGCCGCCCGTTCCACGCGGGCGCGGACGGGCTCCTCATCGGTGAGGGCACCGGGATCGTGGTCCTCAAGCGGCTCGTCGACGCGCGGCGCGACGGTGACCGGGTGTACGCCGTGATCAGGGGAACGGGCGTCGCGGGGGACGGCCGGGCCGGCGGTCTGGTGAGCCCCGACTCCGGCGGTCAGGCGCGCGCCGTGCGGAACGCCTGGCGCGCGGCCGGCCTCGATCCGCGCGCCCCCGGCGCGTTGGGGCTCATCGAGGCGCACGGCACCGGCACGCCCGCCGGGGACGCGTCCGAACTCGCGACTCTGGCCGAGGTGTTCGGCCCCCCGGAGCGACCCGGGGCGCAGGAGGGGCCCGTGATCGGCTCGGTGAAGTCGATGATCGGCCACACCATGCCCGCGGCCGGGGCGGCGGGGCTGATCAAGGCCGCCCTCGCCGTGTACCACGCGACGCTGCTGCCGACGCTGCACTGCGACGAGCCGCATCCGGGCCTGGCGCGCACGGTGTTCAGGCCGCTGGCCGCCGCCGCGCCCTGGCCGGGCGGCCCGCGGCGCGCGGCGGTGAACGCGTTCGGCTTCGGCGGGATCAACGCGCACGTCGTGATCGAGCAGGCCCCCGAGGCGCGCGCGGTGTCCCGCGCGGCGCCTCCCGCCGGGGGCGCCCGGGCGGACGCCGGGGGCGCGGCCCGGGAAGGGGCGCCCCCGGCGCCGGGCGGGCGGCGCCCGGCCGCCGTGCGCGAGCCGGAGCGCGTGCTGCGGCTCGCCGCCGCGGGGCCTGCCGCGCTCGCGGCCCTGCTCGACGCGGACGACGCCGCGGTGCGCGCGCTGCCGGCCGAACCGGCCGACGCGCCGGCCGCCGGCGGCGCGTGCAGGCTCGGCGTGGTCGAGCCCACCGCGAAGCGCCTCGCGCTGGCCCGCCGCGCGGTCGCGCGCGGCCGGGCCTGGCGCGGCCGGGACGATGTGTGGTTCAGTCCTCGGCCGCTGCTCGCCGGGCCGCGGCCCGGACTGCTGGCGTTCGTCTTCCCCGGCCTTGAGGCCGAGTTCGAGCCGCGCGGGCTCGACGAGGTGGCCGGGGCGTTCGGGCTCCCGCTGCCCGAGTGGGCCACCGCGGACGCGGGCGACACGGTGCGGCGGGGGCTCGGCGTGCTGTCGGTCGCGGGCGTGCTCGAAGGGGCGCTGCGCCGGATGGGCGTGGCGCCGGACGGCGTGGCAGGGCACAGCGTGGGCGAGTGGTCCGCGATGGTCGCGGGCGGGCTGTACTCGCGGGAACGCTCCGACCGGATGCTCGCGACGTTCGACCCCGACTCGCTGACCGTGCCGGGGCTGGTGTTCGCGGCGCTCGGCACCTCGGCCGACCGGGTGGCCGAGGCGCTCTGCGGGCGCGCCGACATCGTGCTCAGCCACGACAACTCGCCCCGGCAGACGATGGTCTGCGGCCCGGAGCCGGCCGTGGAGGAGCTGGTGCGGTGGTTCCGCGCGCGCCGGGTGCTGGGGCGGGTGCTGCCGTTCACGTCGGCGTTCCACACCCCCATGCTCGCGCCGCACCTCGCGCCGCTCGCGGAGAACGCGGACCGCCTTGAGGTGCTGCCCGCGACGCTGCCGGTCTGGTCGGCGACCACGGCCGCGCCGTTCCCCGACGACCCGGCGGGGGTGCGGCGGCTGTTCCTGCGGCACCTGCTCGAACCGGTGCGGTTCCGGCCGATGATCGAGGCGATGCACGACGCGGGGTACCGGGTGTTCGTCCAGCCGGGCACGGGCCAGCTGACCTCGTTGATCGACGACACGCTCGCGGAGCGCGAGCACCTGGCCGTGGCCGCCAACACTCCGCACCGCGGCGGCCTCGACCAGCTGCGGCGGGTCGCGCTCGCCCTGTGGACGGAGGGCGCCCGGGTCGAGGACCCGGCGGCCGGGACGGCCGCGCCGCGTGCCGCCGCCGCGCCCGCGCGGGCCCCCGGCGGGGCCGCCGCGCGCCCGCCGGGCGGCGGGCCCGTGCGGCTGTCGCTCGGCGAGCCGCTGGTGTCGCTGCCCGCGGCGGAACGGGCCGCGCTCGGCGCCCTGCTGCGGGCCGCGCCAGGCCCCGGGAGCGCACCGGCGCCCGTGCCCGTGCCCGCCGGCGCGCACGCCTCGGGTCCGCACGCCTCCGGCGCGCACTCCGCCGCGAGCGACCCGCTGGCCGGGCTGCGCGGGCTCGCGCGCCGGGTGCCGGCCGCGGCCGGGCTCGCCGCGCTGCTCGCAGAGACGGCGGACGCCGCCGCTGGCGTCCTGACCGCCGCCGCGCCGCCGAGGCCGCCGGAGCCGGTCCGCAGCACGCTGCGCATCTCCACCCGCGCCATGCCCTACCTGCTCGACCACTGCTTCTACGCGCAGCCGCCCGGCTGGCCCGACCTCGCGGACCGGCGGCCCGTGGTACCGGCGACCACCATCGTCCAGCACATGGTGGACGCGGTGGAGCGCGCGGCGCCCGGCCTGCGCGCCACGGCGCTGCACGGAGTGCGGTTCGAGCAGTGGGCGGACGCGCTGCCCGAGACCACCGCCGAGATCACCGTCACCCCCGGCGCGGACGGCGCGTACGCCGTCGCGTTCGGCCCCTACGCGCGCGCCCGCGTGACCGTGGCGCCCGGCCATCCCGCGCCGCCCGCCGCCTGGCCGCCGCCGGAACCCGGCACGGAACGGCCCTGCGCGCACGGCCCGGCCGACCTGTACGCGGACCGGTGGATGTTCCACGGCCCGGCGTTCCAGGGCGTGACCGGCATGACCGGTCTTGGGGAGCGGCACATCCGCGGCACGATCACCGCGCCCGCCGCACCGGGCGCGTTGCTCGACAACGTCGGGCAGCTCCTCGGCTACTGGCTGATGGCGACCAGGCCGGGCCGGGCGATCGTGTTCCCGGTGGCGATGGACGGCATCCGCTTCCACGGCCCGCCGCCGGCGGCCGGCACGCGCGTGGAGTGCGCGGTGCGCGTCACCGGGCTGAGCGACACGGACGTCACGGCCGACGTTCAGCTGACTGTGGGCGGCCGGGTGTGGGCCGAGATCGCGGGCTGGCGCGACCGCAGGTTCGACGGCCCGCTGTCGCTGCGTTCCGGCGGCTACCCGGAACGCCGGCCGCTGTCCCGCCCGCGGCCGGGCGGCTGGTGGCTGATGACGGACCAGTGGGCCGACCTGGCGTCGCGCGAGCTGGTGATGGGCACCCAGCTGGCCGGCGAGGAGCGGGCCGCCTACGCGGCGCGGCCGGCGCGGGGGCGGCGGGCGTGGCTGCTCGGCAGGCTCGCGGCCAAGGACGCGGTGCGCGGATGGCTGTGGGAGCACGGCGAGGGCGATGTGTTCCCCGCCGAGATCGGCATCCGCAACGACGCGTCGGGGCGGCCGTTCGCCGTCGGCAGGCACGGCCGCGCGCTGCCGCCGCTCGGCCTGTCGCTCGCGCACCGCAAGGACGTGGCCGTCGCGCTCGTCAGGCCCGGCGGCGGGGCCGGCGGGCCGTGGCCCGGCATCGACGTCGAGGTGGTCTCGGACGACACGCTGCGGGCCGCCGCCGTCGCGCTCGGCCCCGAGGAACGCGCACTGCTCGACGCCCGCGCCGCCGACGGGAGCGGCGCGGACGGGCGCGGGGCGGAAGCGGAGTGGTTCGCGCGCTTCTGGGCGGCCAAGGAGGCGGCGGCCAAGGCCGAGGGCACCGGCCTCCGCGGCCGGCCGCGCGACTTCGCGGTCGTCGGGGCCGCGCCCGGCGAACTCGCCGTGCGGACCGGCGACCGCACCCACCGGGTGCGCTGCACCCGCATCACGCACGCGGCACGGGCGTACGTCGTCGCCTGGACCGCACCCAACGAGCACGAGGAGAGCAGCGAGTGAGCGTCGTACAGCCGGCCGTGACCCGGGAGGCGGTGCTGGCAACGGTCGCCGGGATGATCGCGTCGATTCTCGGCGACGAGGAGACCGGCGGGACCGGGGAGGGCGGGGAGGGCGGGGGACCTGGCCTCGACATCGGGATGGACACCAGCCTGGGCGACGACCTGATGCTGGAGAGCATCGACATGGTGGCGCTCTCCGAGCGCCTTGAGGAGCGGTACGGCGAGCGGGTCAACTTCGCGGAGATGATCGCGGGCATGGAGCTCGACGAGCTGATCGAGCTGACCGTGGGCCGCCTCGTGGACCACGTCGTGCTCAGCCTCGCCCCGGCAGCGGAGCGCTGACCGGTGGCGATGGTCGAGGCCAACGGCGTGACCCTGAACGTCGTCAGGCTCCCGCCCCGGCAGGCACGGACCGGCGAGGGCCCGGCCCCGGTGGTCGTGTTCCTGCACGGCGCGTTCATCGACAGCCTGGCCAGCTTCTACTTCACGCTCGGGCCCGCGTTCGCCGCCCAGGGCTGCGAGGTCGTCATGTACGACCTGCGGGGGCACGGCCGCAGCGAGCGGCCCCCGTCCGGCTACACGGTGCAGGACTTCGGCGAGGACCTGCGGGCCCTGCTGAACCGGCTCGGCGTGACCCGGCCCGTCCACCTCGTGGGGAACTCGTTCGGCGGGACCGTCGCGCTCGACTACGCGCTGCGGTGGCCGGGCCGCACGGCGTCCGTGCTGGTCATCGAGTCGGGGCCGGCGACCGAGCAGTGGGCGTCGACGATGCGCGAGGCGCTGCGCGCCACGGCGGGCGACCAGCTCGACGCGGGCTCGCTCTCGCGGTTCGTGCGGATGTACGGCACGGTCTCATCGACGCTGAGCGGGGCGCGGCACGAGGCGCGCATCGAACGCCTCGGGCGGTCGGCGGGCCGCCTGATCGGCGCCACCACGATCCGCGAGGACATCACGGCGGGCCGGCCGGTGACGGAGGAGGAGATCCGTTCCGTCGACTGCCCGGTGCTGCTGGTCAACGGCAGCCACGGGCTGGTCGGCAGGCAGTCGCGCTGGCTGGCCTCGGTGCTGCCGCGGGCGCGGATCGCCGAGGTCGAGGGCATGAAGCACTCCGTGCTCGTCGAGGCGCCCGACGCGGTGGGGCGGCTCGCGCTCGACTG
The DNA here is from genome assembly GCF_020410765.1 of Streptomyces marincola. Lineage (NCBI taxonomy): Bacteria > Bacillati > Actinomycetota > Actinomycetes > Kitasatosporales > Streptomycetaceae > Streptomyces > Streptomyces marincola. The sequence continues at coordinate 2,326,989 of NZ_CP084541.1, read as the reverse complement.
GGTCAAGGAGCACGCGTGAGCCGGTTCCTGTTCGTCGTGCCGCCCCTGGTCGGGCACGTGAACCCGGCCGCCGCGGTCGCGGCCGAGCTGGCGGCCAGGGGGCACTCGATCGCCTGGGCGGGGGACCCTGGCCTGCTGGCGCGGCTCCTGCCGGACGCGGCCCTGGCGCGGGTGTTCGGCTGCGCGCTGCCGACCTCGTGGGAGGCGCGGCCCGAGGGGCTGCGCGGGGTCGCGGCGCTGAAGTTCCTGTGGGAACGGTGGTTCGGGCCGCTGGCCGAGGCGATGGCCCCCGGGGTCGCGTCAGCGGCGGAACGCTTCCGGCCCGACGTTCTGGTGGCCGACCAGCAGACGGTCGCGGGCCCGCTGGTCGCGGAGCGGGCGGGCCTGCCGTTCGTGACGCTTGCGAGCACGTCGGCGGAGCTGACGGGCGCGGTGGGGCTGCCGAAGGTCGACGCGTGGGTCGGGGAGCTCCTGGCCGGGCTGCGCCGCCGCCTCGGTGCCCCGGGGACCGGTGGCGACCCGCGGTTCTCGCCGCTGCTCACGGTGGTGTTCTCGACGCCGGAACTGGCCGGTCCCGTGCCGGACGGCAAGGGGCCGCTGGCGTTCGTCGGACCGGCGCTCGGGGCGCGCCCCGCCGATCCCGGCTTCCCGTGGGAGTGGGTCGCGCGCCACCGGGAGCGCCCCCTGGTGCTGGTGACCCTCGGCACGGCGAACACCTCGGCCGGCGCCCGGTTCCTGCACGAGTGCGTGGCGGCGGTGCGGGAACGGGCGGGCCGGGTGCGGGCCGTCGTCGCGGACCCGGGCGGCGTGCTGGAGGGCGCCGGCCCCGGCGGCCTGCCGGAAGGTGCCGGCGGTGCGGCGGGGGAGGCGGCGGGGGACGTGCTGGTGCGGCCGGTCGTGCCGCAGCTCGCGCTGCTCGCCGAGGCGGCGGCTGTGGTCTGCCACGCCGGGCACAACACGGTGGCCGAGGCGCTGTGGCACGGGGTGCCGCTGGTGGTGGCACCGATCAGGGACGACCAGCCGGTGATCGCCGGGCAGGTGACGGACGCGGGGGCCGGGGTGCGGGTGAGGTTCGGGCGCGGTGGCCGGGAGGCGATCGGCGGCGCGCTCGACGCGGTGCTCACCGAGCCGGGGTACGCGGCGGCGGCCCGCGGGGTGGGGGCCGCGTTCAGGGCCGCGGGCGGCGCGCGCGCGGCGGCGGACCGGCTGGAGAAGCTCGCGGCCGGCGGATGAGCCGCGCCGTGTCGGGACGGAAGTGAGGAGCACGGATTGATGTCGACGCCGAGCGCGACGCGGGCCGCCGCGGCCCGCGGCCGGTACCTGGCCGACCTGGCGGCCGGGCCCGGCCGGTTCCTGATGCCCCGCAGTCCCGACTGCCCGTGGTGCGGCTCGCAGCGGCTGGAGTGCCGCGTCAGGACCAGGGACTGGGCCCAGGGGAAGCCGGGCGAATTCACGCTTGACCGGTGCGGGGCCTGCGGGCACGTGTTCCAGAACCCGCGGCTGAACGAGGCCGGGCTCGCGTTCTACTACCGCGACTTCTACGACGGCCTGGGCGCGGAGACGACCGGCCGCATGTTCCAGGGCGGGGGCAGCGTGCGGCGCTTCCGGTCCAGCGTGGCGGCCCTGACCGCGCACGCGGTACCGCTCACGTGGCTGGACGTGGGAACGGCGTACGGGCACTTCCCCGCTGCGGCGCGGGGGCTGCTGCCGGAGACGGAGTTCGACGGCCTCGACATGGGCGAGGCCGTGCTGGACGCGGAGCGGGCCGGGCGCGTGGCGCACGCGTTCCGCGGCTTCCTGGCGGAGCTGGCCCCGACCGAACTGGCCGGGCGCTATGACGTGGTGAGCATGTTCCACTACCTGGAGCACACGCGGGACCCGCGGCGCGAGCTGGCCGCGGCGCGCACGGCGCTGCGCCCCGGCGGGCACCTGCTGATCGAGGTGCCCGACCCCGAGTCGCTGTTCGGGCGCCTGCTCGGCCGGTACTGGCTGCCGTGGTTCCAGCCGCAGCACCTCCACTTCGTTCCGTGGTCGAACATGCGGGCGGAGCTGTCCCGCACCGGGTTCACGGTGCTGGACGTGCGGCGCGGGCACGCGCACGTGCCCGCCGACCTGGTCGCGGCCTGCTGGTTCCTGCTGACCCGCGTGCTGCCGCGCGAGGACATGCCCTGGGACGAGCGCCCGCCGGGGCGGGTGGCGCGCCTGGTGCGCGGGGGCGGGGTGCTGGCCGCGGTGCCCGCGCTGGTCGCGGCCTACGGCATGGACCGGTTGTTCGCGCCGCTCGCGCGGCGCACGGCGTGGGCGAACGCCTACCGCGTGATCGCGCGGCGCGAGGACTGAACGCGCCCGCCCCCGCACCGGGCTCGGTGCGGGGGCGGGCGGGGAACCGTGCCTCGGGGGCCGGTCAGAGCTGCACGTTCTGCTTGTCCAGGAACTGCACGGGGTCGATGGCGGAGCCGAAGTCCGCGCTGGTGCGGATCTCGAAGTGCAGGTGGGGGCCACTGCTGTTACCGCTGTTGCCGGAGAGGCCGATCTCGTCGTTGGTCGAGACCTCCTCGCCCACCTCCACGTCCACCTCGGAGAGGTGCGCGTACTGCGTGTAGGTGTCGTCGTCGTGCTTGATCACGATGGCGTTGCCGTAGGCGGGGCCGTCGCCGGCGCCGTTGCCGCCGGCCTTGACGACGGTGCCGCTGTGGGCGGCGTTCACCGGGGTGCCGACGTCGACGGCGAAGTCCTGGCCGCTGTGGCTGCTGGCCCAGCGGTCACCGCTGTTGCCGTAGGTGGCGGTCAGCGCGTAGTCCTCCTCGATCGGCGCGACCCAGGACTTCTCCAGGGCCGCGGCCTTCTCGCCCGCGGCACGCTGGGCGTCCGCCTGCGCGCCGGCGGCATCGGCCAGCTGCGTGGCGGCCGTGGGCGCGAAGACCTCGGGGGACTCGCCGCCGCCGTCGCCCGCCGCCAGGGAGGCGCCGGTCACGGCCACCGAGGCGCACAGACCGGCTGCTATGGCGGCACCGGCGCGGGAGCGGGGACGCAGGTTCTGCACGGCGCGGAGCGTGGTGGTGTTCGGCATGGGGAGACTCCCTCGCGAAGTCGGGATATCCGCTGGAACGGCCTGACACGTTCATTGATAAGCGGCGGCGCGAGGGGATTCAAGAGAGCTTGTTACGGCCCCGGGTAGGAGAAAGGGAAAGGTCGGTGGAAGGGGAATAGAAGCCCTTTTCCGCGGCCGGGGTGCGGGATATTCAGCGGGGTCGCAGGTCCCGCCGTCTTCCCGTGGCGACCTGCGCGAACGTGGAGTGCATGGACATGGCTCCGCCGTCCGCCATGGTGGCGGGAGCCTTTCTTCCCGGGCGCTCGGGACGAAAGTCCCGGGACGTTTGTCATGGCGCTCCTACTATCGGGCCCAGGAGGCTTCCCTTTCGCTGTGACGAGGGCCACTTCCGTCTTTGCCGCGGCGCCCGGAAAGGCGGGGAGCCGGGGCGCGGAGCCCTTCGGGCGGTGGGTGCGGGCGGCGCGCGGCGGGGGCGGGTGCGCTCACGTTCTGCACGTGCACAGACGCGAAGTGCCACGGAGTGGGGCGGCCCTACTCGTGGACGGGACGGATCGCATCGCTCCGCTTCGTGATATGCAAGAAGCAAACAGCAACGGCGGTTTCTTTCCCTGGAGGGGAGCGGAGTTGCAGCAGACGAGGGCCCGCAGGACGCGCCGGGCGATTCTGGACGCGGCGGCCGAGATCTTCGGCAGGCAGGGGTACGACGGAACGGCCCTCTCGGACATCCTGGAAGCCGCGGGCGTCACCAAGGGCGCCCTGTACTTCCACTTCACCTCCAAGCAGCAGGTCGCCGAGGTGCTGCTCGAAGAGGAGGCCGCCCAGTGGGCGCGGCTGGCCGCGACGGCGGGGGAGAGCGACGCCGCCGGGCTCCAGGGCCTGATCGATTTCTCGTTCGCGGTGGCGCGTCTGCTGCACACCAGTCCCACCGCCCACGCGGGGGTCAGGCTGCGCCGGGAGGTCGGCACGTTCGACGGCCCCTGGGGCGCGCCGGAGCGGGCCTGCGGCGATGTCGTGCGCGCCCTGCTCCGCCAGGCGCGCGCGGACGGCGAGCTGCGGCCCGGTGTGGACGGCGACGCCGCCGCGGACGCCGTCGTGGCCGCGGTGCTCGGGGCCGAGCTGCTGGCCGAACGCATCGCCGGCGGGCCCGGTCTCGAACAGCGGCTCGCCTCGATCTGGCTGATCCTGCTGCCCTCGCTCGCGGCCGACGCGCGTCCCGGCGCCTACCGGGTCCCGTCGGCCGGCTGCCAGCCCCTGAACGCCGACCCGGACCCGCCGCGGGTGCCGGGACCGGCGGACGGGCCCGGCGGCCCGGGGCCGCGGGTGCGCACGGCCGCCGAGTGACCCGGCCGCCCGGCTGCGCGCCGCGACGCTTCCGCGCCGGGACGCTTTCGAACGCTTCCGCGCCCGAACGTTCTCGCGCCTGAACGCTTCCGCTTCTGAACGCCTCCGTGCCCGCACGCCTGCCGTACGCGCACGTTTCCTTGCCCGAACGTCTCCGCGCCGGTCCGGGAGCCTTCGCGAGTGGCGTCGCTACAGTACGCACCAAACGGTTTGTTTCGGATGTGACCGACTCGCCCACGGCAGGGCCCTGTCCAGCAAGCGACACCTCCGGGCCATGGCGTGCCGCGGCTCACCACCAGGAGGTTCGTTTGGCCACCCAGCAGCGGGCGCTGCGCACCCGGCGTCGTGTGATCGAGGCCGCCGCCGCCGTCTTCGACGCACACGGGTACGCCTCGGCCAGCATCACGGACATCCTCCACACCGCCGGCGTCACCAAGGGCGCCCTGTACTTCCACTTCGACTCCAAGGAAGCGCTCGCCCGCAGCGTCGTGGCCGAGCGGCGCCGCTCCGTGATCGTCACCGACACGGGCCTGCACACCCAGACCGTCATCGACTTCACGCACGGCGTGGCCCGTTCGTTCCCGACCGACACGCTGCTGCGGGCCGGTGTGCGGCTGACCGTCGAGCGGGGCATGCTCGGCGAGGCCGACCCGCAGGGCATGTACCACTGGTGGACGGAGCTGTGCCGCACCCACCTCGCGCTCGCGGGCGAGCGCGGGGAGCTGCGGCCGGACGCCGACCCGGACGACCTGGCCTGCATGGTCGTCGGCTCGTTCATCGGGGTGCAGTTGCTGTCCGCGGTGCTCAGCGACCGCGCCGACCTCGTGGAACGGCTCACCGGCTGGTGGCAGGTCGTGCTGCCGGGCATGGTGGGGGAGCCCGTGCTGCCGAGGCTGCGCCCCGACGGCAGCCGCGACGTGATCGAGCGGGTCAACCGGCCCGCGCGGGCCGGGAGTCGGCAGGAGGCGGCGCGCTGACCGGCGCGCACAGCCGCCGGCGGGGGCCGTGCCCGCCGCGCGCCATCGGCCGATCGGCCGATGCGCCTTCGAGCGCGATGGGCGATGTGCGCGAACGTCCCGCCGCGGCACGCTCGTTCGCATGGCAATCATCGAAGTCAGCGGCCTGCGCAAGGCGTACGCGGGCAAGAAGGCCGTCGACGGCGTGTCCTTCGACATCGGGGAGGGGGAGATCTTCGGAATCCTCGGCCCCAACGGCGCGGGCAAGACCACCACGGTCGAGTGCGTCGCGGGCCTGCGGCGCCCCGACGCGGGCAGCGTCCGCGTCGCCGGGTACGACCCCGCCGCCGACCGCGACTCCGTCACCCGCGTCCTGGGCGTCCAGCTCCAGGAGAGCGAACTCCAGCCCAAGATCACGGTCAGCGAGGCGTTCGCACTGTACGCCGCCTGCTACCCGGACCCCGCCGACTGGCGCCCCCTCGCCGAACGCCTCGGGCTCACCGACAAGCTCCGCACCCGGTTCGCCAAGCTCTCCGGCGGCCAGAAGCAGCGCCTGTCCATCGCGCTCGCCCTGGTCGGCAAGCCCGCCGTCGTCATCCTCGACGAACTGACCACAGGGCTGGACCCGCGCGCCCGCCGCGACACCTGGCGGCTCATCCAGGACGTCCGCGACAGCGGGGTCACCGTGCTGCTGGTCACGCACTTCATGGAGGAGGCGCAGCGCCTGTGCGACCGGATAGCCCTGATCGACAAGGGCCGGATCACCGCGCTCGACACGCCGGCCGGGCTGATCGGGCGCACCGCGGGCGGCACGGCGATCTCGTTCGTCCCCTCGGCCCCGCTGGCGGCGGGACTGCTGGCGGAGCTGCCCTCGGTCGCGTCGGTGACGCACGAGAACGACCGGATCGTGGTCCACGGTACGGACGAGACGGTCAACGGCGTGCTCTCGCTGCTCGCCGGGCGGGGGATCACCGCCCACCAGCTCCGCGTCACGGAGGCGACTCTGGACGACGCCTACCTCGACCTGACGGGACAGGACGCATGACCGCGACAGCCCCCATCCGCACGACGCCCGTCAAGGGCAGCGCCGCCGCCGTGCTCAAGGCCGAGGCCCGCCTGACCCTGCGCGAGCCCGCCACCCTGTTCTGGGTGCTGGCCTTCCCCACGCTCCTGCTGGGCGTCCTGGGCGCCATCCCGGCCAACCGGGAGCATGCGGCCGACCTGGGCGGGCTGCGCGTCATCGACCTCTACGTCCCCGTCGCGATCCTGCTCGCCGTGCTCGTGGCGGGCCTCCAGGCCATGCCGCCCGTCCTCACCGGCTACCGCGAACGCGGCATCCTGCGCCGCATGTCCACGACCCCCGTGCGGCCCGGCTCCCTCATCGGCGCGCAGATCGCCCTGCACGCCACGGCCGTCGCGGTCTCCGCGGTGCTGGCCCTCGCGGTGGGCCGGATCGTGTTCGACGTGGCCCTGCCCCGCCAGCTCCCCGGATACCTGGTGGCGCTCGTCCTGGTCACGCTGGCCTCCCTGGCGCTCGGCGCCACCATCTCCGCCGTCTGCCGCACCACCAAGGTCACCCAGGCGGTGGGTTCCGCCGTGTTCTTCCCGGCGATGTTCGCCTCCGGCGTCTGGCTGCCGGTCGCGGCCATGCCCGACGTCCTCCAGCGCATCGTGGCCCTCACCCCGCTCGGCGCCGCCGCACGGGCCCTGGACGAGGCCGCCGCGGGACAATGGCCGGACTGGACACATCTGGGTGTCACGGCGCTGTGGGCGGTGCTGCTGATCGCCGCGGCCCGCCGCTGGTTCACGTGGGAGTAGCCCGATCATGACGACAACGGTCGAGGAGCGCTGGGCGTGGTTCTTCCGGTACGGGCCGTACGCCCTGCTCGGCCTGGCCACGCCCCTCGCGGCCGTGGCCGCCCCCCTGGTGATGACCAGGGGGGAGATGTACGCGGCGGGGGCGCTGCTCCTCGCCGCGCTGGCCCTCCAGGTGTGGTGGGCCCGGGCCATGCCGCGGTCGCCCGCGGCGCCGGCCGGGCCCCCGGTGCTTCCCGGGGGGACCCCGGCCGGTCGCGGCTACTTCGTGCTGCGCACGGTCCTCGCGTTCGCACTGACCTGGCTCAACCCGTTCTTCGCCCTCTACGCGTGCCTCGGCTACTGCGACGCCGGGCACCTGCTGCCGCCGCGTGCCGTCCGGGCCGGGCTCCTGGTGACCGCCGCCGCCCTCGCGGGCTCCCAGTCCGGGGGCCTGCCGCCGGACTCGCTGACGCAATGGGTCGTGTTCGGCGTGCTGTTCGGCTTCAACGCGGCGCTGGCGATCGGCCTCAACCACCTCGCCGCCAAGGAGGAGGAGAGGTCGCAGGAGCGGGCGAGGACCATCGCCGCCCTGGAGCGGGCCCTCGCGGAGAACGGCGCCCTGCACGCCCAACTGGTCCACCAGGCCAGGGAGGCGGGCGTCGCCGACGAGCGGCGCCGCCTGGCCGCGGAGATCCACGACACCATCGCCCAGGGCCTGGCCGGCATCATCGCCCAGCTCCAGGTGGTCTCCTCGACCGACGACCCGGGCCTGGCCCGCGAGCACCTGGACCGCGCCCAGGCGCTGGCCCGCCGTTCACTCGGGGAGGCCCGCCGCTCGGTCCGCAACCTCTCCCCGGCGGCGCTGGAGCACGACACGCTCCCCGACGCGCTGAAGAGGACCGTCGGCGAGTGGTCGGAACGCACCGGCGTCGCGGCCGGGTTCACCGTGACCGGCACCGAGGAGCCGCTGCACGGCGAGGTCGCCGCCACCCTCCTGCGCATCGCGCAGGAGGCGCTGGCCAACACCGGCCGCCACGCCCGCGCCGCCCGCGCGGGGGTCACCCTCTCCTACATGGAGGACGAGGTCACCCTGGACATCCGCGACGACGGCCGCGGCTTCTCGCCCGGCGCGGTGGCGCCGCGCAGCGGCAGCGGCGGCTTCGGCCTCGACGGGATGCGGGCCCGCGCCGAACGGATCGCCGGCACCGTCGCCGTCGAGTCGGAGCCGGGACAGGGCACCGCGATCAGCGCCCGCGTACCGTTGGTGCGCCATGGCTGACCGCACCATCACGCTGCTGATCGTCGACGACCACCCCGTCGTCAGGGACGGCCTGCGCGGCATGTTCGCCTCCGACCCCGGATTCGACGTCCTCGGGGAGGCCGCGGGCGGGGCCGAGGGCGTCGAACTCGCCCGGCGCCTCGACCCGGACGTCGTCCTGATGGACCTGCGCATGCCCGCCGGCGGCGGCGTCGAGGCGATCGCGGAACTCACCCGGCGCGGCGCCCGGGCCAGGGTCCTCGTCCTCACCACGTACGACACGGACTCCGACACCATTCCCGCGATCGAGGCGGGCGCCACCGGCTACCTGCTCAAGGACGCGCCGCGCGACGAGCTGTTCACGGCGGTCCGCGCCGCCGCGGAGGGGCGCACCGTCCTGTCGCCCGCCGTCGCGTCCCGCCTCGTCGGCGCCGTCAGGAACCCCGGCGCCCCTCCCGCGGCCGACACGCTCTCGGCGCGCGAGCGCGAAGTGCTCGCGCTGGTGGCCAAGGGCACCGCGAACCGCGAGATCGCCAGGGAACTCTTCATCAGCGAGGCGACGGTCAAAACCCATCTGACCCACGTGTACCGGAAGTTGGGCGTCAACGACCGGGCGGCCGCGGTGGCCGCGGCGTACGACCGCGGCATCCTGGGCTGAGCGCCCCCGCGCCGGTCGCGGCAGGTCGCGGCCGTGCACCCCTGCCGAAGTCCCCCGCCGCGACCGGGAACAGGGGTTCGAGACGGGTAGGGGTTCGCGAGCCTTGTGAGCCGCGACGGCTTGGGAATAGGTTGCGGACCTGCGTCGCCAACCCGGAGGACCGGATGCCCATCGGGAACGTGCTCATCACCGGAGGTTCCACCGGCATCGGCCGGGCCTGTGTGGAACGTTTCGCCCGCGAGGCCGGCACCACCGTGTGGTTCACCTACCGGCGCGGCCGGGACCGCGCGGAGCAACTGGTGGCAGGACTGGCCGAGGAGGGCCACGAGGACGTGGCCGCCTTCCCGCTCGACCAGGGCGACTGGGACTCCCACCAGCGGCTGCTCGACCTGCTCCCCGGCCCCGTCGACGTCCTCGTCAACAACGCGGCCGTCGGCTCGAAGACCGTCGACAAGTACGCGGAAGGACCCGCCCACGCGCGGGCCTCCGCGTTCTTCCAGATCAACGCCGTCGGCCCGCTGTGGCTGATCGAGCAGCTGCTGCCCGGCATGAAGGAACGCGGCCGGGGCAAGATCGTCAACGTCGCCAGCGTGGGCGGCGGCATCGGCCAGTTCCCCGGCTTCCACCCGGCCGACGGCATGAGCAAGGCCGCGCTCGCCTACCTCACCCGGCACCTCGCCGCCGACCTCGTGCACAGCCCCGTGCACGTCTTCGCGCTGTGCCCGGGCGCGGTGGAGACCGAGATGTTCGAGGCGAGCACGCTGCGGCCCCTCGGCCCTGAGCGGCGCGCCGCGTTCACCGCCTCGCTGCCCGGCGGCCGGCTGATCAGGCCGGAGGAGATCGCGGAACTCGCCCGCTGGCTCGCCGGAGAGCACTCCGCCCCGCTGCACGGCGCCGTCATCGACGCCTCCATGGGCCTCGGCGTCCACCCGGGACTGCTCACCGCCCGCGCCGGCGGCACCGCCGACAGCGCCGACACCGCCTCGGAGCCCACGTTATGATTTCCCGTCAGGTCGCACGCCTGACCGCCGACACCCCCGCCATCGCCGACGCCCACTTCCGGGCCGAGGCCGAGCCGTTCGACCCCGACGCGCGCCCCGACGGCTACCTCAACCTGGGCACCGCGGAGAACCGGCTGCTGTGGGACCTGGTGGGCCCCCGCCTCGCCGCGCTGCCCGCGCCCACCGAACGCACCAGCCGCTACGCCCCCCTGCACGGCACGCCGGAACTGCGCGAACGCGTCGCCGCGCTGCTCTCGGGCACCTGCCGCGCCCCGCTCGCGGCCGACGAGTTCGTGGTGATCAGCGGCGCGACGGGCGCCCTCGACGCGATCGCCACCGCGCTGTGCGACCCGGGCGAGGCCATCGTGGTGCCCGCGCCCTACTACGGCGCGTTCGACACCGACCTCGGCGGCCGGTCCGGCGCCCGGCTCGTCCCGGCCCCGCTCGCCGCGGCCGACGGCTTCAGGCTGACCGCCGAGGCCGTCGACCGCGCGCTCGTCGGGGCCCGCCGCGCGGGCGCGGTCGTGCGGGCCGTCGCGCTCTCCTCGCCGTCCAACCCGGTCGGCGAGGTCCACCCGCCGGGCGTGCTCGCGGACCTGCTGGAGGTCGCACGCGCCCACGACGTCGACCTGATCGCGGACGAGATCTACGCGCACGCGGTGTTCGGGGACCGCCCGTTCACCAGTGCGCTCGACCCGTCCGTCAACCGGCACTGGGCCGAACGCACCCACCTGGTCTGGGGGTTCGCCAAGGACTTCGCCCTGCCCGGGCTGAAGACCGGCGTGCTGCACACGCGCAGCCGCGAGGTGCTCGCCGCCGCCCGGGCCCTGGCGTACTTCGCGCCGGTCTCCACCGCCACCCAGGAGGTCTTCACCGGGCTGCTCGACGACCGGGACTGGGTCGCGGGCTTCCTCGCCGAGGGCAGGCGCCGCCTCGCCGGGAGCCACCGGCACGTCGCCGGCCTGCTCGACGAGCACGGCCTGCCCCGGGCGCCCGCCGGGGCCGGCTTCTCCGTGTGGCTCGACCTCGGCGCCTGGCTGCCGGGCCCGGGGGCGCCCGGCGGTCCCGCGTCCGCGAACGGTCCCGCGTCCGCGAACGGCCGGTCGCTCGCGGACGGCTTCGCCGCCGAGGAGCGCCTGTGGCGCGAACTCCTCGACGTGCGCCGGGTCAGCATCCTGCCCGGCGCCGCCTTCCACTCACCGGCACCCGGCTGGTTCCGGCTGTGCCACACCGTCGAAGCGCCGCTCGTCACCGAGGCCGTCCGGCGCATCGCCGCCCACGTGAAGGGAGACCGCCCGTGACCACAGCTCCGGGCCCACTCGACCGCTGGTACGAGGCCGCGGGCGTCCGCGGCGGCGTCCGGCGCGTGTTCCACGCCGAAACGGAGGCGGGCCGGGTCTTCTTCCCCGAAGCCCTCGTGCCGCACCTCGACCACCCCGAGGTGCGCGCGCTGCCGCCGCACGCCGTGCGCGAGTTGACCGTCCGCCACCTCTACCAGTTCCTGCACGCCACCACCCACCTGGAGACGCGCGTCGTCAACGGCGCGGCCGAGCCCGTCGCCAACGGCCGCGCCGGCATGGACTTCCCCACCGGGCTGCGCATGGACGCGTTCAAGGTGTACTGCGACGAGGGCTACCACGCCCTCTACAGCCTCGACCTGGCCGACCAGATCGCGCGCGTCACCGGCATCCCCGTGCCCGACGTCGACTACGGCGGCTTCGTCACCGCGCTCCAGGCCGCGGGGCAGGCCCTGCTGCCCGATGATCCGCTGCTGGCCGGGCAGTTGCAGGCCGTCGTGTTCGAGACGCTGATCACCGCCGTGCTCAACGAGGTCCCGCAGGACCCGTGCGTCGTCAGCACCGTCCGCGACCTCATGCGCGACCACGCCCGCGACGAGGGCCGCCACCACCGCTTCTTCTCCGCCTTCTTCCTTGAGTTATGGGCGCGGCTCGACCGGCACAGACGCATCGCGGCCGGTCGCGCGCTGCCCGCGATGATCCGTGCCGCCCTCGACTGGGACCTGGGCCCGGTGCACACCTCCCTGCGGCTCGCGGGTCTCGACGAGGAACGCAGCCGCGCCGTGCTCGCCGACGCCTACGGCGAGAGCGCGGTGACCGCGCGCATCAGGACCGTCTCCCGGGCCACCGTCCGACTGGCCGCGCAGGCCGGGGCGTTCGACCTGCCGGGCGTGCCCGAGGCGTTCGCCGCCCACGGGCTGAGCGAGCCGGAGGGCGGCGATGACTGAGACCGCCGACGTGCGCGACGAGGCCGCCGGCCGGGCGGCCGGCCCCGACCCGGGCCTCACCTACGCGCGTTACCTGCGCATCCCGGAACTCCTCTCCCTCCAGACCCCCTCCGCCGCCCGCGTGCACGACGAGCGGCTGTTCATCACCGTCCACCAGACGCAGGAGCTGTGGTTCGCCCAGCTGCTCGCCGAACTCGACGACGCCCGCGACCTGATGCTCGACGGGGAACCGCGGCGGGCCCGCCTCCGCCTCGCCCGCTGCCTGGAGATCGGCCGCACCCTCATCGACGGGCTCCGTCCGCTGCGCACGATGCCGGCCGGCGAGTTCCTCGCGTTCCGCGGCCGGCTCGGCACGGCGAGCGGCGCGCAGTCCGCGCAGTACCGCGAGATCGAGGTGGTCTCCGGGGCGGCGTGGGCCGACCGTGAGGCGCTGCCCGAGGGCCTGAGCGACGCGGAGGCCGCGCGGCTGCGCCGCAGGCACGCCGAGCCGAACCTGTGGGACGGCTTCCTCTCCGTGCTGCGCAAGGGCGGGTTCGGCGTCGCGACGCCGGCCGGCCGCCGGGCCGCGCTGGAGCGCATCGCGGGCCGCCCCGACGCCCCTGACCCGGTGGGCGCCGCGCCCGGCCCCGGCGCCCTGCCGCGCCTCGGTGACGTGCTCGGCGAGCTGGCCGAACTCGCCACCGCGCTGCTCGACTACGACACCATGTGGGCCGAGTGGCGAACCGCGCACATCCTCCTGGTCGAACGCCAGATCGGCGCCAGGTCCGGCACCGGAGGCAGCTCCGGCGCCCCGTACCTGCGCATGGGCGTGGGCCGCCGGTTCTTCCCCGAGCTGTGGGATGCGGTGGCGCCGGGGCCGCTGGCCGCCGTGCCCTGACGGAACGGGCCGCCGCCCCGGCCGCGCGCCCGGCGGTCAGCCCCCGCGCCCGGCGGGCGGCACGAGCCCGCCGGGACCGGCCAGGGCGGCGGTCACCAGGGGCCACGCGGCGCTGAGCGGGTCGATGAGCTCGAAGTGCCCGGCCCCCGGCACCCGCACCAGCCGCGTGGCCGGGTGGGCGGCGGCGTAGGAGTCACCGACCCGCGGGGGCACCCGGATGTCCTCGGTGCCGTGCAGCAGCACCACGGGCGCCGCCGGAGCGGGCAGCCGCACCGGGTCGAGGGCGGCGGCGCCGTCCGGGGGGCCGCCCAGGAAGTCCCCGACCGCGCCGTCGTCGAGCCCGAGCCGGTGGGCCAGCCGCAGATCGGCCACCGGCGCGAGGGCCAGCGTTCCCGCCAGGCGCGGCGGCGGGTGCGCCGCGGCTGCCCACAGGGCCAGGTGGCCGCCGGCCGAGTGCCCGGCGAGGAGCAGCGAGCCGTCGAACGGCGCGCCCGCCGCCGCGAGTTCGCCCGGCAGCCGGGCCAGCGCGGTCAGCAGGTCGGCCGTGGTCGCCTCCGGGGCGCCCGGCTGCCTCCGGTACTCGACCGACAGGGTGGTCCAGCCGGCGTCGCGCAGCGCCGCCGCCATCGGGCGGGTGTGCGTCCGGTCGTACGCGGGCCGCCAGAACCCGCCGTGCACCAGCACCACCAGCGGGCGTTCGGCGGCCCCGGGGCCGCCGGGCCACGCGTCGGCGACATGGTCGGGGCCCTCCCCGTAGCGCAGCGTCAACGGGGGCGGCGGCGCCTGCCTGCCCAGCACGGAACGGTCTTCCCCCACCACGGCCTCCCGGATCGCGTCGCGCGCACCACTCTAGGCGCAGCAGGTGCCCAACGCCCCTATCGCGCACGGTGGTTCAGCTCCCGCCGCGACTCGCGGCACCCGGCGCGGCGGGGCCGCGACGCGCCCGCCACCCGGGCGGCCCAGCAGAAGTCGTCGCGGGGGCCCCGGGCGGCGACGATCGAAAAACATCCAGGGCGACCGGAACACGACCGGCATACGAACGCGAACGCGAGGAACCCGGACCGTCCGGAATCCCCCGGTCCACACGGCCACGCCACGAGTGAGTGACGGAGACGATGACCGCGTACGGCTACCACGCCTCGCACGAGCAGTTCCCGCCCGCCGAACTTCTGACCCTGCTGCGCGCCGCCCAGGACGCCGGTTTCGCCACCGGCATGTGCTCCGACCACTTCGCGCCCTGGAGCGCGCGCCAGGGCCACTCGGGCCACGCCTGGGCGTGGCTCGGGGCGGCGCTGGCGAGCACCGCGCTGCCGATGGGGGTGGTCACGTCGCCGGGGCAGCGCTACCACCCGGCCGTGCTCGCCCAGGCCGCGGGCACCCTGGCGCAGCTGTACCCGGGGCGGCTGTGGCTGGCCCTGGGCACCGGGCAGGCCCTCAACGAGCACATCACCGGCGACCCGTGGCCGCCCAAGGAGGTCAGGGCGCGCCGCCTCGCCGAGTGCGTGGGCGTGCTGCGGGCGCTGTTCGCCGGGGAGACCGTCTCGCACGACGGGCTGGTGCGCGTGGACCGGGCGCGGCTGTGGTCGCTGCCCGCCCGGCCGCCGGTGCTGCTGGCCGCGGCCGTCACCCCGGCCACCGCCGCGTGGGCGGCGGGCTGGGCCGACGGGCTGATCACGATCAACCAGCCGGAGGAGGCGCAACGCCGCACCCTCGCCGCCTACCGGGACGCGGGCGGGCGCGGCCCGGCCGTGCTCCAGGCGCACCTGTCGTGGGCGCCCTCGCGCGAGGCCGCGCTGCACGCGGCGTGGGACCAGTGGCGCGAGGCGGTCCTCGGCAGCGACGTGGGCTGGGAGCTGCCGCTGCCCGAGCACTTCGAGCAGGCGGCCCGGCTGATGGACCCCCACCACCTGGAGCCGTTCGTCCACGTGTCGCACGACCTGGGCGAGCACGCGGCGTGGCTGGCCCGGCAGTCCGAGGCCGGGTTCGACGAGGTGATGCTGCACCACGTGGGCACCGACCAGTCGCGCTTCATCGAGGCGTTCGGGGCCGGTGTGCTGCCGGAGCTGAACGCGTGACCGGCGCCGCGGGAGCCCACCCGCCGCTCGGTGACCTGGCGTTCCTGTCCGACTGCCGGACCTCGGCGCTGATCGGCCCGGACGCGTCCGTGGTGTGGCTGTGCGCGCCGCGCTTCGACTCGCCCAGCGTGTTCGCCCGGCTGCTCGACCGCGCCGGGGGCGGCGCCTGGGAGACGGAGGTCGAGGGCGCCGGGCCGCCCGAGCAGGAGTACGCCGGCGACACGCTGGTCCTGCGCGGCCGGTGGACGACGCCGACGGGCAGCGCCGTCGCGCACGACTTCCTCGCCGCCCGGCCGCCCGAGGGCGACGACGTGCGGGGGCTGGTCCCCGAGGGCATGCTGGTCAGGCTGCTGACGTGCGAACGCGGCCGGGTCCTGGTGCGGCACCGGCTCGACGCGCGGCCCGACTACGCGCGGCGCCCGGCGCGGTGGGCCGCGGCGAGCGCCGGCGGCGCGCGCGAGGAGACCGCGGGCCTGTGGCTCGAAACGGCCGCGGAAGGCGCCGTGGACACGCCCGTGCCGCGCGTCGGGGCGGACGGGTCGCTGACCGTGGAGACGCCGCTGCCCGAGGGGGCCACGCTCGCCGTCGCCCTCGGCCACGAGGGCGCGCGGCCAGGGCCGCTGACGGTGGCCGGGGCGCGCGGCCTGCTCGACCGCACGCTCGCGGCCTGGCACGCGTGGGCCGACCGCGACCCCTACGGCGGCCGGCACGGCAGCGCGCAGGTGCGGCGGTCCGCGCTCGTGCTGCGCGGGCTGATGTCGAGCGACACGGGCGCGCTGATCGCGGCGCCCACGACCTCGCTGCCCGAGTGGCCGGGCGGCACGCGGAACTGGGACTACCGCTACCTGTGGCACCGCGACGCGGCCCTCGTCGTGCTGGTGCTGATGCGGCTGGGGCACCGCGCCGAGGCGGGCCGCTACCTGCGGGTCCTGCTGCGGCACTGCCGCGCGACGCGGGGCGTCCTGAGCCCGATGCTCGACCTCGACGGGGGCGGCGGCATCCCCGAGACCGAACTCGGCCACCTGGAGGGCTACCGGGGATCGCGCCCGGTGCGCATCGGCAACGACGCCGAGGAGCAGCGGCAACTCGACGTGTACGGGCAGGTGCTGGACGCGGCCCTGGTCTACCAGCAGGTCACGAAGGGGACCCGGCGGGCGCTCGACGCGGAGGAGCTGGCCGCGCTGTTCGGCGTGGTCGACGTCGCCTGCCGGTCCTGGCGCGAGCCGGACGACGGCATCTGGGAGGTGCGCGCCGCCCCGAGGCACTGGACCAGTTCGAAGCTGTACCTGTGGGTGTGCCTGGACCGGGGCATCCGGCTCGCCGAACTCGCCGGGGCCGCGCCGCCGGGAGCCGCCGCCTGGCGCGCGGAACGCGACGCGCTGCGCGAGGACATCCTGACCCGGGGACTCGACGAGAGCAGCGGCGCGTTCGTCCAGTCCTACGGCGCGCGCACCACGGACGCCTCGCTGCTGCGGATGCCGCTGCTCGGCTTCCTGCCGGGCGACGACCCGCGCGTGCTCGCGACGATCGAACGGGTCGAGGCCGAACTCGGCGAGGACGGCTGGCTGGTGCACCGCTACGACCCGGTGGCCACGCGGGACGGGATCGAGGGGCCGGAGGGCGGCTTCCTGCTCTGCTCGTTCGACATGGTGTCGGCCCTGGTGCTCGCGGGCCGGCACGAGCAGGCGCGGCGCCGCTTCGAGGCGCTGTGCGCGCGGGCCGGCCGGTTCGGGCTGTTCGCCGAGGAGATGACGGCCGACGGCACGATGCTGGGCAACTACCCGCAGGCGTTCACGCACCTGGGGCTGATCGAGGCGGCCATGAACCTGGACGCCGCGCAGGACCGGGAGGCGCTGCACGCCTGGGCCGGGCGGTCCGCCGGCTGACCGCTGGGCCCGGGCGTGCGGCAGGGCGCGGCCGTCAGTCCTCGCCCGGCGCGGTGAAAAGCTCCTCGTCGTCTGAACCGGTCACGCGCACCGCCATGTTCCGCTCCATCATGCGCAGCGCCGCCCGCGCCAGGTCGGAGTGGATGTGGGCGACGGCGTCCTCGGCCACGGTGATGTCCAGGCGCCTGATGTGCGCGTCGAGCGCGGAGTAGAGTACGCACTGCTCGGTGACCTGGCCGGTCAGGACGATGTGCCGGACGCCGTGCTGCGAGAGCAGGAACTCCAGCGGCGTCTCGTAGAACACCGAGTGGCGCGCCTTCACGACGAACATGGAGTCGCCGTCCGGCCTGACCGGCTCGACCAGGTCGCCGTGCGGCCCGTGCAGCGCGGCGTCGAGCAGCTCGTCGTGCTGGGAGCGCCAGCGGCCGAAGTTGTCGTTCACGTAGATCACGTCCACGCCCTCCGCCCGGGCGCGCCCGATCGCACGGCGAAGCCCTGGCAGGGCGGCGCGGACGGAGGGCACCAGCAGGCCGGCGTCGGCGTGCCGGTAGGTGTTGATCATGTCGATGACGATGAGAGCTGTCCGGTTCACGCTGAATTATCACTCGCGGGCGGGCGCGGCGCATCCGCCCGCGCGGCGTCCGCCCGCGGGGCTTCAGCGGGCCATCAGCTCCGCGCGCAGCTCGGCGGGCAGCTTCTCGGTGGCCATGCGCAGCGTGACGCGGGGAACGGCGGGACCGTGCGCGCGCAGGAAGCCCACGAGCCGGTCCCGGTCCACCTTGCCCACCTCGCGCAGCCCGGTGCCCACGGACTTGTGGATCAGCTCCTCCTCGTCCCCGAGGAGGGTTTCGGCGAGGACCAGGGCGTCGTCGATGTCGCCCTGCCGGATGAGCCAGAAGGCCGCCGTGATGGCGGTGCGCCGCTCCCAGATGTTCGCGGAGCGCGCGAGCGCGTGCAGCGGGTCGCGCGGCTTGTCGAGCAGGTACCAGCCGATCACGCGCGGGGCCGCCCGGTCGACGAGGTCCCAGTTGTCGATGCGGTCGTGGCGGCGCAGGTACAGCTCGTAGAGCTCCCGGCGCTCGGCATCGGTGATCCGCTTGCGGCGCGCCTTGAAGTCGAGGACGCTGACCGCCCCCACGCGCGCCTCGTAGTAGGGGGATTCGAGCAGCCGCTCGACCTCGTCCAGGGGCATGCCGGTGTACTCCGCCGCGGTGTCGAACGTGTGCCGCATCCGGACGCCGATGACCTCCGTGTCGCCCCCGCCCTTGTAGTAGGTGCCGATCTTCGCCCGTTCCGCGTCGGACTGGAACGTCCTGAGCCTCGCGACGAACGACTCCGCCGTCAGGTCCACGCCCTGCCTCCCCGATCTCCCCGTGCCAGGACCCGCCCGCCTGGCCGGGGGCGGGCAACTCCCCTCCACCGTAAGGCGGGCCGCCGAGCGGCCGGGCGCGCCCCCTGCCGTGGGAACGCCGCGGACTCGGGTAGCGTGGGCCCCTCGGAGGTCACGGGATGTCGAGGGAGCCGGTCCCGGTCGGGGACGACCAGCTGAGCACGGAGCAGGCGGTCCGCGCCATGCTGCTCGCGCTGCCGCGCCTGGTGTCCCGGGCCAAGCGCACCCCCATGCCCGAGCGGCTGCGGTCCCTGCACCTCGCGCCGCGCCACCTCTCGCTGCTGTCCTTCCTGCTGTTCGACGGGCCCACCCCCGTGCGGGACCTCGCCGCGGGACTCGAAGTGGCGCCCACCACCGTGAGCCTGATGGTCAGCGACCTGGAGCGGCAGGGCGTCGTGCGGCGGCACGCCGACCCAGAGGACCGCAGGCGCACCATCGTGGCCCTCACCGGGGACCCCGAGACCCGCGAGGCCATCGACGCCTGGCTGGCGGCGGGCGCGCGGGCCTGGCGCAAGGTGTTCGACGGCCTGACGCCGGGCGAGCGCGCGACGTTCGTCCGCGCGATCCAGGCGTACGAGGCCGAGGTCGCCGCCGCGCGGGCCGACTAGCCCCTCGCGGCCGGGGCGTGCCGGTCGGGCCGGGGGCAGGCTCCCCTACCCGGCGAGATCGCGGAACAGGCCCTCCATGTCCTGTTCGCCCTCCCGGGTCTGGGCGCCCTCGGCCAGCCCGGCGCCCATGAGCTGTGCGGTGGCCGGGCGGAACATGAGTGAGGCCCAGGCGTCGTTCTCCCGCGCCAGGCCATCAGCGAGGTCGCGGGGCACGACGGCGTGCTTGGCCGCCGCGACGACGCCGTCGGGCAGGGCGGCGATGTTGCGGGCGAGGCGGTCGACGAACGCGTCGAGCCGGTCGGCGGGGAGGGCCCGGTTGATCCAGCCGTACCGCTCGGCGGTCTCGGCGTCCATCAGGTCGGCGCCGAGCACGATCTCCAGGGCGCGGTTGCGGCCGACGCGCTCGGTGAGGTACTGCGTGGCGCCTCCGCCGGGGACGATGCCCATGAGGGCTTCGATCTGGCCGAGCCCGGCCGTGCCGATGGCCGCGAACGCCATGTCCGCGGCCACGACGAACTCGGCTCCGCCGCCGCGCGCCTTGCCCGCGAGCTTGACGATGGTCACCTGAGGCTGGCGGCGCAGCTGCTCCCCGACGGCCTGGAAGACGTTGACGCCGTCCGGCAGGTCGGCCATGAGCCCGGCGAGGGCGTCGGGGGTGGCGGTCATGTCGACGTGAGCGAGGAAGAAGTCCGGGTCCGCGCTGTCCCACACGATCACGCGGACGGTGTCGTCGCCGGCCAGCGCGGTGAGCAGGCGCCGCAGGTCGGTCATGACCGCGACGTCGAGGAGGTTGATCGGCGGGTTGTCGATCGTGACGTGCGCGACTCCGTCCTTCCGGCTGACCCGCAAGGTCGGGTAGGCAGCGTGGCCCATACCGTTTCTCCTAGGTATCTGACAGGATTCTGGTTCCTGTTGCATACCTACAGTGAAACCGTCTCCGACCTGCGTCAATAACGCACTTCAGGCACCCCAGGGATCGTGGAGGATACCGCCATGGCCGCTTCAGATGCCGTCTACCGGGCCGCCGCCGGGCACGACGTGGTGTTCAGGGCCGACTGCCCGAGCCGGCCCATCCTCGATCAGATCGCCGACAAGTGGTCGATGATGGTGATGGCGGTCCTGGTCGAGCCGCGCCGGTTCAACGAGATCAAGCGCCGCCTCGACGGCATCACGCAACGCGTCCTCACGCAGACCCTGCGCCGGCTCGAACGCAACGGAATGGTCGAGCGCCGGGTGCTGCCGACCTCGCCGGTCGGCGTCGAATACTCGCTGACGCCCCTCGGTGAGTCCCTGCGCGAGCCGTTCGCCCACCTCTACGACTGGACCGTCGCGCACGCCTCCGAGATCCAGGCGCGCCAGCGCGCCTACGACCGGCGGGCCCCGCGCTGACGCGCCACGACCGTGCGGCCGAGGGCCGTTCAGTGGCGGGCGGCGAAGAGTTCGCCGCCCACGGCGGAGCGGTCGTCGGGCACGCCGGTCAGGGTGACGGCGGCGTCCGCCCTGACGTGCTCGCCGAGGGCGAGGGCGAGGGCGTCCGTGAGGGCGGTGGCCAGCCGGCTCGCGGCGTCCGGCACCTGTTCGAACAGCCCGGCGCGGCTGTGCAGGTGCACCGCGGGTCCTGGGGCGGTGCCGAGCCTGCCGCCCACCGCGAACCGCGCGGTCGGGACGCCGTTCAGGGCGATGACCACCAGGGGGCGGGCCCAGTCGCCGTAGACGGAGACGACGGCGTCGGTGAGGCCACCGACCAGCCGTTCCTCGACGGTCCCGTCCAGCAGCTCCTCGGCGAGGGTGACAGTGCAGTGCGGCATACTCTCTCCTGTTGCTCTGTAAGCAAACTAGCTTTGAGGTGAAACATAATGGCTCTCCCGCCGTCCGTCCACCCGGGGCCCGGTGACGACGGTGATCTCGAAGTCGCCATCCGCACGCTGCTGCTGGTCATGCCGCGCGCCATCGGACGGATCAAGCGCATGGAGGTCCCCGAGGAGTTGCGGGGCATGGCGCTCGCCCCGCGCCACCTGTCCCTGCTGTCGCTGCTGCTCCTCGACGGCCCGATGACGGTCCGTGAACTCGCCGACCGGCTTGAGGTGGCACCGACGACCGCGAGCCTGCTCGTCGGCGAACTCAGCAGGAAGGGCGTCCTGGACCGGCGCGAGGACGAGGGCGACCGGCGGCGGCGCATCGTCAGCGTGCCCGAGGGGAAGCGGCCGGTGCTCGAACGCTGGCTCTCCCCGGGCGCGCGTGCGTGGCGCACCGCGCTCGCCCCGCTGGAGCCGGCCGAACGGGCCGCCGTCATCAAGGCGTTCACCGCCTGGGAGGCCGCGCTCGCCGCGGCGGGCGAGGACTGAGCCCGCGTTCGGGGCGCATGCGGCGAACGTGCCGGGCGCGACGGCGGGTGAGGGGGCGCGCGGCCGATTGTTCACCTCTTCGCGTCCGAAAGCGGATGGCATGGAGGCGAGGGCCGGGGGTACGCGCGCTTCAGAAGGGTCCGCGGTCGTGTTGCGGAAGTCGAGGAAGGAGAGCGGCGATGCTGATGGCCCACCCGGCGGTGCTACAGAATCTGATCGAGCAGTACGAGGCCCTGCACGCCCTGCACGCCGAGCAGGGCAGCGAGGAGGCCAGGCGGCGCATGGACGATGTCGCCTACACGCTGTGCGTGTCCACCGGGACCAGGGACATCGACGCGGCTCTCATCGCCGCCCGCAACCGGCTGCCAGGAGCGCGCCCGTTCGACGACTCGGCCGTCGGCTCCTCACCCGCGGCCTGACGGCCCCCCCGGCCGCCCGCGCCCCCACGGCGGGCGGCCGTCGCCGTGCCGCGGGCCTACGGCTTCACGCCGAGGCCGCACACGGCGTCCACCGGCTGCTCGGTCTCGAAGACGGGGTGCTCGGGGCGCCAGCGTTCGATCGTCACGACGCCGGGTTCGAGCAGGTCCAGGCCGTCGAAGAACGCCGCCACCTCGGCCGGACCGCGCAGCGTGTAGTCCCCGGCGAGGCGGGCGTTGTAGCCGTCGGTGGCCGCGTTGAGGGTGGCGTTGGTGTTGGTCCCGTCGCTCACGGCCAGGTAGCTGCCGGACGGCAGCGGGTCGAGCACGCGGCGGACGATGTCGGCGGGTTCGTCCTCGTCGGGGATGTGGCCGAGGATGCCGAGCATGGTCACGGCCACGGGCCGGGAGAAGTCGAGGAACTCCGCCGCCTGTTCGAGCACGCGCCCGGGGTCGCGCACGTCCGCGTCGATGTACGCGGTCGCGCCCTGGGGGGTGCTGGTGAGCAGGGCCCGGGCGTGGGCGAGGACCAGCGGATCGTTGTCGACGTAGACGATCCGGGCGTCCGGGGCCACGCGCTGGGCGACCTCGTGCGTGTTGTCCACGGTCGGCAGGCCGGTGCCCAGGTCGAGGAACTGCCGTATGCCGGCCGCGCCGGCGAGGTGTCTGACCGCGCGGGCCAGGAACATCCGCTGGTACTGCGCCGTGCGCACGATGCCCGGATAGACGCGGGTGATCTGCTCGCCCGCCTCCTTGTCCGAGGCGTACCAGTCCTTGCCGCCGAGCCAGAAGTTCCACACCCGGGCCGAGTGTGCCTTCGAGTTGTCGATGTCCATGCGCCGGTCCTCCGCCTGCCGTCCGCCTGTTCGTGGTCGAGCGGCAGCGTAGCCACCCGCCGCCGGGCGGCTCCCCCCGGCGGCGGGTGCGTACCCGGCGGGTCAGCCCGCGTAGTCCTCCGGCGTGACCTCGGCGTCCTCAAGCGCCTCCCGCATCGTCGCGCCCTGGCCCCGGCCGGGCTCGTCGCGGCCGGGGGCGCGCCGCCGCTCGCCCCGCTCCGGCTCGGTGAGGGTCTCGTCGGTGGTCGGCGTCTTCGGCCGGTTCTCCTCGGGCACGGTCATGCCGGTTCTCCTCCCGCGGTGTCGGTCGTCGGGTGCCGGAGCGGACCCGCGCGGCCCGGTCCGGCCCGGGTGCCGCGGCGGCCCTCGGGGCGCGCGAGGCATCCGGACGGGCCGCGTACCCGCGGCGGCGGGGGCGCAATCCCGCCGCGACCGGACATCGGGTGCCCGTTGTGCGCACTTCGCCCGATTCGCGGGCCCGCGTCGGGGTACTGCGTCACGCGGGAGGCGCGCGAGGGCCCGGCGGGCCGTCCGGCGGGTGCGGGAGGCGTCCGGCGGGCACGCGGCGCGTCGGGAAGAGTCCGGAAGCGAGGACATGTGATGCGCGAAGCCGCGGACGGCGGGGCCGCGCCGGTCAGCGTCGTGATCGCCACCCGCGACCGGCGAGCGGAACTGCTGCACACGCTGGAACGGCTGACCGCCCTGCCGGAACGGCCGCCGGTCATCGTGGTGGACAACGGGTCGCGGGACGGCACCGCGACCGCCGTCGCGCGCCGTTTCCCCGACGCGCTCCTCGTTCCGCTGCCGCGCAACCTCGGCGCGCCCGCGCGCAACATCGGGGTGCGCCTCGCCCGCACGCCCTACGTCGCGTTCAGCGACGACGACTCGTGGTGGGCGCCGGGCGCGCTGGCCAGGGCGGCCGGCATCCTCGACGGCCACCCGCGGCTCGGGCTGCTCGCCGGCCGGGTCCGCCTCGGCCGCGGCGGGCCGGTGGACGCCGTCTCGCGCAAGATGGCCTCGGCGCCGATCGGGCACCCGCCCGGCCTGCCGGGGCCCGCGATCGTGGGCTTCCCGGCCTGCGCCGCGGTGGTCAGGAAGGACGCGTTCCTCGCCGCCGGGGGGTTCGACGAACTGCTGTTCTTCGGTGGCGAGGAGACCCTGCTCGCCGTCGACCTGGCCGCGGACGGCTGGGACACGGCGTACACGGCGGACGTCGAGGCGCACCACCGGCCCTCGGAGAGCCGGGGCGACCCGGGCGGGCGCTGGGCCCTGCACCGCCGCAACGACCTGCTGGTCTGCTGGATGCGCCTGCCGCTCGGCTCGGCCGCCCGCAGGACGGCCGCGCTCGCCGCGCACAGCACGCACAACCGCGCGGCGGCGCGCGCGCTGTGCGCGCTGCTTGCGCGCCTGCCGCGCGCTCTCAGGCGCCGACGCCGCGCGCCGCGCGAGGTGGTGCGGCGGCTGCGCGTTCTCGGCGAACTGCGCTGACGGTGCGCGGCGGGCGCTGTGAACGGCGCGGCGAGCGCGGTGTGCGCCGGCGGCTCCGCGGGCGGGTCAGCGGGGTGTCGTCCGGCGGACGGGGGTCACCGGCGCGAGCCAGACCCCGGTGATCGCGTCGATGAGCCCGGTGGCGTACTCCTCCCAGGTCGACCTGGGGGTGGGGGCGCCGTCCGCGAGCGCGCGTTCCCGTTCCGCGAGCATGTGGACGAGCAGGTGCCGTGCCATGTCGCCGCGTTCGAGGCGGACGGGGAGCGGCAGGTCGGGCAGGCAGCGGTTCAGCCCGTCGACGGTGCGCGTGAGGGACGGGCCGAACGCCTCGTCGATCATCATCTCCCGCAGCACGGGGTCCGCCATCAGCTGGGCGGCGAAGCGCGCGTACCAGGTGGGGCCGCCCTGTTCCGCCAGGTGCCGTGTCCCCGGCCGGACCAGGCAGGCCACCCAGTCCCGCACGAGCCGCGAGTCCCCGATCTCCGCGAGCATCCGCAGCCGCACCTCGTTCATGGGGTCGGCGTGCCTGCGGACGATGGCCCGCAGCAGGTCGTTCTTGGTGCCGAAGTGGTAGCCGACCGCGGCGTTGTTGCCCTGCCCCGCGGCCTCGCTGATCTGCCGGTTGGACACGGCGAAGACGCCGTGCTCGGCGAACAGCCGCTCGGCCGCGGCGAGGATCAGGTGTCGTGTGCTCTCGGACCTGTCGGCCCGTGCGGTTCGGTCTGCCATGGTCACCATCCCACCGGATGGCCGGCCGGAATCCCAGCGAGGGCCCTCGCGGGGCGCTCGCGGGTGCCTCCCGCCGGCGGTGTCGATGCGACGAGTCAAGAAGGCTTGCTAATGTAAGTCAAGCGACTGACTTAAAAATCTGACGGGCGTCGCCGTCCGTACGCATGTGACAACGAAAGCGGAGGTGGCCGTGCCCGAGGGCGCAGCGGTGCGGAACGAGGGCGGCCCGGGGCGGGGCGCCGGGGACACGGCGGCCCCGGGCGGCGGGCTGGTCGCGACACTCGCGTTCGGCGGCATCGTCGTCGCGCTCATGCAGACGATCGTGATCCCGCTCGTGCCGGACCTGCCCCGGCTCCTCGACGCCCCGCCGGCCGACACCTCGTGGGTGATCACCGCCACGCTCCTCGCGGGCGCCGTCGCCACACCGGTGATGGGGCGGCTCGGCGACATGTACGGCAAACGGCGCATGCTGCTGCTGAGCCTCGGCCTCCTGATCTGCGGCTCCGTCGTCGGCGCGCTCAGCGACAGCCTGGTGCCCATGCTCGCCGGGCGCACGCTCCAGGGTCTTGCCGCCGGCGTGATCCCGCTCGGCATCAGCATCATGCGCGACGAACTGCCCGCGCACCGGCTCGGCTCGGCCACCGCGCTGATGAGCGCCTCGCTCGGCATCGGCGGCGCGCTCGGCCTGCCCGCGGCGGCCTTCCTCGCCGAACGCGTCGACTGGCACGTCCTGTTCTGGGGCGCCGCGGGCGCCGGAGTCGTCGCCGCCGTGCTCGTGCTGCTCCTGGTGCCGCAGTCGCGGATGCGCAGCGGCGGGCGGTTCGACGTGCCGGGCGCCCTCGGCCTGTCCACGGCGCTGGTGTGCCTGCTGCTCGCGATCTCCAAGGGCGCCGACTGGGGCTGGACCAGCGCCACGACCCTCGGCCTGTTCGCGGCGGCGGCCGTCGTCCTGGTGCTGTGGGGCGCATGGGAGCGGCGCACGCCGCGGCCGTTGGTCGACCTGCGCACCCTCGCGCGCCGCCAGGTGCTGCTGACCAACCTGGCGTCCGCCGTGTTCGGCTTCGCGATGTTCGCCATGTCGCTGGTGATGCCGCAGATCCTCCAACTGCCCGAGGCCACCGGCTACGGCCTCGGTGCCTCGATGCTCACCGTCGGCCTCGTCATGGGCCCTTCCGGGCTGGTGATGATGGCCGTGGCGCCGGTCTCCGCGCACATCTCCCGCACCAAGGGCCCCAAGGCCACGCTGATGGCCGGAGCCCTCGTGGTCGCCGCGGGCTACGGCCTCGGCACCGTCCTGATGTCGGCGATCTGGCACCTGGTGCTGGTCTCGGCGGTGATCGGGGCCGGCATCGGCCTCGCCTACGGGGCGATGCCCGCCCTGATCATGGCCGCCGTGCCCGTCTCCGAGACGGCCGCGGCCAACAGCCTGAACACCCTGATGCGTTCCATCGGCACCTCGGTCTCCAGCGCCGTGGCCGGTGTGGTCCTCGCGCAGATGACGACGACGATCGGCGGAACGGCGTTCCCCGCGGAGAACGGTTTCCGCGTCGTCATGGCCATCGGCGCCTGCGCGGCGCTGGCCGCCCTCGCCCTCGCCGCCTTCCTGCCCGGCAGGACGGCCGCCGCGCCCCCGGCGCGCGACGACGCGGACAGAACGGCCCCCGCCGCCACGCCCGCCGCCGGCTGACCCGCCCGCCCGCGCACCGGCTCAGCGCCTGCCGGCCGGCCGCGCGGGTGGACGCCGGCCCGCGGGCCGAGTACGCGGCGGCGCAGGGCCGTTGAGCGCCCGGCGCCGTGCGCCCGGCCCCGCGCGGCGTCCGGCCTGGCCCCCGCCCATGTGAGTACGCTCGCAAAGGGCTTGAGGAGGGGGACACGTCATGACGCTGCCCAACGACGCGCCGAGGTTCACGATCCTCGGACCCGTGGGCGCCCGCGTGGGCGAGCGCCCGGTGCCGCTGCCGGGGCCGGGAGCCCGCTGCGTCCTGGGGGTGCTGCTCGCGGAGTCGGGGCGCGAGGTGCCCACCGAGAGCCTGATCGCGGCCTGCTGGGACGGCGACCCGCCGGCGTCGGCCCGCGGCGCCGTCCACGTGCGCGTCTCCCACCTGCGGCGCTGCCTGCCCGGCGTCATCGAGACCGGCGTGCGCGGCTACCGGGCGGTGCTGCGTGCCGAACAGGTCGACCTGCACCGGTTCCGCGCGCTGGCGAACGCCGCCACGTCCGCGGCCGGTCCTGAGGAGCGGGCGCGCGCGTGGGAGGCCGCGCTGGCGTGCTGGCACGGCGAGCCGCTGGCCGGACTCGGCTCCGGCTGGGTGGCCGACATGATCCGCGGGCCGCTGCTCGAAGAACGCTGGTCGGCCGCCGAGGCGCACGCCGGCGTGCTGGTGGATCTTGGCCGGTACGGGGACGCGGTCACCGGGCTGCGGGCGCTGCTGCGGGCCCAGCCGTTCCGCGAGGGTGCGCACACGTTGCTCATGCGGGCGCTGCACGCCGACGGCCGGCGCGCGGAGGCCCTGCGGGCGTTCCGCGAGGCCCGCGACGCCATGGTCGAGGAACTCGGCATCGAACCGGGCCCAGAACTGACCGGCCTGCACGCGCGCATCCTGCGCGAGGAGCCCGCCGGGCCCCGGCGGAACGGGCCGCCCGGCCCCGGCGCCCAAGGCCCGCGAGCGGCCCGGCCCGCCGCTCCCGTGCCGAGGCAGCTGCCGGGCGTCTCCGGAACGTTCATCGGCCGGGACGACCTCATCGCCGACCTCGACGCCGTCCACGCCGACTGCCGCGGGCCGGGGGCGGGCACGGGGCTCGCGCTGCTGTGCGGCCTGGCCGGGATCGGCAAGACCCGGCTCGCCCTGCACTGGGCGCAGCACAGGGCCGACGCGTTCCCCGACGGCCAGCTGTTCGTCAACCTCCACGGGGACGACCCGGCGCAACGGGCCGATCCGACGGCCGTGCTGCACGGGTTCCTGCGCGCGCTCGACGTGGACTCCGCGCGGCTGCCGTCCGATGTCGACGCGCTGGCCGGGCTGTTCCGCTCCGCGGTCGCGGGCCGCCGGGTCCTCGTGGTGCTGGACAACGCGCACGACGACGCGCAGGTGCGGCCGTTGCTGCCGGGCGCCGGCTGCATGGCCGTCGTCACCAGCCGCCACCGCCTGGCCGGGCTCGTCGCCCGCGAGGCGGGGCGGCGCATCGCGGTGCCCGCGCTGGCCGCGCGCGAGGCGCTGCGGCTGCTCGGCGACGTGCTCGGCGAGGAGCGGGTCGCCCGCGAGCCACGGGCGGCGGCCGAACTGACCGAGCTGTGTGCGGGCCTGCCGCTGGTGCTGCGCATGGTCGCCGACCGCATCGCCTCGGTGCCGGGCGCCGGCCTGCGGCACGTCGTGCGCGAACTGCGCGCCGAACGCCTCGACCCGGGCGGGTCCGACGCCGCCGACGGCCCCGGTGCCGGGCTGCGCGCCGTCTTCTCGTCCTCCTACCGGGCCCTGCCGCACGACGCGGCCCGCGCGTTCCGGCTCCTGGGCCTGCTGCCCGCGGTCCCGGTGACGGTGAGCGCGGTGGCGGCCCTCACCGGCACGGACCGGGCGCGGGCGCGGCGGGCGCTCGACCAGTCGCACGCCCGGCACCTGGTGGAGCAGCCGGGCTGGGCCGTGTACGAACTCCACGACCTGCTGCGGGTGTACGCCCGTGAGGAGGCGCTGCGGCAGGACAGCGAGGAGGACCGGCACCAGGCCGTGCTCCGCGTCGTGGACTGGTACACCACGAGCGCGTACGAGGCGATGGGCCTGGTCGTCGCGCGGGCCCGGCCGCTCGCGCCGCCGCGCTGGACGGACGCCGTGCCGCCCGCGTTCCCCGACCGCCAGGCCGCGCTGGCCTGGTGCGACGCGAACAGGCCCCTGCTCCTCGCCCTCCCTGGCCTGGCGCGTGAGCACGGCCTGTACCAGCACGCGTGGTACCTGCCGTGGGTGCTGTTCGGCTACTTCTCCGTGCGGCGGCTGTTCGACGCGTGGGTCGGCGCGGGCGAGACCGCGCTCGAAGCGGCCAGGGCCACCGGGGACGCCGGGGCGGAGGGCCGCGCGCTCAACATGCTCGGTCCCGCCTACGCCGAGACCGGGCGCACGGCGGAGGCGGAGGCGGCGCTGCGCGGGGCGGCGGAGCTGTTCCGGCGCGCGGGGGACCGTTACAGCGAGGCGGCGGCGACCTGCAACCTCGGGGAGCTGTGCGCGTGTGCCGGGGAGTACGCGGAAGCGCTCATCCACTTCGTCCGCGCCCGCGTGCTGTACCGCGCGGAGGAGATCGCCCACAAGGAGGCGGTGGCCCTGGCCGGCATGGGCCGGGCGCAGGTGGCGCTGGGGGACCGCGCCGCCGGCATCCGCCACATGCTGCTGGCCGTCGAGGGGCTGCCCCACTCGCCCCAGACACGGGCGGAGACGCTTGACCACCTCGCCGCCGCCCTCCTGGCGGAGGGGCGGAGGGACCGGGCCATCGGCGCGCTCGGGCAGGCCGCCGAGTTGTACGCGCACTGCGAGGACTGGGCGTTGGAGCGCGAGGCCAGGCAGCGGCTCGGTGAGCTGCACCGTGCGGCGGGGGACGACGAGGCCGCCCGGCGCTCGTTCGGCCGCGCTCTCGAACTGGCCGTCGCTCAGGACCGCCCGGAGGAGGAACGGGCCGACCTGGAGGCCGCGTTGACGGCCGTCCCCGCCGCGCCCGCGCGTTCGGGGCCGGGGGGAGCGGGGGCGGCGGGGCGGGCCGTAAGCGGTTGATAAGGCCGGGGTAAGCCGGCTCGCCTAACGTCGTCGTGCGTGCTCGTCGGCCGCGGGTCGCGGCTCCTGCGGAGGCGGACTCAGGGGGAACGCCGTGCGAACGGTACGGGAGGCCGTCACCGCCAGGGGCCTCGCGGTCGGCGGGCGCGCCCGGAGGGGGCGTGTGGATCGCGGCACCGGGGGCCGCCGCGACGGCCGGTGGTGCGGCGGCGCCGCGCTCCGGCCGCACGCCGACTCGAAGGACATCATCCGTGGGCATTCCGAATCCACCGCAGTGGCGACCGCAGGAGCCGCCCGGTCCGCCGAACGGTCCGCCGCCGTACTCGGCCCAGCCGCCGCGGCACCACCGGCCGCCGCAGTATCCGCCGCCCGGTCCGCCGCCGTTGCCCCAGCCGCAGCAACAGCCGCCGTACCCGAACCAGTTCCATGTCCCGCAGCACCCGCAGCACCCGCGGTATCCCGACCCGGCGCCGCGACCGCCCCAGGGCCCGCCCGGGTCGGGCCCCGGCGGGCCGGGCCCCGGGCGCCGGCGGAAGGGCAAGCGGGTGTGGCCGTGGCTGGCGCCCGTCGTGGTGCTGGCCGTCGGCGCCGCCGTCGCCGTTCCCCTGCTCGGCGGGTCGGACGACGACCCGGGCACCGAGGCGTTCGGCCCGCCGGGGGAGGGCGGGGCCGACGCGGACGGTGGCGGCAGCTGGCTGGCCACCGCGGAGCGGCCGACGACGGACAAGGTCATCACGGCCTGGACGGCCGGCGACACCGTGGTGCGGGTGGCGGAGAGCGGCGTCACCGCGTTCTCGCAGGCCGACGGGCAGGTCGTGTGGCAGGCCGCGCCGCCGGACGGGCAGGCGTTCTGCGGCGCGGGCAGCCGGGGCGTGGACGGTCGGGCCGCCCTGGCCGTCGGTCCCGGCTCGGTGGGCAACCGGATCGAGTGCGACACCGCCACGGTCCTCGACCTCGCCTCGGGCGAGCTGGGGTGGCGGCAGCCGATCTCCGCGCCGCGGCAGGGCGATCACGCGCGGAACGGCGCGGTCCTCGAAATCGTCGGCGACACGGTGGTCATCGCGCAGGACCAAGGCCTGGTCGGCCTGAACCTCGCGGACGGGCAGCGCCGTTGGCAGCGCGAGGTGTCCTTCGAGGGGGAACCGGGCTGCGGGGCCGAGGACATGCTGGCCACCGACACGCGGGTGGTGCTCGCGCAGACCTGCGGGCGGCTCCGGGACCAGGTCCAGTTCGCGGTCGTGGACCCGGCCACGGGGGAGACGGCGCGGGAGCGCACCTTCGCCGGGACCGATCCGGAGAGCGGCCTGCTGACCCCGGCGCTGCTGTCGGCCGATCCCCTGGTCGGGTACGTGCGCGGGAACCACGCGGCCATCGGCCTGGTGCTGGACGAGGAGATGGAGGTCGTCGCGGAGGTTGAGCTGGGGGACGGGAGCGCACGGGGCGGTGTGGCGCAGGGCGACGGCGGGTTCGGCCGGGCCCTGAGCGAGACCGAGCACGTGCCACCGCCGTTGCGGGTGATCGAGAACGCGCTCTACGCGGTCACGCTGCCGGAGGGCGGCGCGCCGAACCAGCTCGTCGCCTTCGACCTCGCCACCGGCGAGCGGCGGTGGGCCGCCGCCCTGCCGGACGCCCACGCGACCCAGCCGGTGACGGTCGAGGACGGCGCCGTGGTGGTCGCCACCGGCCCGCGCTCGGGCACCGGCGAACTGGGCATCGCGCGCTTCGACGCCGCGACCGGCGAGGTCCTCGGCACCACGGGGGCGCCGGTGGTCAACGACAGCGGGCAGGTGCCCGCGGCCACCACGTACCGCTACTTCTACCAGGACGGCCGCATGCTCGCCGTGCGCGGCGCTCCCGGCCCGAACGACCCGGACGCCTTCGGCTACGGCGGCTGACCGCCGCCCCGCGCGCCTCCGCCCCGCCGCCACGGAACGCTGTGGCGGCGGGGCGGGGGCGTTCGGCCCGTTTGACGTGCAGCCGTCTGGCTGCCTATCGTTTTAGGCAGCCAAACGGCTGCCTATGGGGAGGGTCGGAGATGGACGAGGTCTTCAAGGCGCTGGCCGACGCCGGCCGGCGCCGGCTGCTCGACAGCCTGAACGCACGCAACGGGCAGACCCTGCGCGAGCTGTGCTCCCAACTGGACATGGCGCGGCAGTCGGTCAGCAAGCACCTCGCCCTGCTTGAGGCCGCGGGCCTGGTCACCAGCGTCAGGCGCGGCCGGGAGAAGCTGCACTACCTCGACGCCGGGCCCGTCAACGCCATCGCCGACCGCTGGCTCAGCCGTTACGACCGCGCGCGGGCGCAGGCGCTCGCGGACCTGAAGCACGCACTGGAGGAGCCACCCATGACCGACCCCGCGTTCGTCTACACCACGTACATCAGGACCACGCCGGAACGGCTGTGGCAGGCGCTGACCGATCCGGCGTTCACCCGCCGCTACTGGGGCCTTGAGTTCGCCACCGACTGGCGCGCCGGGTCCCCCATGACCTGGACCGGCCAGGGCCTCGCCGCCCCGGACCCCGAGCAGGTGGTGCTCGAATCCGAGCCCCACCGGCGACTCGCCTACACGTGGCACGGCCTCACGCCCGAGTGGGCCGAGGCGGCGGGCGTGGACGCGGAGACCTACGCCGCGCTCGCCGCCGAGCCCAGGTCGAAGGTGGCCTTCGAGATCGAACCCCTCGGCGGGACGGTCCGGCTGACCGTCGTCCACGACGGCTTCGTGCCGGGCAGCACCCTGCGCGGCATGGTCAAGCACGGCTGGCCCGCCATCGTCTCCGGCCTCAAGACCCTGCTGGAGACCGGCGACACGCTCCCGGAACCGGCGCCCGCGGCCGGGGACGGCGCCTGACCGGCCCGGCGGGCACGGCCTCCGGCCCGTTCACCGGAACGGCCCGCGCCGGTTCGGACGCGCCCCTCGGGCGCGCCCCCTCACAGGCACACCCCGGAGCGCGCGGCCCGCAGCGCCAGGTCGAGCAGGTGGCGGTCGCTGCCGCGCGGGCCCACCAGGCACATGCCGACGGGCGCGGTGCGGCTGCGCACGGGCACGCTCACGGCGCAGCGGCCGGTGATGCCCGCGATGCAGGTGAGCTGGAACGTCCTGGCCCTGGCCTCCTCGATGACCGGCCCGCCCAGCGACGCCTCGGCGCGCGTGGGGGCGATCGAGGACGCCGCGGGCAGGATCAGCACGCGGTGGCCGAGCAGCGCGTCCAGCCGCTGCCGCGCCTCGGCGAGCACGTCCTCGGCCGCCGCGAGGTCGCGCGCCGAGTAGGTCGACGCCTTCTCGAAGCGGGACCTCACGTCCGGGTTGAGCGTGTCCCAGTGCCGCGAGATCCACCGGCCCCAGTAACGCCACGCCTCCACGCCCTGCTTGGTCTGGAACGCGGCGACCCAGGCCGGCAGCACCGAGGTGTCGAAGCCGATCTCGCGGACGGCGGGCAGCCGCGCGTCGCGCCAGCGCTCGGCCGCGCGCCGCACCGAGGACGCCACGTCGGGCGAGGCCACGTCGAGGAGTTCGTGGGACAGCACGGCACCGGACGGCGGCCTGCGGCGGGCCGCGGGCAGCAGAACGCTCCCCGCCTCGCGCAGCGTCCGCGCGTCCCGGGTCAGCCAGCCGACCGTGTCGAAGGACTCGGCCAGCGGCAGCAGCCCCCGGGCCGACACCGCGCCGTGGCTGGGGCGGATGCCGTAGAGCCCCTGGTAGGAGGCCGGAATGCGCACCGAGCCCCCGGTGTCGGTACCGAGCCCGATGGTGGCGAGCCCGAGCGAGACCGCGCTCGCGGGGCCCGAGGTCGAGCCGCCCGATATCCGTTCCGGCGCACGCGGGTTGGGCGGCGTCCCGTAGTGGCCGTTGGTGCCCGCGAGGCTGTAGGCGAACTCGTCGGTCCGCGCGATGCCGGCCACCGAGGCGCCCGCGGCCAGCAGCGCGGCGACCGCGGGGGCCGTCCCGCGCTCCGGGCGGCTGCCCGCCAGCCAGGCGGGGTTGCCCGCGCCCACCCGGTGGCCCTCGATGGCGAAGAGGTCCTTGACGGCCACGGTGTGGCCGCGCAGCGGCCCCCCGCGCCGCCCCGGCACCAGCGGCTCGCCGAACTCCCGCCAGACCGTCGGGTCGAACGCCGCGCCGGGGCCCGGCCGCCGGGGGCTCGCGGCGGCGCCGTGTGCCCCCGGGCCCACCAGCGCCGCGGCGCCGACGGCCGACCCGATGCCGAGGAATGCCCGCCTGTTCCACGTGTGCATGTGTGTGTCCCTGTTCGTGCCTGGTGTACGGCTGCGGACGCTAAACGCCGGACATGTCGAACGCCTGCCCCCGCTCGTTTCCCGCGTGTTAAGGCCCCGGCCCGGGCGGCGCGGTCCTGGCGCCGGGCGCGGGCGCGCGGGAGGGCACGCGCCCGAGCCCAGGGGCGCGCGGCGTCAGCCGGCGCCGCCCCACACCCGCCGTTTGTCCCGGAGGGCCGCGTACGATCCGCTCCTGCTGGTACGCAGGCCCAGGCGGACGACGGACTCCGCGAGCTGGACGGCGGCGGCCACGCCGTCGACGACGGGCAGGCCGAGTTCCGCCGCGACGCGGTCGCGCAGTTCCCTCAGGCCGGTCATCCCCGCGCAGCCGAGCACCAGGACCTCGGCGCCCGCGTCGCGGGCCCGCCGGGCCGCGTCGAGGAACGCGGCCGTGGTCGCGGGTCCTTCGTCCAGTTCGAGTACCCCGAGGCCGGTGGCGACCACGGCCGCGCAGTTCGCCGCGACCCCGGCCGTGCGCAGGCTGTCCTCGATCAGCGGCCGGGACCGCTCCAGGGTGGTGACCACCCCGTAGCGGCGGCCGAGCAGGCAGGCCAGGTGGGCGGCGGCCTCGGTGATGTCCACGACGGGGACGTCGAGGAGTTCGCGCACCCCCTCCCTGCCGTGCTCGCCGAACCCGGCCATGACCACGGCGTGGTACGGCTCGGGGGCCGCCGCGTCGTGCACGCGCAGGGTGTCGAGCACGGCAGCCGCCGAGAGGTAGCTGTCGAGCCAGCCCTCGGCGGATTCCGGCCCCCAGGCGGGCGTGAGCGGGACGATGACCGTGCCCGCGCTCGCCGCGGCGCGGGCCCCGGCGGCGATCTCACGCGTCATGGCGACGGTGGTGTTGCAGTTGGTGACGAGGATGCG
The DNA here is from genome assembly GCF_020410765.1 of Streptomyces marincola. Lineage (NCBI taxonomy): Bacteria > Bacillati > Actinomycetota > Actinomycetes > Kitasatosporales > Streptomycetaceae > Streptomyces > Streptomyces marincola. The sequence goes on along the minus strand of NZ_CP084541.1, from coordinate 2,292,141 downwards.
CATGCGCTCGGTGCGGTCCCGCGCTACCACACCGGCCCGGCGGCGCGGCCGCTCGCGCCGTCCGCGGGGCGCGCTCCTGCCTCCGGGTACAGGGCGTGGCGCGAGCGTTCCGGCTCCTCCGCCGCGGCCTTCAACTCCGCGAGCAGGGCGGTGTCGTCCAGGACCGGCAGGCCGATGAGGCGGGCCGGGTTGTGCGCGGTCATCAGCCGCACCTCCTCGACGCCGAAGCCGTAGTCGAGCAGCAGCGCGATCCAGGTGCGCATGCCCTGGACGGCCGTCGGCAGGTTCCGCACCCCGTAGTCGGTGCCGAGGACGATGTGCTCGGGGCCCACCTGCCGCAGGTCGTCGATGTAGTGGGCGACCGGCCTGCGGGTGTGCGGTATCTCGGCGCCGCGGTCGATGTACTCCTTCTCCGGGTAGTAGTGGGTCAGCGGAACGCTGGTGCAGTAGATGTCCACCAGGCAGCCTTCGAGGAACACGCCCTTGGCGGCGAGCTGCTTCTGCTCCGCCACGCTCAGCTGCCCGCGCGCCGGGTGGGAGACCAGGACCTTGCCGATGCCGTACTGCTCGGCCAGCTCCACGATGCGGAACACCTCGTCGTGCGAGACGTGGCCGGTGTTCAGGTACACCTCGGGGTGCTCGGCGACCAGTTCGAGGATCTCGGCCAGTTCGTCGGGCACGGGGCCCTCGGTGGGGATGCGCACGGCGCGGGACAACTCCTCGCGGGCGAACTTGGGGAACGCCTCGTGCAGCGGCACCCGCTCGCCGTCGACGACGGTGGACTCCCGCGACGCCTGGAAGTGGGTGCAGTGGGAGCCGAAGCTGATCATCCGGCAGCCGCCCTCCATGTGCAGGGCGGTGCGGACGGCGCGCGGATTGAGGCCGCCGTGCGAGGAGTTCATCAGGTAGGCGCCGAACGACTGGATACCGGGCACGTGCCGGTTGACCAGCCACGCCGTGCCGGAGGCCCAGCCGAACACGTCGTAGTAGACGACGCCGCGCATGCCCGCGGCACGCGCCTCAAGAGCGATCTCGATGGGGTCCGCGTGGCCCGGGTTGGAGTTCAGCACAGGACCCGCGTGCACGTGGGTGTCGATGGCGCCGGCGAGCAGCCGGTCCGGCAGCGCCATCGAGCGGCGGTAGAAGTCCTCGGGTCCGAACGGGGAGTGAGACGCGCTCACGGAGCCTCCTGGAGGGATACCGAGCCGCCCGATCAGCAGCTCGCGTATACACACTCCGGCCGATCGCCCGACGCGGTCAAGGGTCGTGCCGCTCCCGGCTCCGGCGCCGAACGGTGAACTCTCCGAACGAGGAGGAGTAATGCCAGCTCAGAATGCGTGTGCTGGCCGCTTTCCGGGAGTGCGGGCCGGACCGGGCGAGGAAGTCGAAATCGGAAGTTAACTTCGACGGCTTGACTTGATTGGCTCCGCGTATACAAACTCCCGGGCTACCGGCGTTTCCCGGCCATCTCTCCATCACGTCCGCCCCCACTCCCCTTCCCGGCTGGTCACGAGGGAGAAGCACGTTGAGCGACACCGTACGCACCGATGCCCCAGGGCGTCGTCCACCCGTCCGGCGCGGGCGCCGGACGCCCGCGGGACCCTTTCCCTTCACGCGTTTTCCCACGTCCCCCCGGTTCTCCCGGCGCGCGTTCCTCGGCGGAGCGCTGGCCGCCGCCTCGACCCCCCTGCTCGCCGCGTGCGGCTCGACCGGAGCCGTCCCGGCAGGCAAGCGGGAGGTCACCGTCTGGGGCGGCTTCGAATCGACCAACGCCGAGCTGGTCGCGCACTTCAACGACACCCACCGGGACATCCACATCACCTGGGTCGACAACGGGTGGGGAGCGGGCGAGTTCTACCCCAAGCTCCAGACCACGCTGCACGCCGAGGCGGGGCCGCCCGACGTGTTCCTGATCGACCGCACGCTCATCCCCAACCTCGTGGTCCGCGGCTACCTCCTCGACCTCGCCCCCTTCGGCGCGGCCGGGGACGCGGCGCACTACGCGGAGCCGGCCTGGGAACGGTGCGGCGCGGGCGAGGAGGTCTACGGCATCCCCGTCGACTCCGGCCCCCTGGTCCTGTTCCACCGCGAGGACCTGTTCGCCGGGCACGGCATCGAGGTGCCCGCCACCTGGGACGACTACGCCGCCGCGGCCGAACGCGTCAAGGCGGCCGACCGCTCGGCGTTCATCGGCACGCTCGGCCCGTCGGAACTGCTGACCACCCTCGTGTCCCAGGCGGGCGGGCGCTTCTTCCGGTACGACATGAGCGAGCCCACCCGGCTCGGACTGTCCTTCGACACCCCGGAGGCCAGGCGCGTCATCGACTTCTGGGGCGGACTGGTGCGGGCCGGACTCGTGGACACCACCCCGTACTTCTCCACCGAGATGGACGTCAACCTCCGGCGCGGCGTGTACTGGGCCTGCCTCGCGCCGAGCTGGTACAGCTGGCAGATCGAGTCCAAGCTCGTCGACCAGGCGGGGCGCTGGCGCGTGCGCGGCGCCCCGCAGTGGGACCCGGGGCGGCCCGCGTCGGGCAACTGGGGCGGCTCCGCGTACGTCGCGACCCGCTTCGCCCGGGACCCCGAGGCCGCCGCCGTCGTCTGCCGGGAGATCTTCGGCGCGGACCAGACCGCGTGGGACATGGCCCTGTGGACGGCCCGCCTGTTCCCCGACCGGCTCGAACAGGCGCGCTCCGACGCGTTCGCCGGCCGGCCCGCCGACTTCTTCGGCGGGCAGCGGGTCAACGAGGTGTACATCGAGTCGAGCGAGCAGGTGCTCGCCTCCGACCACTCGCCGTTCGAGCGGTTCGTGACCGACACCTTCGACGTGGCGCTGCACGACGCGGTGGCCGGCCGGGTGCCCTGGCCCGACCTGCTGGCCGTGGTCGGGGAGCGGGTCGCCGCCTACGCCAGGGAGCAGGCGTTCGATGTCCAGTGACCGCGCGGTGCGCCCACCGTCGCCCCCGGCCGCCCGGCGGCCCGGGATCAGGCCCACGACGCTGACCGCCTGGCTGTTCGTGGCGCCGTTCCTGCTGCTCGTGGTGGTGCTCATCGCGGTGCCCACCGTCTCCGCGTTCCGGATGAGCCTGTACACCGACACCCTCGCGCAGGGCCCGAGGTTCACCGGCCTCGACAACTTCTGGCAGGTGCTGCGGGACGAGCAGTTCACCGGCGGGGTGCGGCGCATCCTGCTGCTCGGCGTCGTGCAGGTGCCGTTGATGCTGGGCGTCGCGCTGCTCGCGGCGCTGCTGCTCGACCACTTCTCCGGCCGGTACCCGACGCTGTTCCGGCTGTCGGTGTTCCTGCCGTACGCCGTGCCGGGCGTGGTCGCCGCCCTCATGTGGGGCTACCTCTACAGCCCCACCTTCGGGCCGCTCGGGACCGACCTGCTCACCGACCGGCTGGCGCTGCCGGCCATCGGCAACATCATCACCTGGAGCAACACCGGCTACAACATGATCATCATGTACGCCGCGTTGCAGGCCATCCCCAAGGAACTGCACGAGGCGGCGCGGCTCGACGGGGCGGGCCCGGTGCGCACCGCGCTGTGGATCAAGGTGCCGATGATCGCGCCCGCCCTCGTGCTGTCCGTGCTGCTCTCCATCATCGGCACGATGCAGCTGTTCACCGAGCCGCAGGTGCTCAGACCGCAGGCGCCCGAGGTGTTCGACGCCGCGTGGACCCCCAACATGTACGCGCAGAACCTGGCGTTCTCCTACTCGCAGTTCAGCTACTCCGCGGCGGTCGCGTTCCTCATCAGCACGATCGTGTTCGTCGCCTCCTACGTCCTGCTCGCGGTGAACCGCCGAAGGAGTGGCCTGAGATGAGCACCGTCCTCCCGCGGCGCCGCCGCCCCGGCCGCGTGGCGGCCAAGGCCGCCACCGGCCGCACCCTGAGCTACGCCGTGATGGCCCTGATGCTCGCCTACTACCTGCTGCCGATCTGGTGGCTGGTGGCCAACTCGACCAAGAGCAACCTGGACCTCTACGACTCCCCGGCGCTCTGGTTCGGCGGCGAGAACGCGTTCTTCGGGAATATCGCGGACGTTTTCACCGAGGACGGCGGCGCTTTCGGTTTCTGGCTGCTGAATACCGTGTTCTACACCGTCGCGAGCGGATTCGGATCGCTGATCGTCTCGACGGTGGCAGGATACGCGTTCGCCAAGTACGACTTCCCGGGAAAACGACTCGCGTTCGCCGCGCTGCTCGGCGTTCTCATGGTGCCCGCGACGGCGCTCGTCATTCCGCAATTCCTCGTGATGACCGAACTGCACCTGATCAACACGCCCTGGGCCGTGATCATCCCGGGGCTGCTCAACCCGTTCGGCGTGTACCTGATCCGCATCTACGCCCAGGACGCCGTCTCCGACGAGCTGCTTGAGGCCAGCCGGCTCGACGGGGCGGGCGAGATCCGGGCGTTCCGCTCCGTCGTCCTGCCGCTGCTGCGGCCCGCGATGGCCACCGTCCTGATCTTCTCGCTGGTCGGGGCCTGGAACAACTACTTCCTCCCGCTGCTGATGCTGTCCGACTCCCGGCTGTTCCCGATCACGGTGGGCCTCGGCGACTGGTACGCGCGCGCCGAGGCGACGGCCGGCGCCTCGACCCCGCTGTACAACCTGGTGATCACCGGCTCGCTGATCGCCATCGTGCCGCTGGTCGTCTCGTTCGTCGTGCTGCAACGGCACTGGACCGGCGGGCTCGCCATGGGCAGCCTCAAGTAGCCCGCGTGGCCCGGCCGGCGGCCGGGGGCGCGGTGCCCGTCACGGACGCGGCCCGGCCCCCGGCCGCTCCCGCGGCTGCGCCAGCATCGCCAGCACCATCCTGCGCGCCGACCTGACGTGCCGCAGCGCCAGCGCCGCGGCCAGCTCGTCGTCCCCGTCCTGCACCGCGTCGAGGATGTCGCGGTGCTCGTGCCAGACGCGCTCGGGCTCCGAGTTCTGCCGGAACAGCCAGTGCAACTGCCCCTGGAGGGGCATCCACACGTCGTGCAGCCGCCGGTTGTCCGCGATCCTGATCAGGTCCTCGTGGAAGTCGCTGTTGGTCCTGTCCACCTCGGCCAGATCGCCCCTGACCAGCGCGAGCCTGCCCGCCTCCGTCAACTGCCGCAGCCGGTCCAGGTCCTCGGCGCCGCGGCGCCGCGCGGCCAGCCGCGCGGCCAGCACCTCCATGGCCTCCCGCACGTCGAACAGGTCCTCCACGTCCCGCGGGTCGAACCGCCGCACCAGCACCCCGCGGCGCGGCTCGACGACCACGAGGCCCTCGCTCTCCAGCATCCGGATCGCCTCCCGGACCGGATTGCGCGAAACCCCCAACTCGGACGCCACCAGGTGTTCGTAGATCCGTTCGCCCGGCTTGATCACGCCCTCGTTGATACGCGAACGCAGTTCCTCCCGCACCTGTTCGCGCAGCGGTGACCTGCCACCTCGCTGTTCTTCCGGCACGGGACTCCCCACTTCCGATTCCGGGAAATCATACGTTCCTTTCCTGCGGCGGCGGGAACGGCAAGTCGCCACCGGAATGGGAACACCGGCGGCGCTCGGGGAACCCGATCAGGGTGCCGATGCGACCGGGCTCCGCATGCCGGGGCGTGTTCCGCGGATTCGGTCGCCCGTCAGCCGTTCACCCAGTCCGGTGCCCACGCGTCGTGCACGGCTCCCGGGCCGGCGGTGCGCAGATGGTCGCGCAGCGCGGTCAGCACGGGGTGCCGGTCTCCGCTGCGGAACAGCAGCAGGTGCGGGTAGACCGGGGTCGGGTCGTGCAACGGGATGCGCCGCAGGTCGTGGGCCCGTGGCCACAGGTACCGGTCCCCGCCGCCGACGAGGGTGGCCAGCGAGGCCGAGTCGGCCAGCGCGTCCATCAGGGCCTCGTCACCGAAGTTGGGGCCGAGCGCGTCGATACTCAGGCCGAAGGCCTGGGACAGTGCCTGGTAGAACGCGGCCCACTCCGTGCCCGGCCTGATCCCGGGGATCCACACGCGGTGGCCGGCCAGGTCGGTGGGTCTGACCCGGGGCGCCTTCGCCAAGGGGTGGCCGGGTCCGACCAGGAGTTCCAAGGGCGCGTCCAGGAGCCGTTCGGTGCTGATCCCGGCCGGGACCTGGTCTGCCGGCAGGGCGCGGAAGGACGCGTCGATGGTCCCTTCGAGCACCGCCTGAGCGGCCTGAACCGCGTTCTCCTGGCTCAGCGTGACCGCGTCCAGATCCGTCCCGGGGCGGGAGCGGTAGAACCGGTAGACGGCCTGGGCCGGGGAGATGCGCCGATTGAGGACGTCGACGCGCAGGGGACGGCTGCCGGGGCGCACGGCGCGCTTGGCCTGCTCGACGGCCGCCAGGACCTTCCTGGCGTGCGGCAGGAAGATCTGCCCGTCCAGGTTCAGCCGGGAGCCTCGGGAGGTCCGCACCAGCAGCACGACCCCGACATGCCTCTCCAGGGCCGCGATCCGCTTCGAGACCGCCTGCTGGCTGATCCCCAGCTCGTCGGCCGCGGCCTGGAACTGGCCCGTCTCGGCGACCGAAACGAACGTCCGCAGCGCTTCGACATCCACGTCACCATCGTACGGCCACAACCACCGGTGGTATCCGGTGCGGTGCGGGGTTGTTTGATCGAAGGTCCCGCGCGGTGGTGGGATCGGCGCATGTCCACCCGCACAGAGCAGGTCATGTATGTCGAGACGCCCGAGTTCGCGCGTCATGCCGAGCGGATCGCGGAGGTGACCGAGGCGACGTCCCGGCTGAACACGCTCCCGTTCAGCGACAGTGAAGGCCGCGCCGAACTACTTTCCGTTGTGTTCGGTGGCCCGCTGCCGGAATCGGTGACGATCTACCCGCCGTTCTACACCGAGTTCGGGCTGAACACGACGTTCGGGGACAACGTCTTCGTCAACCAGGGATGCACCTTCATGGACAGGGGAGGCATCCGCATCGGGACCGGCGTCATGATCGCCCCGAAGGTCAGCCTCATCACCGGAGGCCATCCACTGCCCCCGGCCGAGCGCCGCGAATACCTCTCCTTCGCCCCGATCGTCATCGAGGACGACGTCTGGATCGGGACGGCTGCCGTGGTCACCCAGGGGGTGACCATCGGTGCCGGTGCGGTGGTCGCCGCAGGTGCGGTGGTGACTCGTGACGTCCCTGCCGGGACCGTGGCCGCGGGAGTGCCCGCCCGGGTGATCAAGAACGTCGACTGAGTCCGGCCGGCGGTCGCGGTCCCGGCGCGCGGCGCCGCCGCCGGCGGCGCACGACGCGCGGGGTGTCCCACCGGGCGGCGGGGCACCTCGCGCGTCGGGGCGCGGGGGGCGTCAGCGGCTGCGGGGGCCGATCACCCAGTTCTGCCGGAACAGCAGCGCGTGCCGGTAGCGGGGGTTGATGAAGTTGTCGTAGTCGGCGAGCACCCGCGCGTGCTGCGCGCTCTCCTCCATCGCGTCCACCGCGCCCGGGTTGTCGAACCACAGGTGGTAGGCGGCGTCGAACGGCGGCTCGCTCACCTCGTACCAGGAGTCCTGCGTGTAGGACTGGTCGTAACGCCGGATACCGGGCAGCGCGGTGACCAGGGGGGCGTGCAGGTCGCGGCTGTAGCGGCGGAACTCCTCCACCGTCATGCCCTCGCGGCGCTTGGCCAGCACGACCAGCTTCACCCCGGGCTGGACCTGGTCGTCGGGCACCCCGGGAAGGACCGTCTCGGTCGCGGTGTCGAGCACCACGCTGCGCCAGAACGCCGCCCAGCGGGGCTCGTCGAGTCGCGCCCCCTCAAGGAACTCGGGCGATTGCAGCGAGGCGACCTGCTCCTCGCCGTTGGCCAGCCAGATCTCGGCCATGCCGCTCCACAGCGGCTCCGCCGTCTCCCCCCGGCGGGGCACGCGGGCGTCGACGGAGTAGCGGCGGATCTGCGGGATCTTGCTGGCGTAGCGCACGGCGTGCTCTTCGAGCCAGTACTGCTGGAACGCCTCCTCACTCATGCCCGGGCGCGGGAAGGCGAAGATGAGCTGGTGAATCATGGCATCTCCTCGGCGGGTGGCGGAGGCCGGCGCGGCGGACGCGGGCGGGTTCGCTTCCCGCGCCGGCTCTCCTGCTCTTCAAACGCGGTAGCGGGCCTTGACGTCCTCGGCGAACCCCAGGTAGTCGCGGAGCGGCCAGACCTCCTCGAACTCCAGGTACTCCCGCATCGGGAGGCGGCCGAGCGCGGTGCGGTCCAGCTCCTCGGCGTCGGGGGAGTCGATGATGGCGATGACCCGCTTCTGCGCGGCCACCTTCCAGATGCCGACGCAGAACCCCGAGTCCAGGGTCTCCTGGGCGTGCTCGGCCTCCTCGCGCTCGATCTCCCACAGCTCGTCGAGCGTGATGCGCCCTTCGTGCTTCCACTTCATCTGGACGTAGAACAACATGGCCGTGCTCCGTTTCTCTCCGTGTGCTGGGCACCGGCCGGCGTCCGCCGGCCGGTGAGGGGTCAGGCGCTCTGCCCGGCGATCTGCCGCACCAGCGCGTGCGCGTCGCCGAAGGTCTCCCTGGCGATGTCGAGCGCGGTCTTGTCGTCGTGGCCGCGCAGGTCGGTGCGGGCCCCCGCGCTCAACAGGACCCGGGCGCAGTCCTCGTAGCCGTGCCAGAGCGCGTCGTGCAGCGCGGTGTAGCCGTTCGTCGCGCCCTGGTAGTCGAGGTCGATGCCGGGCGCGTCGACCAGCAGCCGGGTGATGTCGGCGTGGCCGTTGTAGACGGCCTTGTGCAGCGGGGAGGCGCCGAACGTCGGCTCCGTCGCGTTGACGTCCGCCCCCGCGGCCACCAGGGCCTGGACGATCTGGGTGTGCCCGTCCCTGCTGGCGACGAGCAGCGGGGTGTGCCGGTCGTTGAAGCCGTTGACCACCGGGAAACGGGCCTCCAGATCGGCTCCCGAGGCGATCAGACTGCGCACCCTGGCGGTGTCGCCGCTGACCACGGCGGCCATCACGCGCTGCTCCGCGATCAGCCGCTCGTCCTCGCGCCTGCGCTCCTTGAGCAGTTCCTCGGCCCGCAGCAGCCGGTCCTTGCCGAGCACGTTGACGTTCAGCTCGTAGTCGAAGTGCTCCTGGAGCGAGAAGCCGTAGTGGGTGTGCAGGCCGAGCCCGGCGCCCTGGTCAAGCAGGTAGCCGACGATCTCCGGCCACTTGAACCACAGGGCGTCCATCAGCGGCGTGTGCCCCGTGGTGGGCGCCACGGCGTCGACGAACGCCCCCGCCTCCACGAGCACCCGCACGGTCTCCAGGTCGCCGCGCTGAACGGCCTTGTGCAGGGCGGTGGTTCCGGCCCGGCTGTCGGTGCCGTACACGTCGCCGCCCGCCGCGATCAGCAGGCGCAGCGTCTCGGCGTCCCCGCGGCCCGCGGCGGTCTGAAGGATCGTCAGACCCGTGGCGGGGTCGCGGTGGTCGGGGTGGCCGCCCTCCCGCAGCATCGCGGTCACCTCCCGCCGGTCGCCGGCCGACACGGCGGCCAGCAGGCGGGCGTCCACGTCGGAGCGGAACATGGCGACCTCGCCCGAGGCGTCGAAGAACGCCTTCCAGTGGTGGACGAGTTCGTCGTCACCGACGGTGAGGATCATCGAGAACTCGAATTCGACCTCGAAACCCGTGACCCGGTGGTGGATCTTCTGGTAGTTGATGACGAAAGCGCGATTGCCCTCGACCACCATGTCCCGCTGCTCGAACTCGGTGACCTCGCTGCGTTCGCTCCTGAGCCGGAACGCCTCGATGACGCCTTCCTTGCCCAGCCAGCGGCCGGTGTTGGGAACGGCCAGGTTGTGAGCGGTGCGCGGGAGATCGAAGACGATGTTGGGGGCGAGGGCGGCGAGCACTCCCTCGACGTTGCCCGAGGCGACATCGGCGAACAGCTTGCCGACGATCTCCCGGGTGCGTGCCGCGTCCACCATGCGTTACTCCTAGGAATGTGGGAAAGGGGGATCGGTGAAGAGTCAACTCCCCGCGCACCGCCAGGAAAAAGGAAAAGCCACCGGTCCGTTCCCACTCGGCGGACTGCACGAAGTGCGTTTCCTGCGGGTGCGGGAAAAGTGGGCGCGGGTCCGGGAAGATCCGGAAAAGGACCGGGCGAAGATCCGGGAAGGGGCCGGGAAAGGCCCGGGGAAGGCTTGGAACCGGGCGCGGAAGGGCGGGAAGCGGGGCGCGGAGGGCGGGATGCGGGCGGAACGGGCGCGGCCTTGGTCCGGCCGGGCGGCGGCCCGGCCGGGCCCGTCCCGTCAGTCGCGCGGCACCGGGTGGAAGGCGTCGTCTGCGACTCCGCGGCGCACCGTCGTGCGGCGGTCCTCGATGTCCTGCCAGCCGGGGCCGTACATGTCGTGCAGGGTGATCGGGTCCCGCAGCAGGTCGTGCGGGTAGCCGAGGGTGATCGACGAGACGGCGTCGAGCCGTTCCAGCTGGTCGGCCGCCAGCCGCACCTCGGCCGCGCCCAACGTCTCCTGGAGCTGGTACTCCTTGGTGGCCCCAAGCAGCGGGATCACGGTGCCGGGGCGGGACATGAGCCAGGCGAGAGCCACCTGGGCGGCGGTCCAGCCGCCCTCGGCCGCGATGGCGACCACCTCGCGGACCAGGGCGTCGCTGCCCTGCGAGCTGTGGTTCCTCGGCTGCACGGTCAGCCGCCCCGTACCGCCCTCCAGGTACTTTCCGGTGAGCCGTCCCTCCGCCAGCGCGCCCCAGCAGAACACGGGCAGGTCGAACTGCCGCGCCATGGGCAGCAGGTCGCGCTCGGGCCCGCGCTCCAGCAGGTTGTAGCGGATCTGCATGCCGACGAACGGGGACCAGTCGCGCAGCTCCGCCATGGTGTTGGCCTGGGCGACCTCCCACGCCGGCCAGTTCGAGACGCCGACGTAGCGGATCTTCCCGGCGCGCACCTGGTCGTCCAGGGCCCGCATCAGCTCGGGCACCGGGGTCAGGGTGTCGTGGGCGTGCACCCACAGCAGGTCCAGGTAGTCGGTGCGCAGCCGGCGCAGGCTCGCCTCGATCGAGGAGACCATGTTCTTGCGGTGGTTGCCCGCGGAGTTGACGTCCGCCAGGTCGGTCTGGAGGGTGAACTTGGTGGAGAGGACGAAACGGTCCCGGCGGGCGCCGAGCAGCTCCCCGAGCATCGTCTCCGAGGTGCCGCCCGTGTAGTGGTCGGCGGTGTCGATGAAGTTGCCGCCCGCGTCGGCGTAGGCGTCGAGGATGCGGGCGCTGGTCTCCCTGGGCGCCCCCCATCCCCAGTCCTCGCCGAAGGTGACGGTGCCGAGGGCGAGTTCGGAGACCCGGACCCCGGTCTTGCCGAGCACGGTGTAGCGCATGATTCTCCCGGTGTGAGTGGTGTCGGTGCGGTGCGGTGCGGTGGCGCCGGGTCAGCGGGCGACGATCGGGCTGTGCTGCTCGTACAGTTCGATCAGCTCGCCGGCCGGGCCCCGGACGAACGCCACCCGCACGTCCACCTCGGGGGAGCCGTTGAGGGTCAGCGACATCGGCTCGCCCGTCCAGTCGCCCAGGCCGTGCGGCAGGCCGCCGGCGCGCAGGCTGGAGCGGTACGCCTCGTCGACGTCCGGCACGATCAGGGCGATGTGGGCCAGCGGCCCGTCCTCGGAGGTGACGCCGGGCCGCCCGCCGGGGAACAGCTCGACGTAGGCGTGGCCTTCCAGCTCGACGTAGATGCCGCGGCCCCGGTAGACGACCTGGCCCTCCCTGGTGGCGCTCTCGGTGAACTCGTAGCGGCGGGTGAAGCCGAGGCCCTCCTGGTAGAAGCGCAGGGAGGCGTCGATGTCGGGGCACATGACGGCGACGTGCATCAGCGTGGTGGCGCCCGGCGGGCGGGTGAAGGTCAGGGCCATGGGGGACTCCCGTGGAGAGTGCGGGCACGCGGAACGTGGGCCGTGGCGGCCGTGGGCGCGCCCGGGACGAGACGGACGGTGGTGGCGGTGGCGCGGTGCCGGCGGCGGGGCGAGGGCCGCGCGGCGGCTCAGGTGCTCGCCGGCCAGGGCCGGTTCAGCCAGGCGCGCAGGGCGCCGGGCAGCGTGGCGGCCTCCGGCCCCGGCGCGGTCAGCGCGACGTGGCCGTCGGGCCGTACCAGCACGGCGTGCGGCAGGTCGTCGACCGTGGCCACCGCGAGCGGGGTCGGGCTCGTGGCGGCGGCCTCGTCGACGGCCAGAACGGTGTCGGCGCCGAGCCCGGGCGGCAGCAGCAGCGACCAGCCGATGCCCTCGGCCATGCCGGGGCGCGGCGGCATCCGCTCGCCGACGCGCGGGTGGGGCGTGCCCGGCTCGGCGCCCGGGTAGGCCGTGGCGATCTGCGCGAGCCGCCGGGCCAGCCAGGTCTGGAACTCGGGGATGCGGCTGGCCGCGGCGAGCACCTCGTTGCGCAGGTGGATGCTCTGCGGGTCGCTGAGCGTGGAGGCGTCGTGCAGCTGCGCGGTGAACCCGAGCACGCCCTGGGCGATGGCGCGCCGCTCGGCGTTGTACGTGTTCAGCAGCGCCGGGGACGCGGTGCCGTCGAGCACGGCACCGAGCTTCCAGGCGAGGTTGAACGCGTCCTGGATGCCGGTGTTCATGCCCTGCGCGCCGACCGGGCTGTGCACGTGGGCCGCGTCGCCGACGAGGAACACGTTGCCCTTCGAGAACGCGTCGGCGAGCCGGTGGGTGACCCGCCAGGTCGAGGCCATCTCCAGGCGCCTGACGCGCGCGCCCGCGGCGGTGGGCCCGCGCGTGTCCAGCATGTGCTGGATGTCCTCAAGGCTCGGCGTCCCGGCGTCGTCGTCGACCAGCGCGACGATCCGGTACAGGTCGCCCGGCAGGTGGGAGACGGCCAGCAGGCCGGCGGGGGAGAAGAAGAAGGTGATCTCGCCCTCGGGGCCCGACCACTCCATCTCGAACTCGATCAGCGCGAAGTTGTGCGGCCGGTCGTGGCCGACGAACGGGATGCCGGCGCGCTGCCGCACGGTGCTGTGGATGCCGTCGCAGCCCACCACGTAGCGGGCCTGCACCGACGTCACCTCGCCGGTCTCGTCGTCGACGATCAGGGCGTTCATCCCCGGGTACAGCTCGGTGAGGTCCAGCAGCGTGTGCCGGCGGTGCACGGTGCCGCCCAGCTCTTCGAGCCGGGCCTGGAGCACCTCCTCGGTCGTCTGCTGGGGGATGGCGAGCACGAACGGGTAGGGCGTGTCCAGCTCGTCGAACGGCGTGGAGACGACCTGGCGCTCCCCGTCCCGCGCGACGAAGGCGCGTCCCGCGCGCCCCCGCGCGACGAGCGGCTCGGCGGCGCCGATGGTCGCCAGCGACTCCAGGGTGCGGGCGTGCGCGGCGGCGGCCCTTGAGTGGACGGCGGGCGCGGCGGCCCGGTCGATCAGCAGGTGGTCCACGCCCATCGTGCGCAGCGCGGAGGCCAGGGCGAGGCCGGTCGGTCCCGCACCGACGATGAGCACGTCGGTGGAGCTCGGCAGCCTGCGGTCGGCGCGCCCCCCGGGCGCCTCGGCGGGAGACGGTGTCGTGGGCACGCGGCTCACCTCCCGTCGACGGCCGGGTCGGGGCGGCCCGTCAGGCCGAGGGGGTTGAAGAACTCGGTGAAGCGGCGGATGCGTCCGTAGGCGTCGAACTCGAATATGCCGATGTTCTCGTTCTGGTATTGCGTGCCGTCGGTGAGTTCACCGCGCGGGTACCAGTGGACGACGACGCGGTCCGGGTCCTGCGTCGGCATGATGTCGGTGCCGGGAAAGCTCAACCGCGCGTAGCCGTCGGCCTCTTCCCGGTAGAAGGCGTAGACGTCGGCCCGGCCGCTGAGCAATTGCGGTATGCGGCCGTCCGCATAGGGCGCGACGACGGTGCAGTCGTCCGCCCACAGTTCGATCCAGGATTCGATGTCCCGTTCCTGGAGGAGGCGGAAGTAGGAACGCAGCGAGACGACGTTCCGCTCCCGGCGCGCGGATGCGGACAGCGTGGTGCTCTCCGCGCCGAGGAATGGTAAGGACAATTCATCTGTCACCGTGGTGCTCCGTTCGCTGGAATGCCTCCATTGAACGGGCGGGTGGCGACGGCCATCAACGATTCCGAGTGAGCGCGCGCGCATTACCGACAGTTGACGCAGTAGGCCGCTGCCGGGGGCGGCAGCGGCCTGGGGGGAGTGGACGCGTGGAGGCGAACAGCACGGCGGCCCACCCCCGGGGGAAAGGGTGAGCCGCCGTGGTTCTCAGCGAGCCGCGACCTCCGCGGGGCCTGAGCCCCGGGCGCCCAGTGAGGGCTCGGTCGCGTCCGCCGAGGACTCCCCGTCCGGTGGGGTGGCCGGACGGCGCAGGAACAGTACGGTGATGAGCACGCCGGCGAGGCAGACCAGGCCGCCGGCGAGCATGCCCGCGTGCAGGCCGCCGAGGTGGGCGTCGACGGCGGAGCGGGTGGACTCCAGGGCCGCGGTGCGGCTGCTGGCGATGGCGGCGAGCGCCGCGGTGCCGATGGCGCCGACGAACTGCGGCATCTGCGCCAGGCCGCCGACCACGCCCTGCTCGTCGTCGCGCAGCCCCGAGGTCATCGCGTTGATGAAGGCGACCACGGCGAGCACGTGCCCGAAGCCCATCGCGCCCGAGGTGAGCAGCAGCAGGGGCAGGTTCGTCTCGTTGGGCAGGACCACCATCGCGGCGGTGCCCGCGGCCTGGATGCCGAGGCCGGCCACCAGCGTCCTGGGGCCGCCCCAGGCGCCGATCAGGCGGGAGACGATGAGGCCGGAGACCAGGGCGCCCAGGCCCTCGGCGAGGAAGCCGAGGCCGGTCTCAAGCGCGCTCCAGCCGAGGATCTCCTGCATGTAGAGGCTGAGCAGCACGGTGGTTCCGCCGCACATGCCGAAGGTGATCAGGCCGACGATCCAACCCCACTTGATCGAGGGCCGGTTGAGCAGCGACAGCGGCACGAGCGGCGACGGGTGCCGGCGCTCGACCAGCAGGAACGCGCCGAGCAGCAGCACCGCGAGCACCAGGGCGGCCATGGTCGGCCCGCTGCCCCAGCCGTTGTCGGCGCCGGTGCTCACCCAGTAGACCAGGGCGAAGAGACCACCGCTGACCAGCACGGCCCCCGGCACGTCCAAAGCCCGCCGCGTGCGCTCCCGGTCGGCCGACAGGACGGCCAGGCCGCTGATCAGCACGGCGGCGCCGACGATGGCCATGATGAGCATCGTCCACCGCCAGTTGAAGGCGCTGGTGATCACGCCGCCGCCGATGGTGCCCACGACGAAGCCGAGCGACAGGAGGGCGCCGTTGACCCCCAACGCCTTGGTCCGCTGAGGCCCTTCGGGGAAGACCGTGGTCAGCAGCGCGAGCGCCGTGGGACTGATCATCGCCCCGGCGATGCCCTGGCCCGCGCGGGCGGCGACCAGGGTGCCCGGGTTGGCGGCCAGGCCGGCGATCAGGGAGGTGATGACGAGCAGGAGCAGGCCGAGCAGGAACAGGTTGCGCCGCCCCATCCGGTCGGACAGCCGACCGAAGAGCAGCAGCAGGCTCGCGGTGGGAAGCAGGCACGCGGTGACAACCCACTGGAGGTCGCCGGTGCCGGCGAAGCCCAGGGCGCTGCCGATCTCCGGCAGGGCGACGGCGACGATCGAGAAGTCGAGGCCGACCACGAACGTCGCGCTGCACAGAGTGACCAGGATCATCCAGCCGCGGGCACCCAGGCTCGTGTCGTCGGCAACCGGTTCGCTCGCTGGAGGGGACGGGTTGTTTGTCACGGCGCTGCCTTTCGAGGGGTCCTTGCCAGTCGATAAGGAAGCCTGCGCCTGTTCTTCGTGCTTACCCAGCCCTCTCCTCAGCCTACGCAGTCGGTGCGTACCATTCCCAGGGGTAGGCTTTCTGACTGCCAGTCAGGGACAATTGTGGTCATGCATCCACAGCGATCCGAGTTGGGCGAGTTCCTCCGGTCACGGCGGTCCCGACTGCTGCCGGAGGACGTCGGGTTGACGGACTACGGTACGCGGCGCCGCGTACCGGGGTTGCGTCGCGAGGAGCTGTCGCAGCTGGCCGGGGTCAGCGTCGCCTATTACACACGGCTGGAGCAGGGGCAGAGCGTCAACGCGTCGGACGCCGTACTCGACGCGCTCGCCCGGGTGCTGCGCCTCGACGAGCACGAGCGCGACCACCTGATCAGCCTCGCCCGCCAGCCGGGCCGCGGCGGGGGCGCCCGCCGCCAGCGCCCCGAGCGGCTGCGGGACGGCGTGCGCCTGCTCGTGCGGACCGCCACCAGCCCGATGCTGGCCATCGGGCGCAGCACCGACGTCCTGGCGTGGAACCGCTCGGCCCACGCGCTGCTGGCCGGGCACCTGGACTACGCCGCGCCCGACCGGGCGGCCAGCCGCCCGAACCTGGCCCGGCTGGTCTTCCTCGACGCGCACAGCCGGGAGTTGTACGCCGACTGGAAGGCCAAGGCGCGGGACGCCGTGGCCGACCTGCGGGTCGTCGCCGGGCGTTACCCGGACGACCAGGCGCTGACCGCGCTCATCGGCGAACTGAGCGTCAAGAGCCAGGAGTTCGCGTCCCTGTGGAGCACGCACCCGATCCGCGGCTGCTCCCACTTCGTGCGCCACTTCAGGCACCCGGTCGTGGGCTCGCTCTCCCTGACCAACGAGGTGGTGCAGCTGCCGGACGACGACGGGCAGCGCCTCGCGCTGTTCGCGGCCGAGCCGGGCTCGCCCTCGGAGGCCGCGCTGCGGCTGCTGACCGACCTGAGCGCCGAGGACGTCGCGGTGCCCGCCCGGCAGAGCGGGACCGGCGCGCTGTAGGAGCCGTCGGCCCGCCCGCGGGCGGGCCGACGGCGCGCGCTCGGCGGTGCGGGCGCGCCCGGCCCTGGCCGTGCGGGCGGGCCGGGGCCGTTACGCCGGCGCGTCCAGCTCGCGCAGCCGCGCGTCGTCGAGCCTGACGTCCCACGCCCCCATGTTCTCGGCGAGGTGCTGCTCGGACGAGGTGCCGGGGATGGGCAGGACGGTGGGGGAGCGGTACAGAAGCCAGGCCAGCGCCACCTGGGCCGGGGTGGCCCCGACCTCCGCGGCGAGCCGGCCGAGCCGGCCGCCCGGGCGGGCGTGGTCGCCCAGCGCCATGGGGAAGAACGGCAGGAACGCGATGCCGTGCCGCTCGCAGTGGTCGACGACGTCGTCGTGGCGGCGGTCGGCGAAGTTGTACTGGTTCTGCACGGCCGCGATGGGCGCGACGGCCGACGCCTCCTCGATCTCCCGCACGGAGACCTCGGAGAGCCCGATGTGCGCGACCTTCCCCTCCTCCTGGAGCTGCCGCAGCGCGCCCACCTGGTCGGCCAGCGGCACCTGGGGGTCGATGCGGTGCAGCTGGAGCAGGCCGAGCGTCTCCACGCGGAGCCTGCGCAGGCTGAGTTCGGCCTGCTGGCGCAGGTACTCGGGTCGGCCGAGCGGCGTCCACTCGCCGGGGGACGGCCGCGCGACACCGCACTTGGTGGCGATCAGCAGCCGTTCCGGGTAGGGGTGCAGCGCCTCGGCGACGAGTTCCTCGTTGCCGCCCAGGCTGTAGGCGTCGGCCGTGTCGACGAGTTCGACGCCCAGTTCGACGGCGCGGCGCAGCACGTTCAGGGCGTGCGCGCGGTGCGCCGGGGGGCGCCACACGGGCGAGGGGTGGGGCAGGGGCACCGGACCGTCGGCCAGCCGCATCGCGCCGAAGCCGAGGCGGCGCACCGGGGTTCGCCCGCCGATGGCGAACGTCGGCCGGGGCGCCTGTGCGCTCCGCGGTTCTGGGACGGAGGTGCGGGGTGCTGTCATGGCGGTGGGACCGTCCCTCGGGTCGGGTCGGGGTGGCACGCGGCCGGGGAGGGGGTCCTCCCCGGCCGCACAGTATGAACGCCGGGGCCTGGTCCCAGCCCGTCCCTGTCAGTGGTAGGAATCCCGAGCCTGGGACGTTCAGGGCAGGGCAGGAGCGGGCATCCGCAGGGCAGGATGGGCACTCAGCAACTCTTGACCGAAGGCCCAGGCAACCGAGACCATCGTCATGTGGTGGTGCCAGCCCCGAAAGGAGCGCCCCTCGAAATCATGCAGGCCGTAGTCGGCCTTCAGCTGGTGCAGCGTGTCCCTGCCGCGGTTGGCCAGGCCGGCGAGCCCCATCACCTCGTCCAGTGGGCGCTGGGTGAGGTTGGTGATCCAGGTACCGCCACTGGGGCAGTGGCTCGATCCGCGTTGCAGTACTAAACGCACGACGGTGCGCGACTGGTGGCCGGTGCGGGTGGGTAGGTGCACCTGGGCGGAGACGAACGAGAACGCGTTGGCGCGCGTCCTGAGATCCGCACCGTGCGCGTCGGCCGCCATGCGCGGGCGCCGCTGGCCGGGGCGCGCGGAGTTCTCGGCGGACGTCCCCGCCTCGGCGAGCAGCGGGTCGGGGGCCAGCGCGCGCAGGGAGTCGTCCGTGCGCAGCACGAAGTCGACGCCCCGGTCGGCCAGCGCGGCTGCCAGGGCGACGGCCCCGCGGGGATCGGCGGTGTCGGCGACCAGCGGGGCGGGAGGCACCCCCCAGCGCGAGGTCTCGTCGACCATGGACAGGATCTCGGCCCACTCGGGCAGGCCCCTGTTCTCGTCCGGCAGGTTCGCCTTCTGCCTGGCGTCCTCGTCGTCCGCCCACTTGCCGCTCAGCAGCAGGCGCCAGTCCACCGGCACGTCGCTGCGGTCGTCGGACAGCGAAAGCGCCAGTCCTACTTGGCAGTTGACGCGTCGGCCCGCCTCGGGAACGAACTGCTGCACGACCCCGACGGAGTGGCATCCGCGCTTGGGGATCGTCGCCCGGCTCACCACCCAGGCCCGTGAGGCGGAGGACGCCGCGCGGCGGCGGGCCAGCTGCGCCCTGATGGGCACCCAGTCCCAGGGGCTCTGGTTGATGAACTGCTGAAGGGACTGGTTGACGGGCAGGCAGAGCAGGTGCTCCGCCATTTTCCTGACCGTCTTCCTGCCCTCAAGGAAAAGCAGTCCCCGCAGATACACCTCGGCCCAACGACGCTGATCCACACGTGGCATGGAATCGAAGATCTGCTGGCAGAAAGCACTGACCTTGGCGTCCATCTCGGTCCCATACATGACCGGACTTATCTGAGCGGTATTCAAGTTCCCCCCTGGTGGTAGAAGATCCTGATACATGGGTGGTCGGCCCCGAGAGCGCTGCTTTTCTTGGTCAGTCCCCTCTTGCGACATGATCTTCCACAAGGGTGAGCGCGCTTTCCATTCCCGCTTGCGACAGCATCCGGCGCACCGGCTCCCGTGTGCCCTTGACCAGGATGCGCCCGGGCTCGGGCAGCCGTTGCTGTGCGAAGGCCAGACAGCGGGCCCCGCCCGCGACGATGGAGTGCAGCTGGTCCGTTTCCAGCACGATGCTTCGCGCGCCCCTGGCGAGGGCCTGGTCGATCAGCGACCGCAGTACCGGGACATCGGATTCCCCGAGGTCGCCCGATAGGTGCACGGCGGCGGAGTCGCCGGTGAAACCCAGATATGCTTCAAAGGACATGCTTACTCTCCTGAGTGTGGAGTCTGCGGTGACGGCCTCATCGCCGGAAAGAAGCGCCGGTCAGATTCCGGGAGGGGCGGGGGAATCGTCCTGCGCTGCGGGCACCGCGGTCAGTACGAGCGTCGAATGCGCCATGAGCCGTAATAACGGCTCGCCGCCCTCCGGTCCGGTTCCGGACCAGCGCGGTTCGTGTCCCGGCTCGTGCGCGAGCGGCCCCTCCTCGTCACCTGTGTCGACGAAGAGGTGCCAGCGCGTCCCGCTCGGGGCGGGGGGCGGAGCGACCAGGCGCGGTCGTTCGTCCGCGTTGACGGCGACCAGGACGGTGTCGCGCTCGCCCTCGGGCGGCTCCTGGTGGAACAGTCCGACCACCAGCCGGGACGACGGTGACCAGTCGGGTTCGCCGGGGCGTTCGCCGTGCCAGCTGACCGGCGGGTACTCCCAGCCTTCCGGTCGCTCCTCGGAAGGCGCACGGCTGCGGCGGACCGCGGGATGCCGGCGTCGGAAGGCCCACAGGCACCGGACGAACTCCAGCCGCTGGACGTGCCGTTCGGCAAGGGTCCAGTCGACCCAGCTGGTCTCGTTGTCTTGGCCATACGCATTGTTGTTGCCCAGCTGGGTGCGTCCGAACTCGTCTCCCGCGGTCACCATCGGGACACCGGTGCTGACCGCGAGCAACGTGAGGGCCCCGTGCACCAGCCGCGCGCGGCGGCGCAGGACGTCGGGGCGTTCCGTGGGGCCCTCCCAGCCGCAGTTCCAGCTGTGGTTCACCGCGATGCCGTCCGTGCCGCCCTCGCCGTTGGCCTCGTTGTGCGGCCGGTCGTACGAGGCCCAGTCCGCCAACGTGAAACCGTCGTGGCTGGTCACGTAGTTGACGGAGGCGCCGGCCCCGCGCGCGCCGTAGAGGTCGGGCGATCCGGCCAGGCGCAGCGCCAGTTCGCGGGCGCCGGCGTCCTGGCCGGTGAGGAACCGCCTGACGGCGTCCCGGTAGCGGTCGTTCCACTCCGACCACCGCCCCCGGTGGGAGGCGGTCGCGGAGGGGAACGCGCCGACCAGGTCGAGGCCGGTCGCGTCGTTGGCCTCGGCGATCAGCCGCCGGTCGGCCAGCTCGGGGTCCTCGGCGATCTCGCGCAGCAGCGGCGGGTCGGCCAGCGGCGTCCCGTCGCCGCCCCGGGTGAGGATGCCCGCCATGTCGAAGCGGAAGCCGTCCACGTCGTACTCCCTGACCCAGTGGCGCAGGGCGTCCAGGATCAGGGCCCTGGCGGCGGGGTGGTTGGCGTTGACGGTGTTGCCCGTGGCCGTCAGGTTGCGCGGCCTGCCGTCGGGGCCGAGCAGGTAGTAGCCCTCCTCGTCCAGGCCGCGCAGGGAGAGGGTGGGCCCGCGGTGGTCCCCCTCCGCCGTGTGGTTGAAGACCACGTCGAGGATCACCTCGATGCCCGCGGCGTGCAACGCGTCGACGAGGTCCCGGAGTTCGCGGACGGCGCCCGCGCGCTCCGGGCGGGCGGCGTAGGCGCTCTTCGGGGCCGCCCACGCCACCGGGTCGTAGCCCCAGAAGTTGGCGAGCGGCCGGCCGGTGCCCGGCTCCCGGTAGGTGTTGTCGGTCTCGTCGAACTCGGCGATCGGCAGCAGCTCCACGCAGTTGACCCCGAGCCGCAGCAGGTGGCCGATCTTCTCGCGCAGGCCGGCGAACGTTCCCGGGTGCGCGGTGCCCGACGAGGGGTGGCGGGTGAAGCCGCGCACGTGCAGCTCGTAGACGACCAGGTCCTCGACCGGGAGCGCCGGACGCGGCGGGCGGCGGCGGCGCGGCCGTCCTGCGGTGACCACGCACCGCCAGCGCGGCCGGACGCCCCACTCCTCCCCGCCCGCCAGGGCCCTGGCGCGGGGGTCGAGCAGCAGGTCGCCCTCGGGGCCCACGAGCAGGTAGTCCGCGTCCCCGGGGGCGAGTCCAGGGACCGTGAGGTCCCAGCGTCCTCCCGGGCGGTCGGGGACGGGGAACGGCAGCTCCGCCAGCGGTTCGCCGTGTTCCGGGTCGAGCAGCAGCAGCGAGAGCCGTTCCGCGTGCGGGGCGTGGACGGCGAAGTGCACGCCCTCGGGGACCACCGTCGCCCCCAGCGGGCGGGCGGCGGCGCCGGGGGGCCGGGACGCCGGGGCGGCGTCCCGGCCGGGAAGTCCGGGGCTCGCGGTCATCCCCGTTCCCCCGGGGGAAGGGGGCGCAGCGTCGCCCGCACGCTGAGCCGGTGCTCGCTGCGGGGCAGCCGCACCGTCATGGCCTGCGCGTCGAAGTCGTCCCAGACCGCGCCGTCCACGCGGACCTCGGCCAACTCCACGCGCCCGCGCGGCAGGACGTCGGGCGCGACCCGGAGCAGGCCCCCGGGGTAGGAGGCGTCGGGTCCGGGCGCGAACCAGAGGGTGAGCGGCTGCCCGTGGATCAGCAGCCGGCCGTACACCTCGGCCAGGTAGCACAGTTCGGCCTTGTGGTACATCGCCATGGCGTGGCTGCCCTTGAGCCGCTCGTTGCCCATCAGGAACGGAATGCCCTGGGCGAGCACGGTGAAGTGGACCGCGCCCTCGTCGTGGTCGGGGAAGAAGGCGTTGTAGAAGGCGAACGCCTCCCTCGCGTGCCGCAGGTGGGAGCCTTCCGGCCCGGCGTCCCTGGCGGGGCCGGCCCCGGCGGTCTGCCCCGCCAGCACCAGGTACGCCAGGATCGCCTGCTCCTGCTGCCACCACGCCTTGCGGTCGTGCCACACGAAGTCGTGCCGCCCCTCGGGGCCCGGCATGCGCTGCACCAGGTCGTACCAGCCGCCGCGCTGCGGGTCCCGGCCGAGGTCCGGCATGGTGCGCGCGATCCGCTCGGCCAGCGCGGCGTACTCCGGCTTGGGGAGCACGGCGGCCATGCGCGTCAGGTTCCACGCGATCTTGAGGTTGTGGCCGACGACCGCGCGGTCCTGCTGCCAGCCCCACGCGCGGTCGGGGGTCCAGTCGCCGTGGAACCGCTCGTCGACGAACGGGCTGCCCCCGGGCGAGCGGTCGGGGAGCCGCGTCACGATCATGTCGAACGCGTGCTCCAGCATCCGCAGGTGGCTCTCCTCCCCGGTCGCCAGGTAGAGGTTGAAGAGGTAGGCGGGCGCGTGGTCCCCGATGGAGTTCCAGTTCTTCCTCGACCGGTTGATGCCGAGCGCCTGGTCGTGCGGGCTGAGGCTCACCGGGTGGATGTGCGAGTACCAGCCGCCGAGTCCGCGGTCCGCGAAGTACCGCTCGAACAGGCGGAGGGTGCCGCGGATGTCGGCCAGCAGCGCCGGGTCGCCCGTGACCCGGTAGGTCTGGGTGAGACCCACGAGCGCGTAGATCTGCTCGTAGGCGGGGATGGCCTGGTAGTCGTCACCGAACTCCGAGGCGAACAGCTTGCGTTCGCCGTCCGCCCGGCGTTCGAGGCCGTGGTACCAGTAGACGACGTCCTCGTCGGTGAACCGCATGTGGTCGTGGAGGTAGCGCGAGCCGCGGTCGGCGACGTCGAGGAAGTCCTCGTCCCCGGTCAGGAGGTAGGCGCTGGCCATGCCGTAGACCATCCGGGAGATGGTGTCGGTCTCCTGGACCTCGTCCGGCTTGCCCCCGCCCGCGCTCAGCACCGTGCGGTACCGGGCGAAGTCGACCGGGCCCCGGCCGAACTGCGCGGTGCGGTAGAACGCGGCCAGCTCCCTGAGCTGGTCCACCCACCAGCCCGAGGTCTCGTAGCGGCGCAGGTCGTCCGCGTCCCCGACGAAGACCAGGCGGTCCGCCTGGAAGCGCAGGCCGCCGCTGTCCGGGTACACGGGACCGTAGGAGAAGACCAGGACGCCGGGCCGCAGCAGCTCACGCAGCCGGCCGGTCTCGTCGCGGTACGGCTCCCCGAGGTTGCGCAGCCACTGGGCCGTGGTGGTGTCCGTGAGCCGCACCGTGCGCCGGCTCCCGCCGAACGTCCTGAGGACGAAGACGTCGCCGCGGGCGGATTCCACGTAGCCGCCGACCAGGTCGGAGAAGGTGAAGTCGATCTCAGCCGGCACGGGTCACCCCTCCGCGCGCACGCCGGGCGCCGCGGGCGGCGGGGCCAGGGTGTCGATCACGGTGCGGGCCAGCAGGTGGCAGTGGCCGACGGTCCGCCCGGTGATGAGGTCGCCGTCCACCACGATGTCCTGGTTCACGTAGAGGGCGCCCATGTTGCGGACGTCGCCGACGAGGTTGTTGTGGCAGGTCACCGCGCGGTTGCGGACCAGCTCGGGGGCGGCTGCCACCAGCATCAGGCCGTGGCAGGAGAACGCCTTCACCAGCTTGGGCAGCCGGAAGGCGCGCCGCATCAGGTCGAGGGCCGGCGCCGGCCGTTCGATGTCCTCGCTGTAGCGGAGCCGGTCGGCGACCATGCCCGAGGGGGTCACCAGCGCGGACAGGTGGTTGAGCTGGTCGTAGGTGAAGGTCTCAAGGTCGCCGTCGACCGTGACCTGGGCCCGGTACTCCTGCCCGGTGAACGTGAGGGACTGCTGCCCCCAGAGCCGGCTGAGCAGGACGACCTCCGCCCCTTCCTCGGCGAAGCGCTGCTGGTAGTAGGAGATCTCGTGCTCGACGAAGTCGCTCTCCATGAGGATGGCGACGCGGTGCCCCGCGAGGCGGGGTGGGGTGACGGTCGGTGCACCCGAGCCGATGGCGCTCATGGCCACTCCTGTGTGCGGTTCTCAGACGGACGGATGGGTGGTGGGCTTCCCGCCCGCCTCTGGCACGGCGTCGTCGGCGAGGCGGGGCGGGGGAACGGGGAGGACGGCGCAGGTCCTGATCACGGGCCCGCTCCCGGTCACGACGGTGGACAGCTCGACCCGGGCGGCGCGGGTCGCCGTGGGCGCCCCGCCGTCGCGCGGGGTGACGGTCCAGCCGATGTCGCAGGCGGCGTCGGCGTGCAGCGGGGAGGTGAGCCTGATCTCCGGCTCGCCGACGGCTCCGCAGCGCAACTCCCGGGTGCGCACGAACTCGTGCGCCCAGGCGCGGACCGCCTCAGGGCCGCGCAGGTCGCGGCAGGGGAGGTGCAGGACCAGGCCGCGGGGCGACAGCAGGCGCAGCAGCGCGTCGGGTTCGTTCCACGGCCCGAGCGCGGCCAGCGCCCGGTGGATCAGCTCCCGCACCGTCTCCCGGGTGAGGGCGCCGGGGCGGTGGGCGTCGGTGTTCACGGTGGCTCCTTCCGCGTTCGCCCCCACCCGGCGCGGGCGGCCTGGCGGTGCGGCGCCGGGTGGGGCGGGGACGGTGGGTGGGGGCGCGCCCGGGTGAGGGGCGGCCCGGGGGCCGGGGTCAGGCGATGACCAGGTCGACGAGGAACGGCCCGCGCGCGCCGAGCATCGCCGTCACCGCGTCGTCCACGTCCGCGACGTCGGTGACCCGCACCGCCGGCACGCCGAGCGAGGCGGCCAGGTCGTGGAAGCGGATGTCGGGGTGGGAGAGGTCGAACGCCGAGGGGTGCGCGTGCGGCGCGATCCCAAGGCCCCGCCAGTACTGCTCGATGTTGTCGTCGAGCAGCTGGTAGCGGCGGTTGTTGCAGATGACGAACGCGGCCCCGATGTCGTACCTGGCGGCGGTCCACAGGGCCTGGATCGTGTACATGCTGCCGCCGTCCCCGGTGAACGCCACCACGGGCAGCTCGGGATGGGCGATCTTGATGCCCAGGGCGCCGGGGATGCCGACGCCGAGGGAGCCGCCGCGCGTCTGGAAGAACCGCCCTGGCGTGGTCGGCGGCAGGTGCCGGTTGAGCGCGGGCGACGCGGTGAGCGCCTCGTCGAACACGACCAGGTCCGCGGGGGCCCGCGCGGCGAGGCGCTGCGCGAAGCGTTCGAGCACGGTGCCGGCCGGCTCGGTGCCCACCGGGGCGCGCACCGGCTCGGCGCCCCGGGGGTGGGCGCCGCCGGCCCCGTTGGGGCGCAGCCTTCTGACCTCGGCGGACAGGGCGGCGAGCGTCAGCCGCGGATCGGCCACGAGCCCGTGGTCCACGGGGAAGTTCTTGGCGATCTCGTAGGCGTCCAGGTCGATCTGGACGATGCCGGCCTCCGGGTGGAACGGGTCGGTCAGCGCGGGGAACACCTCGGGGAAGACGCTGGTGCCGACGACGAGGACGGCGTCCGCGTCGCGCACCACGCGCGCGCTGTTCTCGCCGAACATGTGCCCGACCTGGCCGCCGTACAGCGGGTGGGTGGTGTCCAGGTTGACCTCGGAGTCGTTGACGCCCCACACGGGGGCGTTCAACAGCTCGGCCAGCTCCGCCAGTTCGCGCTGGGCTCCGCTGACGGACACGCCGTCGCCCATCAGGATCAGCCGGCGCCGCCCGGCGAGCAGCGTCCGGGCGGCCCGCGCCACCTCGTCGGCGGTCGGCACCACGCGGGTGGACGGCAGCGGGGCGGGGACGGCCGGCTCGGCGGTGAGCTGGTCGAGGACGTCGGCGGGCAGCACCACCACGACGGGGCCGCGCGGCGGGGTCATGGCCATCTTGACCGCCCGGCGCAGCACCCGGAGCGTGGAGGCGGGGTCCACAACGCGCGTAGCGTACTTGGCGACCGGCTCGGCCATCGCGACGAGGTCGACCGCCATCTGGCCGTCCATCGCGTCGTAGCGGACGCCGGCCTCGCCGACGAGCACCACCAGGGGCGAGCCGCCCCGCTTGGCCTGGTAGAGCATCCCGATCCCGTTGCCGAGCCCCACGCCGCTGTGCAGCTGGACGAGCCCGGGGCGCTGGGTGGCGCGGGCGTAGCCGTCGGCCATGCCCACCGCCACTCCCTCGTGGAGGGTCAGCAGATAGGAGAGGTCGCTGCGTTCTGCCTCGTCGAGGAATCCCTGCTCGACGGTTCCGGGATTGCCGAACATGTGGGTGATGCCATCGGCGGCGAATTGTTCGTATATAGCGGACTTACCGGGGCGGGCATGCATGGGGTCTCCTGGTGGGGCGTGTCTTCAAAGGGGGCGGGGCAGGGCGGACTCTTCGAAGACACGCCCTGATTCACCCGGCGGGCGGTGGCGTGCGCCTACCAGCCGTACCTCCGGAGCCCTTCCTCCAGGACGCGCACGAGGAGTTCGGCGGACAGCGTGGCGTCGGGGGTGGAACGGGCGGTGATGAACGGGTAGTCCACGAGGGCCGACAACTCCCGGCCCACATTGCCGATGAAGGCGCCGTCGGGCCCGGTGGCGTCCCGGAGGATGTATTCCAGCGGGTACGGCGGCGGCCCCATGTTGAAGTCGACGCCGACGAAACCGGTCCCGTCTTTGTAGTCGTACTCCTTGGGGTGGCCGGTGACCCGCTTGCCCCACAGGATCGACTCGCGGGTCTCCAGGTTCCGGGCGAAGGCGAGCACCGCGACGCCGTAGCACTCGGCCAGGATCGGCTTGTCGGCCGCGGCGAAGGCGAGCACCACCTCGTGCAGGCGCTCGTTGTTGGCCAGGTCGACGATGGGGCCGCTGCCGCCGACGAGGACGAGCGCGTCGAAGCTCGCCACCAGGTCCTCCGTGGCGCTGGCCAGCCGCCGGTGGTACTCCTCCAGCTCCCGCAGGTGGTTCAGGGAGCTGTAGTAGGGGCGTTCCGGGATCAGGTCCGAGAGGCTGAGCGGGTTGTCCAGCCGGCTGGAGGAGTCGATGTCCGCCGCCCTGCGCGCCATGTCACGCGTGGTGACCGACCTGCCGAGCGGAGGGTCGATGTAGTCGGGGTCGAGGCTCGGGGGCAGGGCCACAGGGCGCCTGCCGTTCGGGGTCATATAGGTCAGCCGGTAGCCCTGGGCCTCAAGCACTTCGACGGGGCCGACCAGTTCCTCCCCCCAGTATCCGAATTCGGACAGCACAATAAGAACGCTGCGTGACATGGAGTCTCCGTCCATTTCTCCGGCCCCGCCACGGCGGCGGCGGCGCGGTGGCACGTGAGAAATTCAACCCAGGCCGCCCGGTGGGCACAAGCTTTCGACTCGCGCGGGCGACAACTCCTGTGACTTGACGATATGGCAGCTTTCACCCGAGCAAAGGGCAACGTACTTCAGTTAGTTGACGCAGCAGTCGGCAATGGTCGCCGCTCTTTCCCGTGTGGGCCCCAGCCTGCCGCATCCTGTGATCGGCGGGGCATCCCACTACCTGAGGATTGAGGATGGGAAAGAGATTGACAATCGAAGCACTTTCCCCCGTTAATGGCGGGGGTGAGTATCCGGCGAAGGGGGTTGTGGGAGAACATCTTCCGCTTTCCGCGGTCATCTGGCGCGAGGGGCACGAGGCTCTCGCGGCGCACGTCACCTTCACCGGTCCGCTCGGCCCTGGCACCGAACGCCGCGAGGTGACCGTACCGCTCGCCCTGACCGACCCGGGCGAGGACCGGTGGGAGGCCACCGTGGTCCCCGACCGGCCGGGCCTGTGGACGTTCCGCGTCACCGCCTGGAGCGCGCCCTGGGAGACCTGGCGGCACGGTCTTCGCGCGAAGCTCGACGACGGCCGGCCGGCGGACCGGCTCGCCAACGAACTGGAGTCCGGCGCGCGGCTGCTTGAGCGCATGGCCGAGGGCGCGGGGAGCCCGGAACGGGCCGGCATCCTGCTGCGCGCCGCCCGGGCCCTGCGGGAGACGGCGCTCCCGCTGGCCGACCGGGTCGCCCCCGCGCTGTCCCCCGAGGTCACGGAGCTGTCCCGGCTGCACCCCGTGCGCGACCTGGAGACCCGCGGCGACGCCTACCCCATCTGGGTCGACCGCCCGCGCGCCCTCACCGGCGCCTGGTACGAGTTCTTCCCCCGCTCCACCGGGGGCCGCGACGCGGCGGGCCGCCCGGTGCACGGCACCTTCGCCACGGCCGCGGCCGACCTGCCGCGCATCGCCGGCATGGGGTTCGACGTCGTCTACCTGCCGCCCGTCCACCCCATCGGCGAGATCCACCGCAAGGGCGCCAACAACGCGCTGACGGCGGGCCCCGACGACGTCGGCTCGCCCTGGGCGGTGGGCAGCGCCGACGGCGGCCACGACGCCGTCCACCCCGCGCTCGGCACCCTGGAGGACTTCGACGCCTTCGTCGACACCGCGCGCGGTCTCGGCCTTGAGGTCGCGCTCGACCTCGCCCTCCAGTGCGCCCCCGACCACCCCTGGGTCCACGAGCACCCGGAGTGGTTCACCCACAGGCCCGACGGGAGCATCGCGTACGCGGAGAACCCCCCGAAGCGCTACCAGGACATCTACCCGCTCGACTTCGACACCGACCCCGCGGGTCTTGGCGCCGAGGTGCTGCGGATCGTCCGCTTCTGGGCCGACCACGGGGTGCGCGTCTTCCGCGTCGACAACCCGCACACCAAGCCGGCCGCGTTCTGGCACTGGCTGCTGTGGCGGGTCAAGAGCACCCACCCGGACGTCCTGTTCCTCGCCGAGGCGTTCACGCGCCCCGCCGTCCTGAAGGGGCTCGCGCGGCTCGGCTTCACCCAGTCCTACACCTACTTCACCTGGCGCACCGGGCGCGACGAACTCGCCGCCTACGCCAAGGAACTCGCGGACTCGGCGGACTTCCTGCGGCCCAACCTCTTCGTCAACACCCCCGACATCCTCCACGCCGGGCTCCACCACGCGGGACCCGCGATGTTCGCCATCCGCGCCGCGCTGGCCGCGACCATGTCCCCCACGTGGGGTGTCTACTCCGGTTTCGAACTCTTCGAGAACGAGCCGCTGCGGCCCGGTTCCGAGGAGTACCTCGACTCCGAAAAGTACGAGCTGCGCCCCCGCGACCACGCGGCGGCGCTGGCCGCCGGGCGGTCGCTCGCCCCGTGGATCACGCGGCTGAACGAGATCCGCAGGGCACGGCCCGCGCTGCGCCAGCAGCGCCACCTCGTGGTGCACCCGTGCGACCACGACGAGGTGCTCGCCTACACCAAGACCGACCCCGCCACCGGTGAGCGCACCCTGTGCGTGATCACGCTCGACCCGGCCGCCCCCGTCGACGTCACCGTCGCCCTCAGCCCCGAGAGCACCGGCAGGGCCACCGGCGCGCCCTTCACCGCCCACGACGACATCACGGGCGAGGACGTGACGCTTTCGGCCGCGACCCGGCTGCGGATCGACCCGCGCACGGCGGTGGCCCGCGTCATCTCCTGGGGGGCGCGATGAGCACCCCGCGCCTCGTGCCGGGGAACGCGCCCGCCCCGCGCCGCGGTACGGGTCCGGCCAAGACCGCCGGGCCCGCCGCCGAGACCGGCTGGTACAAGCGCGCCGTGTTCTACGAGGTCCTGGTCCGGGCGTTCCACGACAGCGACGGCGACGGCTCGGGCGACCTCAAGGGGCTGCGGGACAAGCTCGACTACCTCAAGTGGCTCGGCGTCGACTGCCTGTGGCTGCCCCCGTTCTTCGACTCGCCGCTGCGGGACGGCGGTTACGACGTCCGCGACTACCGCGCCGTGCTCTCCGACTTCGGCACCATCGACGACTTCGTCGACCTCGTCGACGCCGCGCACGCCCGGGGCATACGCGTCATCACCGACATGGTGATGAACCACACCAGCGACAGCCACCGGTGGTTCCAGGAGTCGCGCCGCGACCCAGAAGGGCCCTACGGCGACTTCTACATGTGGGCCGACGACGACAAGGGCTACGCGGATGCCCGGATCATCTTCGTCGACACGGAGACCTCCAACTGGGCCTACGACCCGGTGCGCCGGCAGTACTACTTCCACCGCTTCTTCTCCCACCAGCCGGACCTCAACTACGAGAACCCGCGCGTCCACGACGCGATGCTCGACAACCTCCGCTTCTGGCTCGACCTGGGCATCGACGGCTTCCGCCTGGACGCCGTCCCCTACCTCTACGCCGCCGAGGGCACCAACTCCGAGAACCTGCCGGCCACCCACGCCTTCCTCAAGAAGGCCAGGCGGATGGTCGACGCGGAGTACGCGGGCCGGGTGCTGCTGGCCGAGGCCAACCAGTGGCCCGAGGACGCCGTCGCCTACTTCGGCGACCCGGAGACCGGCGGCGACGAGTGCCACATGGCGTTCCACTTCCCGCTGATGCCCCGCATCTTCATGGCGGTGCGCCGCGAGTCCCGGTTCCCCATCTCCGAGATCCTGGCCACCACGCCGAAGATCCCCTCCGGCGCCCAGTGGGGGATCTTCCTGCGCAACCACGACGAGCTGACCCTGGAGATGGTCACCGACGAGGAACGCGACTACATGTACGCGGAGTACGCCAAGGACCCGCGCATGCGCGCCAACGTCGGCATCCGGCGGCGGCTCGCCCCGCTGCTCGACAACGACAGGGGCCAGCTCGAACTCTTCACGGCGCTGCTGCTCTCGCTGCCGGGCTCGCCGATCCTGTACTACGGCGACGAGATCGGCATGGGCGACAACATCTGGCTCGGCGACCGCGACGCGGTCCGCACCCCGATGCAGTGGACACCCGACCGCAACGCCGGCTTCTCCACCGCCGACCCGGGCAAGCTCTACCTCGCGCCGGTCATGGACACCATCTACGGCTACCAGTCCACCAACGTCGAGGCGCAACTCGCCACCCCGACCTCGCTGCTGCACTGGACGCGGCGGATGCTGCACATCCGGGCGGAGCACCCGGCGTTCGGGCTCGGGGACTTCCGCGAACTGCACGTCTCCAACCCCGCGGTCCTCGCGTTCACGCGCCACCACATCCGCCCCGACGGCACCGACGACCTGG
This sequence comes from Streptomyces marincola, assembly GCF_020410765.1. Lineage (NCBI taxonomy): Bacteria > Bacillati > Actinomycetota > Actinomycetes > Kitasatosporales > Streptomycetaceae > Streptomyces > Streptomyces marincola. The sequence goes on along the minus strand of NZ_CP084541.1, from coordinate 2,261,023 downwards.
TGGTCTGCGTCAACAACCTCTCCCGCTTCCCCCAGCCCGTCGACCTGGAGCTGGCGCTCCACGGCGGCACGTCCCCCGTCGAACTGACCGGGCGCGTGCCGTTTCCCCCCGTCGGTGAAGGACCCTACGCGCTCACCCTGCCGGGACACGGCTTCTACTGGTTCTCCCTGGAGAGCCCCGAGGACGCCGAGCCGGCCCTCACCCCCCTCGTTCCCGGGACGCCGGAGGAGGACACCACTCCATGAGCCCACCACAGGACGGCGCCGACCGGGACGGGCGGCGGCCGGTGACCGAGGAAGCCCCCGGCGCCGCACCGCCCCCGCGCGAGGCCGCACCGCTGCCCGCGCGCCTGCCCCTGGTGCTCGCCGCGTGGCTGCCCAGGCAGCGCTGGTTCGCCGCCAAGGGGCGCGTCATCGACGAGGTCGCCGTCGAGCAGCAGATCCCCCTGGACGACCGGCTCGCGGAGGGCGGCTGCCTCGGCCTGCTGCTGACGCTGCGCGTCGAGTTCGCCGACGGCGGCCCGGCGGAGCTGTACCAGGTGCCGATCGGGCTGCGCTCCGCGCTGCCGCCCGCGCTCGAACCCGCCGTCATCGCCGCGCTCGACGGCCTGGTCTGCTACGACGCCCTGGCCGACCCCGAGATCACAGCCGCGGTGCTGCACGGCATCGCGACCGGGCGCACCCTGGGCGACCTCCGCCTGCGGGCCGAACCCGGGGCCGGCCGGCTGCCCGCCTCCGGCACCCGGGTCTCCCGGCCGCTCGGCGTGGAGCAGAGCAACAGCTCCGTGGTGCTGGACGAGCGCTACCTGCTCAAGTTCTTCCGGCGCCTCCAGCCCGGCGTCAACCAGGAGCTGGAACTCCCGCGCGCCCTGCTTGAGGTGGGCGGCGCGGGGCACGTGCCCGCGATCCTCGGCTCGGCCGAGGGCACGCTCGACGGCCGCCCGGTCACCTACGCGGTGGTCCAGCACTACGTGGCCAACGCCGCCGACGGCTGGTCCATGGCCCTCGGCAGCGTCCGCGACCTGCTCGCCGGCGGGCAGGTGCCCGACCAGGCGGGCGGGGACTTCGCCTCCGAGGCCCGCCGCCTCGGCCACACCGTCGCCGAGGTCCACGACGGCCTCGCCCGCGCCCGGGGCACCCGGGTCCTGGGGCGGGACGGGATCGTCGCCGTGGTCGCCGAGATGCGGGCCCGCCTTGAGCGGGCCAGAAGGCACATATCCGCGCTCGACCGCCACGCCGGCTCCCTCGACGTGCTGTTCACGGCCGTCGAGTCCGCGGTCGACGAGGTCACCATCCAACGCGTGCACGGGGACCTGCACTTGGGCCAGGTCCTGCGCACCCCGACCGACTGGCTCCTCGTCGACTTCGAGGGGGAACCCGCCGCCACCCAGGACGAGCGCCTGCGGATGCGCTCACCGCTGCGCGACGTCGCGGGAATGCTCCGCTCCTTCGACTACGCGGCCCACCACCAGTTCATCGAGCCCGGCCACCCGGCCGTGCCCGACCCCGCGGCGCTCCGGCTCGCCGACGAGTGGTCGAGGCGCAGCCAGGCCGCCTTCTGCGAGGGCTACGCGGAACGCTCAGGCACCGACCCCCGCGACCAGCCCCTGCTGCTGCGGGCCCTGCTCGCGGACAAGGCCGTCTACGAGGCCGTCTACGAGTCGCGTTGGCGCCCCCACTGGGCGTCCCTGCCGGTCGCGGCCGTCAGGCGCTACGCGCGCGAGATCGCCTCGGGCTCCCCCCGGGCGCACGATTTCTTCTAGCCCCAGCTACGCCGTTCCGGAACGCCGGTGACGCGCGCGCCGGGGACCTGGACGGGTGAGGCAATTCCGGGGGCGGCATTCCCGTCCGCCCCCGGAAGGCCCGCCCCGGCCGCCCACTCCGTTAACTGGCCCGAGTGCGCGCGCGTTTCCCCCGCACGCTGTCACCCGCCGACGGGCGGCTGTTGAATGAACACGCCAGCAAGAATGCCGAGAAAAAGGAGGTGTTTTTCGTGGAATCCACTGAGCGGCGCTCACCGGAGCAGGTGCGCGAGCGCAACATCGCGACACTGCGCCACTACTTCGACCTGTTGCAGCGGAAGAGGACGGAGAACTGGATCGACCTGTGGGCGGAGCGGTGCGTCGCCCGCACGCCCTACGCGCCCGGCGGCCTCCCCAGGCTGCTCACCGGCCGCGCGGACGTCCACGCGTTCTACCGGGACCAGGTCGCCGCGTACCGGCGGGTGACGTTCGGCGAGGTGACCATGCTGCCCATGGACGACCCGGGCCGCGTGGCCGCGCGCTGGTTCCCCAAAGGCGAACTGCTCTCCGGCGACGACTACGCGAACGAGCACTTCGCGGTCTTCGAGTTCGACGCGGCCGGCCGGATCACGGCGCTGACCGAGTACTTCGACCCGGCCGCGCTGACCGCGCTCGCCCCACCCACGAGCACTGGAGCTGTCTGACATGGCGACCCCCCACACGGCGGAGCTCCCGGCGGCCGCCCGGCAGGCGCGCAACATCGACTCACTCCGCCGCTACTTCCGGCTGCTCGAAGAGGGCGACATCGACAGCTGGGCCAGGCTGTGGGCCGCCGACGGCACCCAGCTGGTCCCCTACGCCACCGGCGCCCTGCCCAGGGAGGTCAACGGGCGGGACGACATCCGCACCCTTTACCGGAACATCGCGTCGGGCTTCGAGCGGCTGCGCTACCTGCTGCTCGAATTCGAGTTGCTGGCCGACCCCGACATGATGCTGGCCCGGTGGCGCCCGCGCTGCGAACTCGTCGGCGGCGGCATCTACACCAACGAAAGCGTCGGCCTTTTCCGCTTCAATTCCCACGGGGAGATCGTCCACTTCATCGAGTACTTCAACCCGGCGGGATTCGTCGAGAACTACGACAGTTTCTCGGAGGGCTGACATGCGCGCGATCGTGGCGGACGGCTACGGGGGTTCCGACGTGCTCGGCCTGCGGGAGGTGCCACTGCCGTCCTTCGGCCCCGACGACGTCCTGGTGCGGGTCGTGGCCGCCGGCACCAATCCGGCGGACTGGGAGTGCCGCAGCGGCCTGGCGGCCGACTGGTTCGACGACGGCCCTTACGTGTGGGGCTGGGACGTGTCGGGGGTCGTGGAGGCGGTCGGTGACCACGTGACCTCCCTCGCGCCGGGCGACGAGGTCTACGGGATGCCCCGGTTCCCCGAACTCGCCCAAGGCTACGCTGAGTTCGTCGCCGCCCCGGCCGACGAACTGGCGCCCAAGCCGCGCGGCCTGCCGCACCAGCTGAGCGCGGCGCTGCCGTTGAGCGGCCTGACCGCGTTGCAGACCCTGGACCGGGCCGGGGCCGCGGCCGGGCAGCGCGTCCTGGTCCACGGGGCCGCGGGCGGCGTCGGCCACCTCGTGGTGCAGCTCGCCAGGGCCCGCGGCTGCCACGTGATCGCGGTGGCGCGGCCCCTCGCGCACGCCGCCCTGCGCGATCTCGGGGCCCGCGAGGTCATGGACGCCGACCGCCTCCGCGCGGAGGGGCCGGGCCGGGAGGTCGACGTGGCGGTGGACTGCGTCGGGGACGACGCGCTGCTCGACGTCGTGCGGCCCGGGGGCGTGTTCGCCCGGGTGCCGGGCGCGGCGGCGGGCCCGGGCGCGCTCGCGCGGCCCGCCGCGGCGCGCGGGGTCCGCCTGGTGCACCACGTGGTGCACCCGGACGGCGCGGGCCTGGTCCGGCTGGCGGAGATGGTCGAGGCCGGAACGCTGATGCCGCGGGTCTCGCTGGTGCTGCCGCTCGCCCAGGCCGCCCTCGCCCACGACGTGATGGAACGGGGCCAGGGGCTGGCGAAGATCGTGCTGAGCGTCGCGCCGGAGCCCACGGGCGACCCCGGGGCCCCCTCGGGGCGCCTGGTCGGCTCCGCCTGAGGAACCGCGCCCCCGCCCCGGCCGCGCGGGGCCCCTCGCGGGGGGCCGGCAGCCCACCGGCCGCCCGCCCGCCGGCCGGCCCGCGGTGGGCGGTGGACGCACCGCCCACCGCCCACCGCCAGGCCGGTCGCGCCCTGCCGCGCCGTTCGCGAAGACCCGTCGGACGGGCCTCGCGCGCGGTGTCGGCGGGTCAGCCGAACAGGGTGGAGCCGAGCGGCCGTCGCGGGCCGTAGCCGGGGAGGATCAGGAACGTCGCGCTCGCGGTCGTGGTGGTGAAGGTCAGCAGCGCGTCGGAGGCGTCCATGCGCGCGAGCGTGGCCGTGAAGGTCCGCAGGTCGTTCTGGAAGCTGATGAAGAGCAGACCGGGGACGGGGGCGTCGATGCTGTAGGAGCGGCGGAGCATGTGGCCGACGCCGACCGCGGTGGGGTGCGCCCTGCGCACGTGGGCGTCCACGGGGACGAGGTAGCGCCCGTCGGGCGTCTTGGCGCCGAGCCCGGGGGCCGAGTCGGCGCTGCCGCCCGACAGGGGCACGCCGCTGTCCCGGCGCCGCCCGAAGACCGCCTCCTGCTCGGCGACGGACAGTCCGGCGAACCGCGCCAGGTCGATCTCCATGCGCCGCAGCACGGCCAGGGTGCCGCCGGCGACCTCGGGCGGGCCGGCCAGCCACAGGTCGCGTTCCTGCTCGGCGGTGGTGTGCGGGCCCACGATGCCGTCGATGAAACCGAGCAGGTTGCGCGGCGCCGAGCGGCCCTCCGCCACGGGCACCTCCGCACCGCGGCGGCCGAACTGCCGCCAGCGCTCCTGGACGCGGTCGCCCGCCCGGCCCAGCAGCGCGGCGGCGGCCAGGGGCAGCAGCAGCGGGTCGCCGGCGCAGATCTGGATCAGCAGATCACCGCCGCGTTCGCGCGGGGCGACGCACTCGCGGGAGAACGCCGGGAGGTCGGCCGCGCCCGGCAGTTCGGCACCGGCCGTCCGTACCAGCCGCGGGCCCACGCCGACGGTCACGGTCACATCGCCCGGGGGCAGGCCGAGCAGGCGCGGGTCGGAGCCGGCGGTGAGGGCCTGGACGGTCTCGCCGAGTTCGGCCAGCAGCGGTCCCGGCGCCACCTCGGCGCCGAGGTCGGCCACCAGGGCGAGCAGGTGGGGCTGGGCCGTCAGGGGAAGCGTCACGCCCGCCTGGTACCGGCCCGTCGCCGCGACCGGCGCGGGCCCGGCCGGTGCGGGCGTCACGGGAGGCGCGGGGTCGCCGGACCGGTCGGACCGTGCGGAGTCCCCCGAGCAGCCGGCGAGGAGACCGGTGGCCACCGTGGCACCCGTGACGTCGAGGAACGCGCGGCGTGACGGTAAGCGGTCGGCGCGGTGCATGCTGCGTACGATGCCACACCAGGGCCGAGCCCGCCGTCCAACCGGCATATCGCGACGGGGAGTTCGACGCAACGGCGGACTGACGCCGTGTCAGACTGCCCTCATGTCTCGATTGGCTCTTCGCGTGATGGCGGCTGCCCTGGGAGCGGCGGCGCTGGTGACCGGTTGCGGCGGCGGTGGCGGCGACGGATCGGACGACGAGGGGCGGCGCCCTGACGGCGCGGAGGTGACGATCCGGGTGCCCGCCGACGCGCCGACCATCTCGGACGCGGTGTCCCTGGCCCGGCCTGGCGACCTGGTCCTGGTGGCGCCCGGCGTGTACCACGAGTCGGTGCGGATCGACACCGAGCGCGTCACCCTGCGGGGCGAGTCCCGGGCGGGGGTGGTCATCGACGGGCAGGTGCGGCGGCCGAACGGCGTGGTCGTCACGGCGCCCGGGGTGGCCGTGGAGAACCTGACCGTGCGGAACAACACGCACAACGGGGTGCTGGTCACCGGTTCCGCGGCGGCGGTCGACGCACTGCCGGGGAGCGGCGGGTACGACACGGGCGACGAACCCGTCAGCCTCCTGGAGTCGTTCCTGGTGTCGCACGTGACCGCGACCCGCAACGGCCTGTACGGCATCTACGCGTTCTCCGCGCAGAACGGTGTCATCGAGCACTCCTACACCTCGGGCGGTGCGGACTCGGGCATCTACGTCGGCCAGTGCAGGCCGTGCCGGATCGTGGTGCGGGACAACGTCTCGGAACTCAACGCGGTCGGCTACGAGGGCACCAACGCCAGTGGCGACCTGTACGTGGTCGGCAACCGCCTCGTCGGCAACCGCGTCGGACTGACCACCAACTCCGACCACCAGGAGAAGCTGCTCCCGCAGCGCGACGCCGTCTTCGCGGGCAACCTGATCGCGGACAACCAGCAGCAGCGGACGCCCGAACAGGCCGACGGCGGCTGGGGCATCGGCATCGGCGTCGACGGCGGCAGCGACAACCGGTTCATCCGCAACCTGGTCGCCGGCCACGCCAACGCCGGGCTCGTGATCACCGCGACCGCCGACCTGACGGCGGACGGCAACCGGATCACGGAGAACACCTTCACCGGCAACGGCGTCGACGTCGGCTTGACGTTCCCCACCGCCACCCGGGGGCAGGGCAACTGCCTGGAGGGGAACGAGCTGCGGACGACCGTGCCCGCGGACCTCGCGACCACCGCGTCCTGCCCCGTCCCCGCCACATCCCCCACGCCGCACGGCAGTTGGCGCGGCCCGGCGGCGCCCGCGGGCATTCCGTTCACCGACGTGGCCGCGCCGGGCCCGCAGCCGGAACTCCCGGAGGCCGCGACGGCCGGCGTCACCGCCGTGCCGGGCGTTCCGGAGCTCCCGGCCGTCGAGGACATCGCGCTACCGCCGCCGTCGCTGCTCGCCGACGGCGCGCGGGTGCGGACCTCGTGAGCGGGGGCTACGGCGCCGGGGCGGCTTCCGGCAGCGGCGGGACGGGGGCGTACGCCTGGGTGTCGAAGTCGAAGAGCACCGGCTCGGGCGCGGAGGCGATACCGGCCTCGACCCGGTGCATGGTGCCGTCCGAGCCGATCCAGTAACGCACCGACCGCGACGTACCGGTGCCGGTGCCGCCGTCGGGTCCTTCGGTACCGGACTCGGCGCCTGCCTCCGCGTCGGCCTGGGCGCGCGGCCCGTTCATGATGTCGGTCCGGTGGCCGCGCACCTCCTCCCGCCCGACCCAGGCGGCGCCGTTCTGCGGCAGCAGCGCGGCGTTGTCCGGCCGGTCGCTGCCGAGGTCCAGCACGATGGCCAGCGCGCTGTCAAGCGTCATCCCGGATGTCACCAGTGGACGGCTGTGCCAACCGGACGCGGGCGGCGACGCCGGGGCGACCTCAGGGGGGTCCGCCATGGGATGGACGAGGACGGTGCTGCCCGTCCACCGGATCAGCCCGTCGCTGGACGCGTCGCGCCCTGACCCCCGCACCACCCCGTAACCGGTGTGGGTGCGGTAGTCGACCGACGCGGTGATGACCAGCCCGCCGCCGACGTTCGGCACCTCGATCGTCACCGCCCGGCCGCCGGCCTGGTAGTTCAGGAATCGCGTGACGGCCAGCCGGTCCACCTCGTCCGAGGTCAACGCCCGCGGGGCGGCGCGTTCTTCACCGTCGCGGAGCAGGATGAAGGCGCCGGTCGCGGCGGCGGCGACGCAGACGACGGCTGCCGCGGCCCACCGTAATCGCGCCCACCGGCGTCGCCGCCCGGTGTCGGTGCTCCGCGCCTCGGCGCCCCGCGCCCTGCCACTCCGCATGCTCCGCACGCGGCGCGAGCATAACAGTTCTCGCCCAGGCGCCCTCGAACTCCGCGATCGACAAAAAATGACGGTCCATCAACTGTAGTCTCACCTGCGGAAGTTGCTGGGCTCATGTCAGTCCAGGACGAAGGGAGCGCTATGCGATTAGGTGCACTGCTGCGGACGGGGCTGTCCGGCGTGCTCCTGGTGGGGGGCGGCGTGGGCACGACCCTGGCCGGCGCAGGACAGGCCGAGGCCGCGACCTCCGACGGCACCCTGACCGTCGAGGTACTGCGGGACTTCTTCGGCACCGGCGTGATCAACGCGACCATGGATGTGCCCCAGCGCGGGATGCGGGTCGATGTCACCGACCCGGAGGGCAACCGCGTCACCGGCGTCACGGACGTCACGGGAAGAGTCGTCGTACCGCCGTCGGACGAGCTGACCGGCGGCCGGTACCGGGTCGACGTCACGGTCCCGGAACCGTACCAGGACTACCTGCGGGCGGCGCCCGCCTCGACCGCGCCGAATCACTTCGACAGCTTCACCTCGTTCGTGGACGTCTCGGACGGCAAGGACGACTCGGTCACCACCGGCGTCTGGAACCCGGCCGACTACGCACTGCCCGAGTCCCGCTACTTCGTGCCGATCCAGAGCGGCGCGGGCGGAGCGGACACCCGGGCACTGGTGGCGTTCGGGACGGACGCCCGGGGCATCTGCCCCGATCAGGAGGCGTGCCCCGAGGTCCTCAACACCCAGGACCAGGTGGGCACGACCTACGGACTGGCCTACGACCGGTACCGAGACCAGCTGTTCCAGGCGGCGTTCGCCCGGCGGTACACCGAGTACGGGCCCGAGGGCGGCGGCGCGATCTACGTCCAGCCGGCCGACGGCGGTGATCCGGCGCTGTTCGCGACGGTGCCGGACGCCGCGGAGACCCCGCACGACACCGGCAACCTGATCAAGGACGCCGGGTTCACCGACGCGCCGGGCAAGGAGAGCATCGGCGGCCTGGCCCTGTCGGAGGACGGCTCGACCCTGTACGCCGTGAACCTCCTCACCCGCAGCCTGGTCAGCTTCGACGCGACCGGGCCCACGGCATCGGAGCCCGAGGACACCGTGCCGATCCCCGACCCCGGCTGCGCGTCGGCGGGGGACTGGCGCCCGTTCAGCGTGGCCGCCCACGACGGCAGCCTGTACGTCGGGGGCGTGTGCAGCGCCGAGAGCACGCAGGACCGCGCGGACCTGAGGGCCGTCGTCGCGACCTATGACGGCGAGGAGTTCACCACCGTGCTGTCCCAGCCGCTGGACTTCGAACGCGGCCAGGTGCACGCCAACAACTCCGGCCTTGAGCAGAACAACCACTGGAACCCGTGGAACACCGACCTGGCGGACTGGGACTCCTTCCAGGTGGGCGGCGCGATGATCAACCCGCAGCCCTCGCTGGCCAGCATGGCCTTCACCCGCGACGGCTCGCTGATCCTCGGCTTCCGCGACCGGTTCATGGACATCGTGAGCTGGGGCGGCCTCGACCCGAGGCCGGGCAACGACACCCCGCAGAACGGGATGTCGGGCGGCGACATCAACATGGCCTGCGCCCGGCCCGACGGCGGATACGACTGGGAAGGCACCGGCATCTGCCCCGACCACGCCACGGACCCGACCCTCGACGGGGCCCAGTCCGGCAGCGTGGTCGAGTACTTCCCCGGCGACTTCTTCCCGAACGGCGGCTCCGCGACCCAGCCGGGGCCGCACCAGGAGTCCGCCCTGGGGTCCGTCGCCTACATCCCGCAGCAGCAGTGGGTCGTCAGCACCCAGATGGACGCCGCCGGCCGGGTCATCACCAGTGGAACCGGCTACTACGACGTCGCCACGGGCCTCGGCCCCGGCAACGACCCGGTCGAGAACGCGTACGAGTTCGTCGGCCCGAACCAGAACGGGTTCGGCAAGGCCGGCGGCCTCGGCGACATCGCGTACGCCGCGGCGAACGCGCCGATCCAGATCGGCAACGTGGTCTGGTACGACGGCGACCGCAACGGCCTCCAGGACCCGGGGCACATCCTGCTGCCGGGCGCGACGATCAACCTCCTGGACGCCGATGGCGAACAGGTCGCCACGACCACGACCGATGCCGCCGGCGAGTACTACTTCGGCGGGGTCGGCGCGGAGTACGAGCTGACACCCGGCGCCGACTACACCGTGCAGTTCGACGTCTGCACGGCGGACACCAGCGAGGTACCGGGCCAACCGGCCGCCGCAGACCTGCGGTTCACCCTGCCGCGCGCCGGTGGCGACACGGTCCACGACTCCAACGTGACCCCGCCGACCTCAGGCCGGCTCTGCAACGGCTACGCCCCGGTCACCGCGCCGGCCACCCCGGGAGGCGTCGACCACACGATCGACGCCGGCGTGCACATCCCGGAGCCGGAGGCCCCGACACCGCCCCCGGCGGATCCGACGGACCCGGCGCCGAACCCACCGGCGCCCAACCCGCCCGCCGCCAACCCCCCGGCGCCCGACCCGCCGGCGCCGATCGACAGGGGACCGGGCGGCGGCCTGGCCCAGACCGGTACGTCCGGCCTCGGCACCGCCGTCGCCCTCACCGCGGTGCTGCTCGGCACGGGCACCGCGGCGGTCCTCATCGCCCGTCAGCGGCGCGTACGACTCCACTGACGCGGGGACCCCACCGACGGGCCGGTGCACCGCACCGGCCCGTCGGCACGACCGGCGCCAGCGGCTCAGGATCCGCCTCCGTCTCCCGAACCTGTACGAGCACGCTCTCGGCGCCGTCATCGGTAATCGGTAACTCGACCGCACGCATGAGAGATTCCCCGCTGCCGCTCTGCACGATCGCCCGGCGGAACAGCCCGGTGGCCTCCGGGGTGGCGAGAACGCCGCCGACGACGGTCGCTCCGGCCGACTGGCCGCAGAGGGTGACGTTGCGCGGGTCGCCGCCGAAGGCGGAGGCGTTCTCCCACACCCAGCGCAGCGCCGCGACGATGTCGAGCAGACCGCGGTTGGCGGCCGCCCCAGACGGCCGGCCCCGGGTACGCGCTGGTCTCACGGATGACGGCGAATCGTCACCGCGAAGCGTTCGACTTGCTCCCTCGGCAGTCACCGACGAACGCACGCGGCGTCCCCGGGCAGTCGGTCGGCCCCATCGTGATCAGCGGTCGGTACCTAGAGCGGAGCGCCCCTCCGAGGGCGCGCCGGGGTGGAGAAGGCGGCGAACGCGGCGTCCAGCAGGTCGCCGAGGTCTTCTCGGCCGCCGTTCGCGCTCCACTGTCCGAGGACGATCCACAGGCATTCGAGCGCTGCCGCGGCGCGCACGTTGGCGACGACCGGTGATTCGTCGGCCGGGGAGGCCGTCTCCCGCAGCCGGGCGACGATCTTGGGCCGCCATTCGGTCTGCTTTTCGCGGAGCCGTGCGCACAGGGCCGGGGTCTGGTCGACGAGGCTGAGAATCGTCACGAGGTGCTGGACATCGCGTACGAGGAAGGTCACGGCTGATTCCAGGGCGTTGCGCAGCCTGCTCCAGTCGTCCTCGTCGGCTCGGTCGGCGTCGAGCGCGTCGGCGATGACGTCACCGACGGGGTCGAAGACGAACAGGACCACGTCCTCCTTGGTGCCGAAGTAGCGCAGGAAGGTGCTCCGCGACACTCCGGCGGCCTCGGCGAGGTCGGAGAAGGTGACCTGGTCGAAGCCGGTGAGGCAGAACCGGTTGAACGCCACGCGGGCCAGCTCCGCCCGTACCGCGTGGCGGCCGATCTCACGGGTACCGACGGGTGCTGCACTCATGGAACCAAGTGTACTGCGCCGCACCTGTTTGCTTACATGCACCTCAGAACCTAACCTGATACTGAGTGTCAGTCGCGACGCTGGGAGTCGTGGCGCTCATCCAGTCGGCGCCGCAGTCACGCGCCGGCCTTCTGCGAAGTGGAGCCACCTCATGAGCTATGACGACCTGTCCGCCCTGACGATCGACGTCTCGGGCGGGGTCGCGACGGTGACGATCGATCACCCGCCGCTCAATCTGATGGACGCGGTCCTGCTGCCGTCCCTGCGGGCGTTCGTGGCGCGGGTGCGTGACGACGCCGACGTCCGCGTCATCGTCTTCGAGAGCGCCGACCCGGAGTTCTTCATCGCGCACGGTGACATGGCGTACCTCACCGACCCGGACGCGCTGCCCGCGGCCACCCGCGCCGCGATCGCGGCCGCACCGGACGCGGCCATTCCCGAGGGGCTGAACATCCTCCAGGCGCTGAGCGAGGAGGTCCGCTCGCTGCCGCAGGTCACCATCGGCAAGCTCGCGGGTTTCGCGCGTGGCGCGGGCAACGAGTTCTTCATGTACCTGGACATGCGATTCGCGGCGATCGGCACGTCAGGGCAGGGGCAGCCTGAGTCCTTGATGGGCATCCTCCCCGGAGGCGGCGGCACGGTGAACATGACGCGCCTGGCGGGCCGGGCCCGCGCGCTGGAGCTCATCCTCGGCGCCGAACTCGTGGGCGCGGAACTCGCGGAACGCTACGGCCTGATCAACCGTGCGCTGCCCGCCGGGGAACTCGACGCATTCGTCGGCACCCTGGCCCGACGGATCGCCGGCCTGCGGCCGGAGGTCGTCTCCATCACCAAGGCCGCGGTCGACGCGATCGCTCCTCCCATCCCTCACAGGGCATATGTCGTGGAGAACGAGGGCCTGTACGCGGCGTTCGGCGACGACGTCAAAGAACTCGCCCATAAGCTGCTCGCTGCCGGTATCCAGACCCGCGAGGGCGAACGGGACCACGAGCGCATCGCCAACAGCATCTGAACGCCTACTGGGGGGTGAACCCGTGGAGGCGTGGGGCCTGACGGCTCGTCGCCTGTGCGGCACCACCGGGGCATGCGGTATCCACAAGTGAGCGGGCTGACCGTCGAACGGCAGCAGCTCCGTCCTTCAACCCGGTGCGGCGTCGCATCATATGATGCAGCACTGTGCTCTTCACGGGATGTCCACCCGAGTGCGAGTTCTGCTGCTCAAGCACTATCGCGTCCACTCGTACGCGTGATCGGAGACGAATTCGGCAAAGGCGCGCGGCGGGCGGCCGGTCAGTTCGAGCACCGCAGTGCTGACCTGTTCTTCGCGTCCCTCTTTGATTCCACGCTCAACGGCTGCAAGGGCGTCAGCGAACTCCTTCGGCATCCCGGAAGCACGGTAGGCGGCAGCCTGTTCCTTCTCCGTTATGCGCTCCACTCGAACCTGTCGGCCGGTCTGCGCTGTGATGATGTGCGCCGCCCGCGGGTAACTCATAGCGTGCGGCCCGGTGATCAGGTAGTCGCTTCGAGCGTCCCTCTCCAGGTCGGCCAACAGCGCGGCCGCACTGGCCGCGACGTCCCGCGCATCGACCCAGCCCAACTCGCCGTCACCGGCTGCGGTGCGGATCTCACCGGATCGATGGATGCGCTCGGCCAGTGGGTGGGGGCGCAGGAAGTTCTGCATGAAGCCCGATGCGCGGAGTACGAGCCCTCCGGGCTGAGCCTGAACCCGAGCGGCCAACTCAACAGCGCTGCGCGCGTTCGGCAGCACTATGGCCGAGCCGAGCATCACGAGGCGTTGGATTCCGGCCCGCTGCGTTTCGCGCAGGAACGGCTCGACCAGCGGCAGCGGGTCCACGCTTTCCACTGGTGCGAGCAGGAATGCCCCATCCATTCCATCGAGCGCAGGTCCGAACGTCGTGGGGTCGTCCCAGTCGAAACGGATAGCGTCAGGATCGGCTGCGGCCGTCCTCCGACTGGCGACCCGGGCCCGCACGCCGACGTTGCGAAGCAATCGCACCAGCGTCCTGCCGGTCTTTCCGGTCCCTCCGGTCACGAGTATGCGGGGCATCAGTGCTCCTTCCTTTCGAGTGCGTCGATCAGCCCGGCGAGACCGCCGGCAGCGACGGCCGCCGACAGGGGGCTCCAGGTGTGCTGGACACTGCTTCTCCTCGTAGTCAACGGGCCGACCGGACCAGCATGCACATCAATTCGGGGGCGCGGGACGGACAGCCAAGCCCCGGACCGGCAGTGCGAGGCTCGACTGGCCCTGCCTGTGGCAGCATGGACGGAGTGAGCAGTTGGGAGCTCGCGGACTTTCTCCGCCACCGCCGCGAGGACCTGCGACCGGAAGATGTGCTGACCGAAGCGTCGCGTCCACCAGGCCACCGCGCCCCTGTGCGCCACATTCCTGGCGTACGAAAGAGCATGCATCACCCCACACTGGGTGAGCTGGCAATCGATCGGCACACCCTCGACCTGCCAGGATCAGGTTGCTCCCTGGTGATGTACACAGCGGAGGCCGGCAGTCCCAGCGCCGCTTCGCTGAAGAGCCTTTGACCGCCACCACCGCGCGGAGCCGCGGGGGGACGGTCGGCTGAGAGGTGTCCGGCGTATTCGGCGGCAGTGTTTCGGGGGCGATCCCCTCGACAGCGACCTGCCTGACCGTCGCCTCGGGCCGCGTCTGGTACGGCGTGACCATGTTCGGCCGCATGTGTGCCTGGTCCGCCGGAGTCCTGGGCTGTACGAATGGCTCAGTCGCGGACCTTGTCGAGGCGCTTCCAGGGCAGGCGTCACTCCCCATCCGCAGCAGCGGTCGGGTCCGATTCCAGGGCGGCTGGGAATTCCGGCGCAGGCGGGGGCGCGGTGACGAGGCAGGGCCCTTCGTCGTCGGCGTGGTGTTTCCACCAGCACACCGACGACCGAAGGGGCCCGTTGGTTCCGCCTCCTGCCACGCTCGACGCTCCGCACACGCTCGTCGAGTGTCCCCACCGACCGAGCCCGCGCCGATCAGCCGTACCACTCGCAGTAGCACAGGAAGCACGGCGAACGTGCAGGTCATCGCACGCCCGGACGGCGCACCTGACGCTGAATGGCGGCGGTGGGCCGAGGCGGTGTCAGACCTGGCCGATGCCTCCGTCGACCGGGAGGTCGATTCCGCTGACGAAGCTTGAGTCCGCGGACGCGAGGAAGAGCGCTGCGGTGGCGATCTCCTGTTCGGCACCGAGGCGGCCGAGAGGCACCAGTGAGGCGATCCGATCCCTGAATCCCGTCGGGAGGTTCGCGAACGCCGGGGTGTCGATCGCGGAGGGACTGAGGACGTTGACGCGGATTCCCCGCTCCTTCAGGTCGGTGGTCCAGGTCCGCGAGAACGACCGCAGAGCAGCCTTGCTCGCCGCGTAGATCGTGGTTCCCGGCTCACCTTTCTCCGCGGCGCCCGACCCGATGAGCACGATCGAGGCGCCATCGGACAGCAATGGCAGGAGTTTCTGCACAGTGAAGAACGTCCCGCGCACGTTCACACCGAACACGGCGTCGAACGACTCCTCGGTCACGTCGCCGATGGGCTCGTTCCATGTCCAGGCCCCGGCACTCGCTACGAGGACGTCGATCCGGCCCAGTTCGGCTGCTACGACATCGGCCAAGCGGACCACATCGGCGACCTCACCGACGTCACCGACCACACCGGTCACATCGTGGCCGATCGCGGCCACTGCGGCGTCCAACTGGTCCTGTCGTCGGCCGGTGATGACCACGTGCGCGCCCTCCGCGACGAACAACTCAGCGGTCGCGAGTGCCAGTCCCGAGGTCGCGCCGGTGATCACCGCGACCTTCCCGCTGAGCTTTGCCATGTCGGATCGCCTCCTCAAAATGAGCATGCTCTCAGTTTCGATGCTTGATGACGGTAGCAAAGATGAGACATGGCTCAAAGTTGAGGTGCGTCACACCTTTGCTACGGTGATCTCATGCCTCCCCGAGAGAACCCGCCGCCCGCGCGCAGGGATGCCCACCGCAACCGCCAGCGGCTTCTCGAGTGCGCCAGACGCGCGTTCGCTGAACGAGGCGCGACAGCCCCTCTCGACGGCATCGCCCGGGAGGCGGGCCTGGTGGTCGGCACCCTCTACCGGCACTTCCCCACGCGCCTGGACCTTCTCCACGCCGTGCTCGAACCGAAGTTGCGCCGTGTCATCGACGAGGTGGCGGCCTCGTTCGACTTGGAGGACCCGTGGGAGGCGTTTCGCGACCTGTTGGAGGTTCTCTGTTCGGCCCAGGCCGGAGACCGGGCATTCGCTGACTTCCTGGCGTGGAGGTTCCCCGGCGACGACCGCACCAAGGCTGCACACGACGAGATCTGTGCACACGCACAACAGGTTCTGCTGCGCGCACAGGGTGCGGGCGTCGTGCGCCCCGACGTCACCGGCGCCGACTTGCTCGTGGTGGTGTGGGCGAGTGGCCGTGTCTCCGGGACCGTGCAGTACGTCGCACCGTCGATGTGGCGCCGGCACTTGCACCTGGCGATGGATGGATTCCGGGCGTCGAACCGGCTCGACCTGCGGGAGCCTGCGTGGGACCTGGACGTTTTGAACCGGGCGATGAGTGCCCCGGAGGCACAGGGACACTGACTTCAGCCCTTGTGGGTGGTCTTCGGTGAAGTCCCTGGTGTGGATGAGGTGTCGTCCGTACTGTTCCGGGGAGCCGAACGCCGTCATCCGGCGGCGGGGATGAGAAGTCGCCGCGGGAGAGCCCCGGGCGTGGCCTTCCGACGCGTTTCGGCTAGGCCGGTCCCGGGTCCGGGATGCGCAGGTGCAGGTTTTCCCGGGCGTTCAGCTCGTCCACGAGACGCAGAGCGACGGCGCTTTCCGCCCGCGCGGCCCGTTCGTCCCCCGACACTCTGAGCGCGCTGGCCAGCAGGCTGTGCAACTCCGCCCGCGACAGCGGGTCGACCGGGTGCCTTTCCACGAGCGCGAGGCCGGTCCGCGCCCAGCGCGCCGCCTCCGCGTGGTCCCCGGCCGCGAGTTCGCACGCCGCCAGGCTGGCCAGCGTGGAGGAAAGCACCGCGGTCGGCTCCGGCGCCGCACTGCACACCTCGATCAGTACCCGCCGGGCGCTCACCAGGTCGCCCGCCAGGTAGTGCGCGTGCCCCATATTGGTCCCGATGGTGATTCTGGCCTCCACCAGATCGGCCGACTCCGCCGCGGCCAGGGCCCGCCTACCGGCGCGTATCGCCTCCTCCGGCCTCCTGGCCTGCCCCAGGCAGCCCACCAGGTTGGAGGCGGACGCGATCGCCTCGCGCACCTCGCCCATCCTGGTGAGCACGTCCCAGGACTCGGAGAGCAACGGCAGCCCGCCCTCCACGTCGCCGCTCTGGCCGAGTACCTTTCCGAGCTGACCGAGCGCGAAGCCGCGGGCGAACGCGTCGCCGTCCCGTTCGGCGGTGCGCAGCACCAGCGTGGCCAGCCGCCGCTGGTCGCGCAGGTTCATCCGCAACGCGAAGTAGCCGGTCAGGGCACGTGCGGCCGAGAGGCCGAAGGTGCTCAGCGGGCGGCCGGCCAGCTCGGTCCCATCCCGGTACTCCGGTGCCGCGCACTGCTCCGCGAGCGTCAGCGCCTGGGGCACCGCCGTGTCGGCCCAGGCCAGCGCCGACTCGGAGTCGGGGAAGTCGTCGCCGTCGGGGAACCGGGCGATGCCCTGACGCACCCGGGACCTGAGCCAGCCGGCCGAACTCAGCCGCGTGCCCGCCCGGTGAAGGGTGCCAAGGTACCAGCGGGCCAGCGCGCCGAGCCGCTCCCTGGCGTGCTCGGGCGGCAGGCGGTCAGCCTGCCACCTGGCCGCCGCACGCAGCAGATCGTGGAGTACGTAGACCCCGCTGCGCGGGCTGTCCGCGATCCGCGCGTCGGTCAGGCGTTCAAGTGAGTCCTCGGCCTCGGCGGGGGTGCAGCCGGCCAGCGCCGCGGCCGAGGCGGGCCGGTAGGTGTGCAGCGCCGGGACGCCGAGCAGCGGGAAGAGGGCCGCCGCCTGCCGGTCGGCCGGGTCCTCGCTCCCGGCGAGGCGGTCGATGCCGACCATCAGACCGGCCCGCAGGTCCAGGTCGGCGGTGCGCAACTGGTCCATGCGCCCGCGTTCGTCGCGCAGCAGCGCGATCCACTCGGCCACCTCCCAACCCGGCCTGGCCGCCATCCGGGCGGCGACGATCCGCAGCGCGAGCGGCAGGTCTCCGCACAGTCCTGCCAGTTCGGCCCATTGCGCCGGAGTGGCGCACACCGTGCGCGGTCCCGCGATGGTCCGCAGCAGCCTGACCGAGTCCGCGCGGTCGAGCAGCCCGAGGTGGAGGTGGCGTCCGCCGGCGAGGCCGGTCAGCGCCATCCTGCTGGTGACCAGCACGACGGCGGGCGCGTCGTCCGGCAGCAGCGGGCGCACCTGGGCGGCGTCCCTGGCATTGTCGAGGAGCACGAGGCAACGGCGCCCGCGCAGGCGCACGCGGAAGCGGGCGGCGGCCTCTTCCGCCTCCTGGGGAACTTCCCGCATCGGCACGCCCAGTTGCGAGAGCAGCAGCTGTGCGGCGACAGCGACGTCGAGCGGTGCGTCGTCCGGGTCGGCCCCACGCAGGTCCACGTGGAGCAACCCGTCGGGAAACCGCGCCGCCGACTTCCGCGCGGCCAGGACCGCCAGGGCCGACTTGCCCACCCCGCCGGGCCCGTCCAGCAGGCAGACCCCGGGCGCCGTCGCCGCCGGGTCCAGCCACTCACCCAGCAGTGCCAACTCCCCCGCACGGGCCACGAACGTGCCGACGGCCGCGGGGAACGCCGGGGCGATGGCCCCCGGGAGCGCCGGGGCGGCGGCCTTGGAACGCGGGCCCGCGGCCAGGTTCGGCGGTGCGCCGGGACCAGGGAGCAGCAGCGCCGGGTCCGCGCGAAGGATCGCCTGCTCAACCGCCCGCAGCTCGTGCCCCGGCTCGATGCCGAGATCCTCGACCAGTCGCCGGCGCAGCGATCGGTAGGCGTCCAGCGCCTCCGATGTGCGGCCGGAGCGGTGCAGGGCCAGCATGAGGTGGCGCGTCAGCCCTTCCCTGAGGTGGTGCGCCCGGGCCTCGGCGGCCAGCTCGTCCAGGATCTCCGCGTGCCGGCCGAGCCTCAGGTGAACGGCGAAGCGCTCCTCCTGGGCGTCGAGCCGCAGCGCAGCGAGACGGGGAGCCTCGGCGGCGGCGAACGGGCCGTCACCGAGCCCCGCCAGCGGCTCCCCGCGCCACAGCAGGCACGCGGCCTCGTAGGCGCGCAACGCCTCGTCGGGCCGTGTCTCGGCGAGGCCGCGCGCAAGGGCGAGTCGCGTCCGGAAGCGGCCGAGGTCGGTCTCCTCCGGGGCCGCGTCCAGCACGTAGCCGCCCGAGGGGACCCTCCGCAGGCGGCCGTCGGGCAGCAGCCTCCGCAGGCGCATCACGTACGTCCGCAACGTGGCACGCGAGGAAGGCGGTGTCGTGCCCCACAGCTGGTCGCACAGGCTCGCGGCGCTGCGCAGCTGCCCGGGCCGCACGGCGAACACGGCCAGCAGCGTGCGCAGCATCGGTGCCCCGACGACGACCGGCCGGTCCTCCCGGTGCAGTTCCACCGGGCCGAGCAATCGGATGTCCACGTCAACAGCCTCCGAGCACAGGAAGCCGGCGTGGCTGCGCCGGCCGCGCGTCACGATAACTCCGGCCCGGAAGTCGGCTCAAAGACTCGTTCGCCATCAACTGGCGCGGAGCGAGGGCGGAATGACCGGCCTCTCGGTCCGCACGGCGCGGACGACCCCTCGGGCGCGGTGGTCCACGCAGGCGCTACGCGGCTGCTACGCGCCGGGGCGCACAGTGTCCGACGAACGATCATCGCCGCGACGGGAGGGACCGGCACCCATGCGTTTTCAGATCCTCGGTCCGCTTCGGGTCCGATGCGGCCAGCGGTGGCAGCCGGTCAGCGCGGCCAAGCAGCGGCACCTGCTGGCCGTTCTGGTCGTCCGGCGCGACACCGCGCTCCCCGTCACCGAGCTCGTCGGGGAACTGTGGCCGAACCAGCCGCCCGAGACAGCGCCCGCCCTGATCCGCAACTACGTGATGCGGCTGCGCCGCCTCCTCGGTGACGAGGACGGGCCGGTGATCGAGCGCCAGTCGTGCGGCTACCGCCTGATCGCCCCACCGGGCGCCGCCGACACCGACGCGGATGCCTTCGGCGCGGCGCTGGAGCGCGCGGGGGAGAGACTGGAGCACGGCGAGCAGAACGCGGCGCGCGCACAGCTGCGCGGCGCGCTGGCGCTGTGGCGCGGAGAGGTGCTGGCCGACGTGCCCGCCACGGGGATGCTGGCGCCGGTCCGCGCCTCCTTGACGGAGGCCAGGGAGGTCGCCCGCGACCGGCTCATCGAGTCCGAGCTGGCCAGGGACGCGGCGGCCGTTGTGCCCGAGCTGCGCTCCCTGGTAGGCGACGGCTGCCTGCGCGAGCACCGCTGGGCGCAGCTCATGCGCGCCCTGTGGCTCACCGGCCGCCGGGCCGAGGCGTTGAGCTGCTATCGGCAGATCAGATCGGTGCTGCGCGAGCAGCACGGTATCGAGCCGGGCCCCGAGCTGTCCGATCTGCACGTGCGGCTCCTGCGCGCCTGACCGGGCCTCGGCGCACGTTCCGCCGCGGGGGGTGGCGCGCGCCGTCACCGCATCAGGTCGTCGAGGAGCGGCGAGACGCCGGCCAGGGCCCCGCGCGCCCCGACGACCGCCGTCCCCGATTCGAGCACCAGGACACGCTTGGCCCTGCGGGCGGAACTGGTGCGGTGGGCGATGACCACGAGGGTCGTCCCGGGGCGGGCCATGAACGCCTCCTCGGCCCGCGCCTCACGCACCGGATCGAGGTGACAGGTCGCCTCGTCGAGGACGACGGTCCCCGCGGGCGCGAGGTAGGCCCGGGCCAGCACGATGAGCTGACGCTCGCCCTCGGAGAGCGCACCTGGCTCGTCGATCACCGCGTCGGGGCCGCCGAGCCGTTCAACTGCGGCCCGCAGGGCGAACAGGTCGATCGCCTCGTTGAGCGGTCCGTCGTCGGGTTCGGTCGGGCACAGGTAGCCGAGGTTCTCGCGGACCGTTCCGGTGAAGACGTAGGACTCCTGCGGGACCAGCACGACGGCCTCGCGCAGTCGGCGCGGGTCGATGCCGGACAGCGGCCGGCCCCCGAGGCGCACCTCTCCCGCGTCCGGCGGCAGCAGCCCGCACAGCAGCGAGGAGAAGGTGGACTTGCCCGCACCGCTCGGGCCGACCACCGCCAGGTGGTCGCCGACCGGTATGCGGAGGTCGAGGTTGTCGAGAACGGGCGCCGAGTGCGGCCCGTAGGCGAACGTAACGCCGTGCAGCGTGAGTTCGGCCGGACCTGCGGGCGGGGCGGCCGAGGCCGTCGCCGGGGACGCGGGGAGCGCGGTCCGCTCGGCCAGCCGCCGCAGGACGACCCCGAGGTGGAGCCCGAGCCCCGCGAGGTTCTGCACGATGGTGCGCACCGCCGGTTCGAGCCCTGTGACCAGGTAGGTGGCCACCCCCACGACCTCCCCCGGCGTGAGGTGGCCCGAGCTGATCAGCCCGGGGGCCAGCAGCAGCGTCCCGACGAGCGGCAAACGGGCGCCGGTCACGATCACCCCGATGCGTCCCGCCTCCGCCCACGCGGTCGCCATCGAGGCGGCGGCCTGCGCCTCGACGGCCCGCCCGGTCTCCCCGGCGGCCCGGCGCGGGGCGCCGCACGCGGCCACGTCGCGCAGCCCGTCAAGCAGGCGTCCCGCGTTCTCGGCCAGTTCCTCCTCGGCCGTCAAGGACACCACGAGCCGGCGCCGCAGCACCCGGGAGACCAGCACGAGCAGCGCGCAGGACACGGCCAGTGAGGCCAGCGTCAGCGCGGCGATCACGGGGGCGATGGTGAACAGGCCCACGACCACGGCGGGGACGGAGAACGCGACCCCGCGGGCGCTCATCAGCAGCCCGGCCATCAGGCCGCGCACCGACTCCGTCTGCCGCGTGGTGCGGGCCACCGTGCCCGCGTCCGGCGTCGTGCCGTGGCGCACGGCACTGAGCAGCGCGGACTCGACCACGGTACCGACCAGCCGGTCGCGCACGGCCTCCACGATCCGGGCGAGCGGGCCCATCACCTGGCGGGTGCTCACGGCCGCCGCCAGCATCGCCACGCCGTACACCGCGAGCAGTACCAGCGCGGCGGTCACCTCCCCCGCGAGGAAGTCGTCCACCGCGCGCCCGATGATCCAGCCGGACAGCAGTGTCGGGGCGGCCTCGACGACCGACCACAGCGCCAGCGCGGCGATCGAACGGCGTTCGGCGCGCAGCGCGGGGCGGATCAGCGCCAGCCCGGCGCGCGTGCCCGCCCTGCGGGTCGTCCGTTCGCTCATGGCCGCGCCCCCGTGGTCTCCCGCGCCTGGCCCGCGGAGCCCACGGCCTCGCCGAACAGGGCCGCGTAGCCGGGCAGGGCGAGCAGTTCGCTGTGCGGCCCGACGGCGGCGACCGAGCCCTCGTGGAGCCACAGGACCAGGTCGGCGCGGGCGGCGGTGGAGACGCGGTGCGTCACCACGAGCCGGGTGGCCGGGTGGTTCCGCAGCGCGCGGGCGATGCGCCGTTCCGTGATGACGTCGACGCTCGACGTGGCGTCGTCGAGCACGAGCAGCCTGGCGTTCCGGCAGAACGCGCGGGCCAGGCCCAGGCGTTGGTACTCGCCTCCCGAGGCGCGCAGGTCGCCGAGCGGGGTGTCGAGCTGCCGGGGGAGCTTGCTGACGAACTCCCGCGCGCCGCTGTCCCGCAGGCCCCGGGCGAGTGCGGTGCCGTCCACGGGCTCGTCGCCGTAGCCGATGGCGTCGCGGACGGTGGCGCCGAGCAGCACGGGACGTTCGAAGGCGCAGGCGATCTCCCGGCGCAGCGCGGCCGGGTCGGCCGCCGCGAGGTCGACGCCGTCCAGGGTGACGGTCCCGGCGTCGGGGTGGAGCAGCCCGCCCGCGAGGGCGGCGAGGGTCGACTTGCCCGTGCCGGACTCGCCGACCACGGCCACCTCGCTGCCCGCTGGCAGTTCGGCGTCCACGCCGTCGAGGAGGGGCTTCCCGTCCGCCAGGACCCGGACGCCGGACAGCCGCAGGGCGCCGCCGCCCGGCGGGAACGCGCGGCTCCCCGAGGGGGCGGGGGGCGCGGCCAGCACCTCCCTGATCCGGTTGGCCGAGCCGCGGACCTGGCCGAGGCTCGCGATCACGCCGATCTGGGCGAAGACGCCGAACGCCTGGCCGAGGTAGCCGGTGACGGCGAGCAGGTCGCCGGGGGCGAGGCGACCGGAGGCCACCCCGTGTCCCGCGGTGGCCAGGACACCGATCTGGAGCACGGGCACGACCAGGGAGATGCGCCAGCCCGCGTCGCGCTGGGCCAGCCAGAAGCGTTCACCGTGCAGGCGCAGCCGGGGGAGGGGTTCGAGCACCCGCTCGGTCTCCCGGTCGGCGGTGCCGGCCGCCCTGATGGTGCGGATGCCGCGGACGGCTTCGAGGAAACGCCCGGCGAGTTCGCCGTGGGCGCGCTGGTAGCCCTCGGTGAGCGCGGTGGTCCGGTGGAAGAAGCCCTTCGCGACCAGCCAGACGACGGGCGCCCCGAGCAGGAAGATCAGGCCGGAGCCGGGGTCGATGAGGAACAGCGCCGCGATGGCGCCGACGGACACCAGGCCCGACATCAGCCCGCCGACGACGGTGGGCACCAGGTTCGCGGTCTGCGAGGTGCTCTGGAGCAGCCTGCTCAGCACGTCACCGGCGGGGAAACGGCGTTGCCCGCGCAGGTCGAGGCGGACCATGTGGCGCAGCAGGTCGTGCCGCAGCCAGGCGGCGCCCCGGGTCGAGGTCCTCACCTGCGCCAGCTCGGCGGCGACCTCGGCCAGCGCGGCGATCGCGAGCAGCAGGACCGTGAGGACCACGGGGGTGGTGGCCGAGGTCCGCCCGACGGCGGCGTTGACGGCGGCGGCCAGGGCGGCGGGCAGCAGCAGCGCGGTGGCGGCCGAGGCGGCGGCGGCGACCAGGTACAGGGCGGTCAGGGCACGGGTGCCGCGCAGGAGCCGGGCCAGCAGCCGGTCTCCTGACGGCGCGGCCCGCGTGGGCGGCGCGGGCTGCGCCGGGGAAGCGGTCGGCACGGGCACTACTCCTCGCGTCGGGGCGCCGGGTGCGGGCCGCCCCGCCCGGATGCGAGCCGGACGGGGCGGCGGCAGGAGGGCGGACTGCCGCCTACCAGTCGAAGGTGCGGGTGGGGCAGGTCAGGAGCGTTCCCAGCCCGCAACATCCCTGCACCTCGTCGAAGGCCGGGTTCTCGGTGGCCTCGAGTTCCTGAAGGTCGAGAATCAGCGTGGTCATTTCACCTCCTCGGAGGCACGCGCTTCGGCTTCCAAGCCGTGCGACCCGGAGGGTCAGTTCGAGTTGGTGCAGCCGTGGCAGGTCGACAGGATGGCAAAGCTCTGCCACTGGCAGCCGTTGATGATCGAGTTCCAGCAGCAGTTGTTCGCGGCCAGGGCCGCCTCCTCCGTGGCCTCCAGTTCCTGGAGCTCCTCGATGGCGAGGGACATGCGGTTCACCTCCTTCCCTACGTCGTCGTGGTGTGACGTGGCGCGCCGCGCCCCGTCAGCTTCCGAACGTGTTGCCGAAGCAGGTGAAGGCCGTGGGCACGGGCAGCCACGCTCCGCAGCACGAGCCGATGGGGCAGTCGGCCAGGCCGCTCTCGGTCTCCTCCAGCTCCTGGAGGGCCTCGATGGCGATCGTCATGTGGTTCACCTCCTCTCCTCCCACTGGTGCGGACTCCGGGCGCGAGCGTCGCCGGAGCGGTCAGGTGGTGGCCGGCCCCGTCCACACGCCTTCGGCGAGGAACAGGGCCGCCGTGTGGTGCAGCTCGGCCGAGCCGTCGAGCGGGCTGTGGCCGGCTCCCGGCACCTCCACGTGGTGGAAGTCGGTGCCGGGCCGGCGGCCGAGACGTCTGAGTTCCGCCACGAGCCGGCGGGACTGACCCGGCGGGATGGTCGGGTCGTCCGCGCCGTGGATCACGGCGAGCGGGGCGGTGATGCGCGAGAGGCGGGCCAGCGGGTCGCGCGGGCCGAGGTGATCGTCGACGACGGCGTGCCCGTCGAGCCGGTCGATGAGGGCGCGTACCGACGCGTCGGCCTCCGGGTGCAGGCGCCGGCCGCCGAGCATGGGGGCGACGGCGAGCGTTCTGGACCACAACTCCGGCTCGGTGGCCGCCGCCAGCAGGGCGAGGAACGCGCCGTAGCTCGCGCCGTACAGGGCCAGGCCCTCCGGCGTCCGGCGTTCGGCCCTGAGGTGCCGGGCGATGGCGAGCACGTCGTCGAGGTCGGGGCCGCCCCACGCGCCCACGACCGTCCGGTGGAACGCGTCGCCGTAACCCGTGCTGCCGCGCGGATTGGGCGCGATCACGGTCAGGCCCAGGTCGGCGAGGAACTGGAACAGCAGGGAGAACTTCAGCGCCCAGTGGTCGGCCGGCCCGCCGTGCAGGCAGAGCACCACCCCGCGGGCGGTGCGCCAGTCCTGGTGACCGCAGACGACGGCCTCGATGTCGCCGGCCGCTCCCGGCAGTCGCTCCAGGTGCCCGGGCGCGTAGGCGTCGTGGTCGCCCGCCTCGGTGCCGTCCGTGACGTGGGTCCAGCCCTCGGCTCCCGGTGCCGTGCCCGCCACGCGGGCGGGGCGCCCCGCGTCGGCCACGAACGCCAGGAGCCCGGGCGTTCCCGAGCCGGTCTCGGTCCACGTGGCGTGGGCGTACAGGGTGTCGCCCCGCTCCGGCAGGTCGAGAAGCGCGTCCCGCACGGTGTCGAGAACGGTCAGGCGGTCGCGCTGCCCGACGCGTTCATGGAGGGCGAGCAGGGTGCCGGAGGCGTCGAGGGCGAGCGGGGTCACCGAACCCGTCAGCGCGTCCGCGGCGGTCAGCCGCCGGGTGCCGCCGGGACCCGAGAGCCGCAGCGCGTGGGCGGAGCCGTCGGTGCCGACCAGCAGGGACTCGCCGGTGCGCGGGACGGTGTGCCAGACCATGTCGTGCTCGCTCGGGTCCCCGACGGGCAGTGGTTCGAGCCGGCCCTCGGGGACCGTGAGGACCGCGGGGGCCGTGGGCCCGGGACCGGCGGGGGAGGGGGCGTTGAGCGCGAAACGGGTCGCCCCCTCGTCCAGCCAGCCCCCGCCCCTGGGCAGCGTGAGCGGCGGCACGCCGCCGACCCGCCGCGCCCCGGCGGCGGACGGGTCCCACCACCAGGCGGACCAGGCGCCCGCGTCGTCGCGCCCCAGGAACAGCGCGCCCGGCCGCCCGCCGGGCGCGGGGGCGGTCACGACCGGCCTGAACGGCAGCCGCCCGGCGGCGGTCCGCGCACCGGCCGCGGTGACCAGTTCGAGTCCCGTCCTGGCGACGACGAGGACCGAGCCGTCGTCGAAGGGCAGCGCGTCGCTCGGCAGCGAGGCCGGGTCGTCCTCCGCGCGCGCCGGTCTGCTGAAGCCGGGGACAACGCGGCAGGTCGGCGCCGTTCCCGCCTCGTCCGCCAGGTCCCAGAACTCGCAGAACAGGACTCCGCGCCCGTCCGCCACCAGCGCGGCGGCGGCGCGTCCCGTGGTGGAGAACCGGAAGGAGAACCGGGAGCGCAGCGAGGTGAGCAGCGGCCACAGCCGGGGCATGGCGGCCCCGGGCGCGGCTCCGGGCACGGCGCCCGTGCCGGGCGCGCTCGTTGCCGCGGCGGCGGTCACGGCCGTCACCGGGACTCCCCCTCGGGCTCCAGGGTGAAGTCGTCCACCATCCACCAGCGTTCACCGCCGTGGCGGTGGCGGTGCAGGAAGCCGATCGCCCCCGCCATGCCCACCCCGTAGCTGTAGGTCAGGGCCGAGTTGGTCTCGTCCAGGACCACGAGACGGCCCTCGTGCAGGGCGCTCAGCCGGTACAGCGAGGCCGCGTGCTCGGCGGCCCAGTCCCGGTAGCGCCGTTCACCCGTGGCCGCCGCCATGTCGAGCAGGAACTCGCCGTTGCCCGCGACACCGTGGCAGTGCGAGGCGAGCAGGAGCCACCTCTCCCTGCGGGTGGCGACCGCGGCGCCGTGCGCGGCTTCGAGGAAACGGTCCTCCCCGGTGGCCCGCCACAGCCGGATCAGGAACGTCCCGATGCCGGGAGCCCCGCTGCACCACCAGCAGACACCGTCGAACTTCTCGGCGTCCTCCGGCTCGTGCTGGGCGGTGGGCCAGGCCAGCGACTCGCCCTGCCGCCTGGCCAGCGACAGCAGGAGGTCGCCGCTGGACGTCGCGATGTCGAGCAGGTCGGGCCGCCCGAGTTCGCGCGCGGCGACCACGAGGAACGCGCCGACGCCGGCCACCCCGTGGGCGAAGCCGTAGTGCGTGAGCCCGGAGACCTGGCCCATCGCGGCGGGCACAGGCCACGTGGTGCCGTCCTCGGAACGGGCCCCGAGCACCGCCTCCACGCACAGCTCGGCGCGAACGCGGAACTCCTCGTCCCCGGTGCGCCGCCACAGCCGCAGCTGCGCGAGCCCGTTGCCCGCCATGCCGTGGGTCATGTCCGGGTTGGTCCAGTTCACGGACAGGCGCTTGGCGCGGTCGACGCTGCGCCGCCCGATCTCCTCCTCGCCGAGTGCGGCGGCGGCCTCGTACATGGCCCAGTAGGTGCCCGCACGGCCGAAGTAGAGGCCGGGGAGCTGGCGGCGTTCGTCGTCGGCGTGCCGGTCGAGCCACGTCAGCGCGGTGCGCAGCGCCTCGGTCAGCTCGCCGCCGGCGAGGCGCTCCCCGCCCTCGGCGCCCTCGGCGCGGAGCGCGGCGCGCCGCAGGACCTCCAGGGTCCCGCCGCTGCCGGCCTGGACGGCGAGCGTGTCGAACTGGCGGCCCTCCATGGGCGGCGCCGGCCACAGGCTCCGGCGGGATTCCGGCGTCATGGCGGCGACGAGCTGCGCCGTTCCGTCGGCGAGCAGGCGGTCGCGGTCGGCCGCGGACAGGCGGTGCGGCGCGGCGGCGGGCACGGGGACCCGGGGCGTGTCGAGAAGGTCGAGGACCTGGACGAGACCGGTGCGCCGGGTGGGGTCCTCCCGCATCAGGCCGAGCACCGCCGGGGCGAGCGCCGCGAGCGACGGAACGTCCGCGGCGACCCCGGCCACCATGCGCTCGACCCGCTCGTCGTGGGGGCGCACCGGCGGCTTCCGGCCCGGTTCCGCCGCGAAGCCGTCGTTGGCGACGACCGGGTTGACCCCCGTGCACAGGTAGAACAGGGTCGCGCCGACGCTGTAGAGGTCCGCCTCGTGGGAAGGCGCGGGATAGCGGGTCGGGCCGCCGATCTCCTCGGGCGCCGTGTAGGACGGGGTCTGGATGCGGGTGGTCGTCTCACCCGGAATCGCGGCGAACTCGGTGTCGATCAGCACCAGTTCACCGCCAGGGGTGACCATGATGTTGTTGGGCGTGAAGTCGCGCAGGACGAGCCCCTTGTCGTGCGCCGCTCCGGCGAGCGCGACGACCCGCCGGGCCACGGGCAGCACCGCGTCGAGCGGGAGCGCCCGCGACGGCTCGTTCCTGATGCGTTCGGCCACCCAGTCGCGCAGCGGAACGCCCGGCACCTCCTCCTCCGCCATGAAGGAGTGCCCCTGGTACTCGAAGAGGTCGACCGGCTTGACCGCGATGCCGAGCGGTTCGAGCAGGCTCAGCGTGCGGTACTCGTTGCGCAGGTAGTCCCTGGCGTCCGTGCCGCAGGTCTCGGCGGCGACGAACGGCCTGGCCTCCTTGATGATCACCCGCCGGTCGCCGTCGTGCCGGTCGAGCGCGCGGTAGACGCCGCCGCGGTTGGAGTGGCGGATCGCCTCGAAGACCACGAACCGGTCGTTGAGCAGCACCTGACCCTTGCTCCGCTGCCGCCTCACCGGCCCGGGCTGCTCCACCCCCTCGGGCAGCCGGGGGGCGGAGGCCCACGGTGGCGGGGAGAACCAGGCGGTGCGCTCGTCCTTGCTCCACGAGCCGTCCGGTGCGACCAGCATCGGGACGTAGGCCCCGTCCACGTCGAGCACCTGCTGACCCGCGCTGAAGCCGCCGTACCGGTAGTGCACCAGGCTGTCGGGGAGGTACCGGCGATCGGAGAGGATGGCCGGCCCCTCAAGTCCCTCGGTCGCCCGGTGCAGGGCCTGGAGCAGGTCGGTGAACTGCTCGTCGGATGAGGGGTAGACGGTGATGAACTTGCCGCCGGCGCCCCGGTCCATCCGGATCGACAGCAGCATCCGCAGCCGGCTCAGGCTCTTGGCGAACTTGAAGGCGGCCTTGTGCTCCAGCAGCACGCGGGACGCGGCCCGGAGCACGGGCACCGCGGAGCGCGGCGTGGCCGAGACGTGGATCTTCCAGCCCTGCGCGCGGAACTCCGAGTCCGGCGGGGTGACGTAGCACCACATCTCCTCCGGCAGGTGCCGCCAGCCGCGCAGGGGGGCCACGGCGTCGCGGACCGCGAGGAAGTCGTCCACGTAATCGTGCTCGTCGCCGTGCCCGGCCGCTTCGTGATGGTGACTGGTCATGGAGCCTCCCGGCCGCGTCGGTCGGTGCTTGGTCGATGGCCGGGCGGAGGCCGCCCGGGCTGGCGAGTCGGTGCGGCGGGGCGTCCCGGCCCTGAACACCGATTCGCTCAGGGAGCCTAGAAACGCGGTGTTGGCGCCGTGTTGGCGACGTGTTGGGCGGCCGGCCTGGCAGGGCGGTCGCCGCAACACCGCCCGCGCCGCGCGGTGGCGTTTCACGGCGATACGGGCCGCGGTGTCCGGCTGGAGCGGTCCGGCGCGCGATCACCTCGTCACGCCAGGTGACGTGATTTGTTGGCGCGCGGCCGGGTCCGGGACGTTCGGTAAACGCGCACTCAACGCACCGGTCGGCGCGTCGGGGTAGTCAACCGGCCAGGGGGGTGGCAACAGCGGTCTACGCGGGTGGACACGGGTGGAGAGGTGGCGGTCGGAGTGAGTGCGAGCGGACGTTCCGGAGGCGCGGTGGCCTTCCGTGTCCTCGGTCCCGTCGAACTGCTCAGCAGCGAGGGCATGGAGCTGCCGCTCAGCGGCCGACTGCGGGACACCGCGGCCCTGCTGACGGTGCGGCCCAACACGTTCGTCGCCACCGAGACCCTGGCCGACGGCCTGTGGGGCGGCAGCCCGCCCCGCGGGGCCGCGACCACGGTCCGCACCTACATCCACGGCCTGCGGAAGACGTTCGACCGCTACGCCCCCGGGCAGGTCATCGAGACCCGCGCGGGCGGCTACCTCCTTCCCGTCACGCCGGAGGCGCTGGACGCGAGCCGGCTGCGCGACCTGCTCCGCCGAGGGCTGCGGGCTCGCGGAGACGGCCGGCTGCGGATGGCGGAGTCGCTGCTCGACGAGGCCGTCTCACTGTGGCGGGGACGGCCCTACACCGGCGTGGCCCCCGACGTTCTGCTGCACGAGACGACGGCCGAGCTGGAGTGCCACTACCGCGCGGCGGTCCTGGCGCGCGCCGCGATCCGGCTCGCCTCGGGCAGGGCCGCCGACGCCGTGACGGACCTGCGCGGTCTCGCGGTCTCGTTCCCCACCGACGAGCAGGTCGCCGAGGAGCTGATCCGTGCCCTGCGCAGCGACGGGCGTGATCCGGAGGCGGCCGAGGCGTACCGGACCTTCGCCGCGCGTCTGGCCGCCGAGCACGGCGCGGTGCCGGCGCGGGGCCTGCGGAGCGCGGCACTCGACGGCGCGCACTTCTCGGCGCCCACATCCTCGGCCGCGCCCCCACCGGTGACTCCGCTCATCGGGCGGGACGGGGCACTCCGGCGGGTGCTGGACAGCACGTCGGCGCGGGCGGAGGGGCGGGAGCACCGGGTGACGGTCATCTGCGGGCCCCCCGGTATCGGCAAGTCGGCGCTGGCCCTGCACGCCGCCCATCGCCGGGGCGCTTGGTCGGGAGCGAACGGCGGCACCGTCGCCTACGTCGACCTGCACCAGTGCACGTCACCCGGTGAGGCGTGGCAGCGGGTCGACGGGCTGGGGGAACGTCCCGACCTGCTCCTGCTCGACGGGGTGCGGGACCCGGAGGTCGGCCGTGCGGCCCTGGCCGCCGGGTCCGCCCGCACGGTCCTGGTCACGTCCAGGCGCCCGCTCGCCGCCCTGCGGGCCCACTCCCTGGTCAGATTGAGCGGCCTCGGCCGGTCGTCCGCGATCCGGTTCCTCCGGGACTGCGTGGGCGCCGAACGCGTCGACGCGGAACCGGAGGCGGCCGAGGCGATCGCCGTGGCCTGCGACGGTCATCCGCTGGCCCTGCACATCGCCGCCGTCAAACTCGCGCTGTGCCCCACCCGGCCGCTGTCCCGGCTGGCCGGTCGGCTCGCCGACCCCAGGCACCTGCTGAACGAACTCCAGGTGGACGGCCTCGCGATGCGCCCCTTGGCCGAGGCCGCCATCGCCAGGTGCACGAAAAGCCAGCGGCTGTGGCTGCGGCGCCTGGCCCGGCACGGCCGCCACCGGCTGACCGCGGCGGACGCGGCGGGCCTGGCCGCGGTCACGGTCGCGGAGGCGGAGGCGGCTCTCGACGGCCTGACGGAACACGGGCTGCTGTGCGCGGACCCCGGGGGCGGAGGCGGTTACCGCGTCTCGTCCCTGGTCCGCGCCGCCCTCACCGAACCGCGGCGCGGCCCGCAGCCCGCGAAGTGACACGCGTGCCTTGCCGTTCGTGGGACAGCCGCGCCGCCCGGTCGCTAGAGGGCGGCGAGTTGGCCGCCGTCGACCGGTATCGAGGTGCCGGTCTGGAAGGAGAAGGCGTCGGAGGCCAGGGCGAGCGCGGCGGCGGCGATCTCCTCGGGCTCGGCCATCCGCTTCATCGCGTCGACGCCCTGTTCGGCGAAGGCGGCCTTCGTGGCCCGCCATTCCTCGTCCGAGATGCCTGCGGGGCGGTGGGCGTCGAGCATCTCGGTGTCGGTCATGCCGGGGGAGATGGCGACGACCCGGATGCCGTGGGCGGCGTTCTCCAGGGCGGCGGCCTGGACGAGTCCGGTCACGCCGTTCTTGGCCGCCGTGTAGGAGGCGAGGCCGGTCCTGGTGGCGAACTGGTTGGAGGAGCCGGTGACGAGGATGACCCCGCCGCCCGCCTCCCTCATGAACGGGATCTGGTACTTCATGGCGAGGAACACGCCGCGGATGTTGGTGCTCGCGACCTCGTCCCACTCCGCGACCGACACCTCGTGCAGGTCGGTGAACGGCAGCTGTATCCCGGCGTTGTTGAGGGCGATGTCCGGGCCGCCGTAGGTGCGGACCGCCCGTGTCACGAATGACCGAACGTCCTCCGCGCGCCGCACGTCGGCCCTGAAGTAGGTGGCTTCGCCGCCGTTCTGGCGGATCTCACGCTCCACCGCGCGCCCGGCCCGCTCGCGGCGTCCGCAGAAGGCGACCTTGGCGCCCTCGCGGGCGAAGGCGACGGCGGCGGCCCTGCCGATGCCTGAGGTCGCCCCGGTGATGAGGACCGACTGGCCGCGGAACCGGTCCCCGCCGCGGTCCCGGCCGGCCGCGTGAGCGGTGCCGGTCGTGGCGGCGGCGCCGAAGGCGAGTCCCGCCGCCGCGCCCACCGCTGCGCGTCGACTCATCCGACCGTCGGTCTGCTCGCTTGGTCCCATCGCGATCTTCACCTCGTGTTCGGCTGGAAAGGTTCACCAGCAGGGTGCGCGTCGCCGCTGACCACCTGCTGGAAGCCCACCTGGAACGGCGACGGGCCCTCGGCCCGCACGGACCGGCCCGGTGTCAGCAGCGGCCTGGTTCGGTACCGGTGGGGGAACGGCGGGGGAACGGCACTCACCCTCAGCGGAGCCGACCGGTTGAAGAAGGACCCGCGCAGGCACGCACCGCCCGTTCCCCGTCGCGCGGAGGCCGGCATCAGCGCACGCCCGCCCGCCGGGCGGCGCACACCCGCACGCTGCACTCACACGTTCTCTGCATGCTGCGCGCCGCATGTTCGGCAGCACCCCGAAGGGCGGATCTCCCATGCCCACCACCACGCCGCCGACTGGCACGGCGCTCACCCGAGGCGGTGTGGATCGGTGCGCCGCGTGCTGGAGGCCGCGCACGGTGTCTTCGAAGAGCACATCCTCGGCCCCGAACGGCAGGAACCGCGGACAGCCCAGCTCACCACTCGGCTGCCCGGTCCGCCTCCAGCGCGAGATCTACGGCGCCTTCCGGCTCCGGGCCCGCTACGACAGCCGGGACCGGAGCCTTCACCTACAGGTGACGATCAGTGAAGCCCTGGCCGCCGATGTGGCGGACATCACCGCCGCAGCGCACCCCTCGGCCGCTCCCCGGGCCGTTGACCAGCCCTCTTCGGTGCGCCCCCGGCAGGACTCGAACCTGCGGCCAAGTGCTTAGAAGGCACCTGCTCTATCCACTGAGCTACGGGGGCCGGTCTTGGTCATGGCGTGGGACGGTGGCCCCTGAAGTGACCTCGCCGCGCACAGGATAGAGCTTCGAGGGGTTCGTCCCGGTTGCTTCACGGCGGCCCCCTCGTGTGGAGATCCGGTGAAGCAGCCCCGATAATCGCAGGCGAGTGCGACAAGCGCAGCGATTTTGGTGGCGTCCGCGTGCGGTGTTGCGCACTCGTTATGCCAGAGCCGCGGCCGGGGCGGGCCGCCGGCTGCCCGGTTTGGGGCGCGTTCGGCGGAATATGCTTTTGAAACCGCTCGAAATTAGGCATTCTGCGCATGTGGCGATCTTGGACGCACGGCCCGAGCTGCTCGACGCGCTGACCGTACTGCGGGAGCGCCTCGCGGCTGTGCGCTTCCCGCTCGATCTGCCGGGGGCGGAACGGGCCCGGCGTTCCGCCGCCGAACTGCTCGCCCAGCTCGACGGGTACCTGCTGCCCCGGCTGCGCCAGCCGGAGGCGCCGCTGCTCGCCGTGGTCGGCGGGTCGACCGGGGCGGGCAAGTCCACGCTCGTCAATTCGCTCGTCGGGCGCCGCGTCACCGAGGCCGGGGTGCTGCGCCCCACGACCAGGACGCCCGTGCTCGTGTGCCACCCCGACGACGAGCGCTGGTTCACCGGCCGCCGCGTGCTGCCGCAGCTCGGGCGGGTCTGCGGGCCCCGCCAGGAGAGCGACCGCCCGGACGCGCTCGCCGTCGTCACCACCCGCGCCCTGCCCGCGGGGCTCGCCCTGCTCGACGCCCCCGACATCGACTCCATCGTCGCGGGCAACCGCGACCTGGCCGCCGACCTGATCTGCGCCGCCGACATCTGGGTGCTGGTCACCACGGCGGCCCGTTACGCCGACGCCGTTCCCTGGCACCTGCTGCGCAGCGCCAAGGAGTACGACGTGACCCTCGCGACCGTGCTCGACCGGGTGCCGCACCAGATCGCCGCCGAGGTCTCCCGGCACTACGGCGCCCTGCTCGAACGCGCCGGGCTCGGCGAGGTGCCCCGGTTCACCGTTCCCGAACTCCCCGAGTCCGCGGCCAACTCGGGGCTGCTGCCCGCGACCGCCGTCGCCGGGCTGCGGGAATGGCTCGGCCGCCGCGCGCAGGACCCCCAGGCGCGCTCGCTCGCCGCGACGCGCACGGCGGCCGGAGCGCTGGCCGCGCTGCGCGCCCGGGTCGCCGACCTCGCCGGGGCCTGCGCGGCGCAGTACGCCACCGCCGTGCGGCTCGACCAGCGGCTCGCGGACGCCTACGCAGAGGCGGACCGCAGGGTGCGCGCGTGCCTCGCCGGCGGCGGCCTGCTGACCGGGCAGGCGGGCGCGCACTGGCTCGCGTTCCCCGAGGACGCCGGCGCGGACGAGCTGTCCGACGCGCTCGCCCAGGCGCTCGCCGGGCTGCTGGTCGAGGCCGTTTCCGCGGCCGACGAGCACACCGACGCGGCCTGGCAGCGCGAACCCGGCGCGCCCGAGGGCGGCGCGGACGGCCAGGACGCCGTGGCCGAACGCGTCGGCGTGCTGGTCAGGCGGCTGCGGCGCTGCCTCGACGAGCTGGCAGAGGAGGCGGCGCAGGCGGCCGGCGGAACGCGCGGCGAGCCGGGCGACGAGGGCGAGACCGCCGCGCTGCTCGCCGCCTCCCTGCTCGGCGGCAAGGCGGGCGGCGTCGCGCAGCAGGCGCTGGCCGGCATCCTCGGCTCCCGCAACGCCTCCCGGCTGCGCGACCGGGGCGCGGCCGAGCTGCGGCGCTGCGTCGAACGGGCGCTGACGGCGGAACGGCTGCGCCGCGGCGCCCCGCTGCACCGGCTGAACATCACCGCGGAGCCGCAGGTCGAGCTGGTGGCCGCGCTGTCGTCCGTGCGCGCGCACCAGGGCTGAGCGGCACCCGCACACCACCGTGGAGAGGACAGGACATGACGGAGACGCCGACCGGGGACGACGGCACCCTCCGGGTCAGGCTCGGCGCGCTGCGCGAGCTGGTGGGGCTCTCCCGCACCCGGCTCGACGGCGAGGTGCTGGCCGAGGCGGGATGCGTGCTCGACGAGGCCGCGGCCAGGGAGCGGCTGCCCACGGCGTACACGGCGGTGGCCATCGCGGGCGCCACGGGAAGCGGCAAGTCGACGCTGTTCAACGCGCTGGCCGGGGCGCAGCTGTCCGAGGCGGGCGTGCGCCGGCCGACCACGGCGACCGCCGTGTCCTGCACGTGGGACGCGGGCCGGGAGCAGGGCCCCGACGGGCTGCTCGAACGCCTCGGCATCCCCGCGCGGGCGCGCCGCAGGGCGCACGTCGTCGACACCACGCTGCGCGGCCTGATCCTGCTCGACCTGCCCGACCACGACTCGGTGGACACCGCGCACCGCGACCAGGTGGACCGGCTGCTGTCCCTGGTGGACGCCGTGATCTGGGTGGTGGACCCGGAGAAGTACGCGGACGCGGTGCTGCACGAACGCTACCTGCGCGCGTTCGCCGGGCACGCGGAGGTGTCGCTGATCGTGCTCAACCAGGCCGACCGGCTGCCGGGCGAGGCCGTCGAGGCCGTGCTCGACGACCTGCGGCGGCTGCTGGACGAACGCGGCCTCGCGCTCGGCGAGCACGGCGAGCCGGGCGCCGGGGTGCTCGCCGTCTCCGCGCTCACCGGGGACGGCGTCGCGGAGCTGCGCCGCCAGGTGGGCGAGCTGGTCGCCGCGCGGACGGCGGCCGGGCGCCGCCTCGCGGCCGACGTGGACGGCGTGGCCCGCCGCCTCGGGCCCGTGTACATCGCCGACGGCGCCGACGCGCCGGCCGGGCTGACCGCGCGGGCCAGGGAGGAGTTCGAGGACGGCCTGGCCGCGGCGGTCGGCGCGCCGGCCGGCGGGCAGGCCGCGGAACGCGCCTGGCTGCGCCGCGCCGACCGCGCCTGCGGCACGCCGTGGGCGCAGGTCGCGCGGCGGCTCGCCGCGCACCAGGCCGAGCGCCGCGGCGAGCCGCCCGCGCTGGCCGCCAAGCGGCTGCGCGCGGCCGGGCCGCCTGTGGTGGCCAGGGCCGCGGTGGACCAGGCGGTGCGGCAGGTGGCGGCCGACGCGGCCGACGGGCTGCCGCGGCCGTGGGCCAGGGCGGTGCGGGACGCGGCGCGGCGCGGCGGTGAGGGGCTGCCGCGGGCCCTGGAGACCGCGCTGGAACGCAATCCCGCCGCCCCGCCGCCCCGCCCCCGCTGGTGGTCGGTGGCGGGGGCGGGGCAGGCGGTGCTGCTCGCCGCGCAGTTCCTCGGCCTGTGCTGGCTGGTCACGGCGTTCG